>JAAXWL010000061.1 GCA_013334975.1 Chlorobiaceae bacterium
CAATGCCATGGCGTTACCGGGTACCAGAAGGTGCCTTAGCCGAGGCTTGAGCCGTGTGCGGTGAAAGTCGCATGCACGGTTCTTAGGGGACGGTGGCGCAGCAATGCGCTGCCGTTACCCGACGAATATTCATGCCTGTAACCCTCCGCTCCCGAACTCAACAGCCCCCTCGATTTCCGCGCGCTAAAACCGTCAATCACCCTCCGGTATCCGCTTTCATGAGATTTACTTTATATTGACAGGAGTTATTGGCGGCAGGGTCGGTTTTTCGATGCCTAATGTCCTTGTTTTTTGTGTTCTCGGTTGTAACTGAAGAGGGCGAGGCCTTTTGTGGTATGTGCATTCTGCTTTTTTTGCTATTGAATTCCTCTTCCGCCGGGTATGACTGAACCGAAAATTTATGTGGCGGGGCATCGCGGGATGGTTGGCTCGGCCATCGTCCGCAGGCTTTTTGCGGTTGGGTGTTCTGAATCGGCACTTCTCTGTCGTAGCCACAAGGAGTTCGATCTTACGAACCAGTTGGAGGTCAAGCGGTTCTTCGAGCAGGAAAAGCCTGATCAGGTCTACCTCGCTGCCGCGAAAGTCGGTGGCATCCATGCGAACAATACCTACCCGGCCGAGTTCATCTACCAGAACCTGATGATCGAGGCCAATGTCATCGACGCGGCCTACCGGTACGGTGTCGAAAAGCTTCTTTTCCTTGGATCGAGTTGCATCTACCCTAAACTGGCAGTGCAACCGATGCGGGAGGATGCGCTCCTCACAGGCCAGTTGGAGCCGACCAACGAACCCTACGCCATTGCGAAGATTGCCGGCATCAAGCTTTGTGAAAGCTATAATCGCCAGTACGGGGCCGACTATCGGAGTGTAATGCCTTCCAACTTGTACGGCCCTGGTGACAATTACCATCCAGACAACAGCCACGTCATTCCGGCCCTCATCCGGCGCTTTCATGAGGCCAAGATCGCCAATGCCCATAGCGTTGCCATCTGGGGGAGTGGCTCTCCAAGGAGGGAGTTCCTTTACGTCGATGATATGGCGGCTGCATGTGTTCATGTGATGAACCTCGACAAAGCGAGGTATGACCAGCATACGCAGCCGATGCTCAGCCACATCAATGTTGGGACAGGGCAGGATCTCACAATCAAGGAACTTGCTGGGGACATTGCTGAAACTATCGGATTTGGAGGCTCTATCGAGTTCGATGCCTCAAAGCCAGACGGAGCACCCCGCAAGCTCATGGATAGTTCAAGGCTCGGCAGCCTTGGCTGGAAGCCTGGCACAACCCTCAAGGAGGGCCTGAAGTTAGCGTATCAGGACTTCCTGAAATATCACGTATAAATGAAGAAAGCTCTTGTTACCGGCATTACCGGTCAGGATGGTTCATACCTGGCAGAACTGCTTCTGGAAAAAGGGTATGAGGTCCATGGTATCAAACGTCGATCTTCGTCGTTCAACACTGAACGCATCGACCACCTCTACCAGGATCCGCATGCGACGAATCGGAATCTGGTACTTCATTACGGAGACCTGACTGATAGCGGCAACCTTACCCGCCTTATTGCCGAAATCCGGCCGGACGAAGTCTACAATCTTGCAGCCCAAAGCCATGTGGCCGTGAGCTTCGAGTCTCCGGAATACACGGCTGATGTCGATGCACTTGGTACGCTCCGATTGCTTGAATCAATCCGCTTCCTCGGGCTCGAAAAGTCAACCCGCATTTATCAGGCCAGCACGAGTGAGCTTTACGGGCTGGTACAGGAGATGCCCCAGAAAGAGACTACGCCATTCTATCCGAGAAGCCCTTACGCTGTGGCAAAGCTCTATGCCTACTGGATTACGGTGAACTACCGTGAAGCGTACGGTATGTACGCCTGTAATGGCATCCTGTTCAACCACGAATCTCCTCGACGCGGGGAGACGTTCGTGACGCGCAAGATTACCCGTGCGCTGGCCAACATCAGCCAGGGACTCGAGGAGTGCCTGTATATCGGCAATCTTGATGCAAAAAGGGATTGGGGGCATGCCAAGGATTATGTGCGAATGCAGTGGATGATGCTGCAGCAGGACGAGCCCAAGGATTATGTCATCGCTACGGGTGTTCAGTACAGCGTGCGGGAGTTCATAGAAAAAGCCGCCGCTTGCCTCGGTATCACTCTTCGCTGGCGAGGCGAAGGACTTGATGAAGTGGGTATCGTTGATTCCTTCAATATTCAGTATCCGGCACTCAGTACCGGATCGGTGCTTGTCCGGATCGATCCCCGGTATTTCCGTCCGGCGGAGGTTGAAACCCTGCTCGGCGATCCTTCGAAAGCAAAGGCTGACCTTGGATGGGTTCCGCAGATCGCGCTTGATGAGATGGTTGGTGAAATGGTGGCTCATGATCTGGATCAGGCTCGGCGACATGCGTTGTTAAGAGATAAGGGCTATGCAGTATCAGTCAGCCATGAAGGGTGATTCCCGATTCATGTTTTTTAATTACCCGTAATCGGTGTGAATGCTAACGTATTATTTTTTTAGCCGCTAACACACACATGGCACTTCATCAGTACTATGGGGAGTGACTCGGGCATGAATCGACTTAAGCGTCTTGCAAAAGAAGGTGGTTGGATTGTCGTTGGACAAGTTGCAACGGTCGTTGCCTCAATGGTGCTGGTACGTGTACTTACTGAGCATCTTGACGCTGTGCAATACGGTCAACTGGCATTGGGGCTCACTGTTGCAGGGTTGGTCAATCAGGTCGTTATGGGAGGGGTCGCAAATGGCATTAGCCGTTTTTATTCCATCGCAGCTGAAAAGCAGGATCTGATTGGCTATCTAAATGCGGCCCGTCGATTGATGTTTTATGCTACAATGGTTGTGGCGGCGATTGGCTTGGTTATGATAGCTGGCTTATTATGGTTAGGCTATTCAATCTGGATAGGGTTGGCAGCTGCAATCTTGGTGTTCTCGGTATTAAGTGGTTATAATAGTGCTCTTAACAGTATTCAGAGTGCGGCCCGTCATCGAGCAATTGTCGCCATTCATGGCGGGTTAGAGGCTTGGCTTAAAATTGGGCTAGCGCTGGGTGTTGTCCTCTGGTTTGGCGCATCCAGTTCAGCGGTGGTGATTGGCTATGCCGTATCCTCCTTGGTAATCATGGTTTCCCAACTCATTTTTTTTCGGAGCTCCATTTCACCGCCACAACCTCAAATTTCTCGGAGCAACCAGTGGATGCCTCAGATGTGGAGCTACTCTTTACCGTTTTCAACTTGGGGTTTATTCGCTTGGGGGCAGCAGGTTTCTGACCGATGGGCACTGCAGGTTTACGCATCCCCAATAGACGTCGGCCAATATGCCGTGCTATTTCAGTTGGGTTACACACCTATCTCTTTGGTAAGTGGTTTTTTAGGTAGTCTTTTGGGCCCGATCCTTTTTCAACGATCGGGTGATGCTACCGACCAAGTTCGCAATGCTAATGTTAGTGGCTTGACTTGGAGGATGACGTATATCACCTTAATGACCACGCTGTTTGGTTTTGTGATTACATATATGTTGCATGAATGGCTTTTTCGCTTACTGGTTGCACCCGGTTACCGCGAAAGTTCTTTTTTATTGCCGTGGGTGTTGCTGGCGGGCGGGATCTTTGCTGCTGGTCAAATGCTGGCCTTGAAACTCATGAGCGAAATGAAATCGTCAGCTTTAACGATAGCCAAAATCAGCACAGCGTTGATAGCGATCGTCTTAAATGTGATCAGCGCGGCAACTGCTGGTATTATAGGTGTCGTGGTCGCTTTGGTGGCGTTTTCCGTTATTTATTTTGTTTGGATGGTTGCGCTTAATCGTAATGTCGATGACAGCTCACAAGCATAATTCTGGAAGTATCCACTGAACAAGGACATCATCAGCTTAACGCTAGATAGTAGCATTTAATGAAAAAAAAACCTGCTCTAATAAAACTTCACTGGCTTCTTTCCAGCCAATTTGGTCTTGATCTACGCCTATTCTTGCGTTCCTGGATTGGTTTGCCTGTTTACCTGCGAGACTGGATGTCTTTCCGCAAAGCCTATGTGGGTCCCATGAAGTTCAAACCGTGCATGCATGACCGCCATGAAGACGGTGGCTCGACCAAGAGCGAATACTTCTGGCAAGATCTGCTGGTGGCGCGAGCCATTCATGCGGCAAAGCCAGTCAAGCATGTTGATATAGGTTCACGAGTGGATGGGTTTGTGGCGCATGTGGCCAGCTTTAGAGATATCGAAGTGTTTGATGTACGACCAATCAGGACAGACGTGCCTGGCGTGGTATTTCGCCGGGCTGATCTTATGAATCCCGCTTCATTACTAACTGCTGCAGGGGTTGGGTATTGCGACTCACTCTCATGCCTGCATGCCATTGAGCACTTTGGGCTAGGGCGTTATGGCGATCCGGTTAATCCGCAAGGCTACCAGCGTGGTATCGCCAATATGGCGCAGTTACTGCAACCGGGTGGCATGTTTTACCTCTCTACGCCTATTGGCAAAGAGCGCGTGGAATTTAATGCCAATTGGGTTTTTGATCCGCGAAGTATCTTACATTGTGCTGAGGCAGCTGGTATGACACTGCAAAAGCTGACGGTTATTTCTCAAGAGTATGGGCAGCAAGAATCTGCATTCGATGATTCTGCCTTGGCTGATCTGGCATTGCGGCCCTACCAGCTTGGTCTTTTTATTTTTACAAAAAACAATAAGTGGCTTTGAGGCCATACTCTATGGTTAGGTGTATTATCTCGGAACCAACAAACACCGGCGCTTCATTTTTTTGAGCGAAGGTTTTGTCAATGCTTATCACTGGATAACGTTATTTCTGGTATGGTTATCACCAGGTTGAACGGCGGCTTGGGTAACCAGCTTTTTCAGTATGCGGCTGGTTTTGCAATTGCTATGAAGAACGGGCAGCAACTGAAGCTGGAATTGTCTGTGTTCGCATCTCAGGACCGCTTGCGTCAAACATTACGTAATCCGGATATCCTGGATTTTTTCATATCCGCACCGGTTGCAACTCCCGAGGAGATAGATCGGTACCGAAATCCCTTGGGGCAGTTCTCGGAGATACGCCGCCTGTTGCTGCAGAAGGTATTCAAGCGCTATTATCCCGATTGGCATCCAGAAGTCATGTGCCTGAAAGGCGACGCCTATCTTGATGGCTATTTTCAGAGTGAAAAATATTTCATGAGTTGCCTTGATAGCTTGATGAAAGAGTTTACACTTCGGCCTGACAGGGAAGCAGAGATACAGACGATTACGAGCCGAATTACTGCCATGCGCAATCCGGTTTCGCTACATGTGCGCAGGGGGGATTACGTATATCATGTTCAACATGAAATCTGTACGGCAGATTACTACCGCTCCGCTCTTTCATTGATGTCCGATGAGCTGGGGCGCCTTGATATTGTCGTTTTTTCAGATGATGTGGAGTGGGTTCGTGCAAATCTTGATTTGACTCCGGATACCCTCATTATTTCCGACGAGCTGAAACTGGATGGATCTAATTTCAGCCCTACCCAGGAACTGATTCTCATGTCGCGGTGTCATCATCATGTTATATCGAACAGTACTTTCAGCTGGTGGGGCGCATACTTGAATCGGAGAGCAGGCAAGGTCGTCGTGGCTCCGGCCATATGGAACAGGAGCCGGCTCTATCCCCATAACAATATCGTACCCGCCGGTTGGCGGCGGATCGCCGTTTCCAGATGAGGAATTCAAATCCAGGTAAAGTCACCGCTCCTGTTAGCGTCGTTATTCCCTGTTACTGTTGTGCAGAGGTGCTCGAACGTGCGGTCAACTCCGTTCTTCATCAGTTATTGTTGCCTGAGGAAATCATCCTTGTCGATGACGCCAGCCCCGATGGGGGGCAAACGCGCTCCTGTATTTCAAGGCTGCAGTCACTGTATGGCGGGAGCGGTTTGGTTACGGTTACACCGGTTTTCCTAAGCGTAAATATGGGGCCGGGAGGGGCACGGAATGCCGGATGGGCGGTGGCGACTCAGGAGTACGTTGCTTTCCTTGACAGCGATGATTCGTGGCACAGGGACAAGCTTGCCGTACAAGTGTCATGGATGGAGCTGCATCCTGATGTATCGTTTAGCGGGAATCAACTCGTTTATGGGGATATGCCGGCTGACATGCGGCTGGATGGGAATGTTACGGGTGCCGCTGTTACGCTGAGGAAGATGATCTTCAAGAATCGGTTGCTCACCAGTACGGTCATGGTACGACGGAATGTCGGCCAGCGATTTTTGCCTGGGGAGCGCTATTCCGAGGACTATTCTCTTTGGCTTCGCTTGCTTGCTGATGGCTGTGACGCGGTTGTCCTCGAACTCCCTTTGGCTCGGGCTCATCGTGCGCCATTCAGCCAGGGGGGCGTCAGTTCGGCTCTTTGGAAAATGGAGCAATCTGAATTGCAGATTTACCGAAGTTTGGTTGAAAAAAAACAGATAGGTATGGCCCAGGCGTTGCTTGCTGCTCTTTTTTCTTTGTTCAAGTTTATCAGGAGGATGGTGCTCTCTCAACGTCGCCAGCATTCTTCATGCGTTGCTTGAAATAACTGGGTAACATTATCGATGCTCATTTTGCCCGTCAGTCAACCAGTGCGGCTACTCTACCAGAAGCAACGGATAACTTTGTTGATGGCAGTTGTCCTTCTTTGCATCACGGTGTATTTGGGCCAGATACTTTCTTGCAACCATGCTTTATGCTTGTCGAACTGGTATGTTCCTGATGGCATTACCCTGTTTCATGCGCTAATAGATTCTATGCCCGGATTTCCTTGGTCTTGTGTTGGTCGGCGTATTGGAGTGTTATTAGTTCAGGGCCTACCTTTCAGGCTATTGGGTGTTTTTGGTTTTTTTGCCCTCAATCTGCTTGTCGTGGTTTGGATTGTATTAAGACATGGCACCTCTTTACTTTTTCTGTACCCGTTTTACCTGCTCTCCTTGGCACTACCCAGCAAGGATTTGCTCATGCTGTTGATCATACTCGAGTGGAGCCGGTTTCTTATACGCGGTTCATGGGGTTATGCCTTAATGCTGACTTTTGGAATGTATTTTATTCGTGATGGGGATATGTTCATTTCGTTGGCATGTATGTTTGCCATCTTGCTACTCAGGAGAGGCTTTACATGGCGTATTATCGCTCTGGTAGCCATGGTGTTCAGCGGTTTTCTTTTTGTTTACGGGCGAGAGTTGCTTGGTCATATTCGAGTTTACGCAGATTATGTGGCTTATTATCAGACAGTCTCCTGGCTTAAAGCCAGCACGGCTTCCGATTACCTGATCCGGGTGATAGGGAATATGTCCAACTTAGCCATGAGAACCGTGTTTGTCGACGATCAAGGTGGAATCAACCTGCTTGCGGTTGGCTACTTTATCTCCGGGATTTCAATGTTGGTGGCTTTTTGCCTTGCTACCTGGTCATACATTAGGAACGAAGAGCGGGCTGCGGTCCTCTTTGGCAGTTTGTTGCTCATTGTCGCCGTGTCAGTACTCTCGATTAATCCTCTGGTGCAACCGCGTTACCTGCTTCCGTACTCAGCAGCATTTTTTATGCTTACGACTCAGCATTTTTCTGGGGAAGAACGGGGCGGTGCTTTGGCTGTTACCCTCGTGATGACGGCATTGGGAATCTGCCTCTACTGCGTTCTACCGATTCCTCGACCGCCCGTTCCGCACGTTTATAGCTTTTCCCTGTTTTGAGTATGAGGTTGTTGTATTTCTTGACGGAAGACTGGTTTTTCTGTTCGCACTTCATCGATCGTGCCCGGGCCGCGCAGCAGGCAGGCTATGAGGTTGCCGTTGCCGCGCGTGAGGGGAGGGATGCTGAATTCATCCGTTCCAGCGGGTTTCAATATTTCCCGACGGGCCTGCAGCGACGGAGCACGAACCCGCTCACCGAGTTGCGCCTGCTCGTCCGGGTATGGAGAATCTATCGGGCTTACCGGCCGGATCTGGTGCATCAGGCGGGCGCCAAGCCTATCCTTTACGGTACGATTGCCGCGAAGTTGGCGGGAGTGAGGCATATCGTGAACGCCCCGATTGGTATGGGCTATGTCTTCAGTTCCACTGACCGGGCTGCCCGGTTGTTTCGCCCGTTACTCCAGTTAGCCTACAGGCTTTTGGTCAATCCTGCAGGCAGCAGGGTCGTTTTTGAGAACGGTGATGATCTTGAAACGTTTGTTGTATGGGGGGCGGTGCGACGGGATGCCGCCCGGCTGGTCCGGGGGGCGGGTGTGGATCTGCAAACCTGCCAGCCACGGCGTAAAGGAAATGAAACCCCGTTGGTGGTGCTGACCGCCCGGATGCTGGAGGACAAAGGTGTCCGCGAGTTCGTGGCCGCGGCCCACCTGCTTTTCGATCGGAAGGTCTGTGCCCGATTCGTGCTTGTCGGGGCTACGGATCCTTCGAACCCGACGGCGATTCCGGAGTCGATCCTGAGGGCGTGGGACGGCTCGAAAGGCGTGGAATGGTGGGGCTGGCGCGACGATGTCCCGGAGGTCCTGAATCAGTCCGATATCTCGTGCCTGCCATCATACCGTGAGGGGTTGCCGAAGTCTCTCATTGAGGCTGCAGCCTGCGGACTTCCCATTGTAACTACCGATACGGTCGGATGCCGTGAGGTTGTGGTTGATGGGGACAACGGTTTCCTCGTGCCGGTCAGGAGCGAGGAACCCTTGGCCGATGCCCTTGGCAGGCTGATTATGGATCGTGCGTTGAGGGAAAGGATGGGGCGTAACAGCCGGTTGAAAGCAGAACGGGAGTTCGATACGAGGAAAATTGCCGCTGAAACCCTGGCCCTCTATGGTGAATTGCGGGCTGGCAGGCGGTAGGCATCGATTGACATTTTGAAAGAATTTTAGCCAAGTGGATACGAAAATGCATGATGTCATGGCGGGATGGCGCCTGCTGCTTGGAGAGTGGAAGGTTATCGTTCCCGGGGCAGTACTTGGCTTGGCCGTGGCCACGGCAATATGCTTATTGAACGAATCGGGTGCCTGTGGGGCGGCGTGGGCGGGCAAGCAACCCTCTCCGAAACTTGTCGCGGCTCTGTTGCTCGGGGTAACGGTTGGTGCGTTGTGCGGGACCCTGCTGGTTATGCTTGGCACCAGGCTTGATATTGCCGCATCAGGGGGGGCGACCGGAGGCAATTCACGTTATTATGGTCTGGCTAAACGGAGTGCGGATTTTCTCTTTGCATTGGTTGCTCTTTTGGCCCTGCTCCTGCTTATGGGTTTAATCGTCGTGCTGGTGCGGTTGACCTCATCGGGTCCCGCACTCTACTGGTCCGACAGGGTGGGAAAGGGAAACAGGATTTTCAGGATGCCAAAATTCAGGTCGATGCGCACCGATACCCCGGCGCTACCGACCCATCTCATGAACGACCCCGACCGGTATCTTACCCCGATTGGTAGATTCCTGCGCAAGACGAGCCTTGACGAACTGCCCCAGTTGTGGTGCATCCTGAAGGGGGAGATGAGCTTCGTCGGCCCGAGGCCTGCATTGTTCAACCAGGATGACCTGGTCGCGCTTCGCACGCAATGCGGGGTGCATGAGTTGCCTCCCGGCCTGACCGGTTGGGCCCAGGTCAACGGGCGTGACGAGTTGCCGATTCCCAGAAAGGTGGAACTTGATCGTGAATACCTTGAACGGCGCTCCTTTGCCTTCGATATGCATATATTGCGGCTGACGTTCGTTAATGTCCTGCACCGCAAAGGGATTGCGCATTAATGCCTACAAGCTTCACCTCAAGGTTTTTCAAAGGATTGACCGGCCTTGGCCGTAACCGCAAGCAGCTTCTCATGATGCTGGTGGACACGGTGTTGCTGGCATTTTCCGTCTGGGGTGCCTATAGCCTCCGTTTTGGCGTGTTGTTCGTTCCCAGCCTGGAGCAGTTGCTCCTGATGATGGCGGCGCCAGCGCTCAGCATTCCGTTCTTCATTCCGTTCGGGCTTTACCGTTCGGTTGTCCGTTACATGGGCGAGCACGCTTTGTGGGCCATTATCAAGTCGGTTGGTTTTTCGGCCATCATCTGGTCGACGCTTGCGTTCATGACCTCCATGACCGGGGGCGAAGGGGTGCCTCGATCGGTACCTGTCATTTACGCACTATTGGCAGTCATGATGATCGGCGCGTCGAGGTTCGGGGCCCGATGGGTGCTCTGGCTGCCGGTACGCAGGCAGTTCTCGGGACGGCAGGTGCTGATTTACGGCACCGGTTCTTCGGGCCGCCAGCTTGCCGCTGCGCTGCAGGGCGGGCAGGAACTGTTCCCTGCGGGGTTCATCGACGACGACCCTGAGCTATTGGGAAAGGACCTCGACGGGTTGCGGGTCTACAGCATTTCCCAAATTGGCGGGGTGATCGAGAAGTTCGACATCCACGACGTCATCGTGACGCTTTCATCCGATTCAAACCTGAAGCGGCAGGCCGTCGTCAAGCTTCTTGAGGAGTACCCGGTGAAGGTGAGGATCTTGCCTGCGGTGGCCGAGATTGCCAATGGTAAGCATCTGGTCAATATGGTGCGCGAGGTTGATATCGGGGATTTGCTCGGCCGTGACCCGGTTGCCGCCGATCCGAAATTAATTGGCAAGGATATCACCGGGAAGGTGGTTATGGTGACCGGTGCCGGCGGCTCGATTGGCTCGGAGCTTTGCCGGCAGGTTGTAGCACGTGCTCCGAGTCGGCTGATTCTGCTTGAGGCCAGCGAGCATGCATTGTACCAGATCGACCGCTCGTTGGGCGGTTTTGCTGCTTGTGAGGTGGTCCCCTGCCTCGGTTCGGTAGGTGACCGGTCACTTGTCGTAAGGTTGCTGGAGAGGTACGGGGTGCAAACCATATACCATGCTGCGGCCCACAAGCATGTGCCGCTCGTTGAGTGCAACATTGCCGAGGGGGTGTCGAACAACGTGTTCGGGAGCAGGACGCTTGCGGCTGCCGCCCTGGAGCATGGGGTGGAGACGTTCGTCCTTATCTCGACGGACAAGGCGGTTCGTCCCACCAACGCCATGGGTGCGACCAAGCGCTGGGCGGAGATCGTCATGCAGGAGTGTGATCGCCAGGCTCAGGCAGAGGGGCGGAGGCAGCGTTTCTGCGCGGTAAGGTTCGGTAATGTGCTCGGCTCGTCCGGTTCGGTCATCCCGCTGTTCAAGGAGCAGATTGGTAAGGGTGGTCCTGTCACGGTGACGCACGAGGAGGTGACCAGGTATTTCATGTCCATCCACGAAGCCGTCGAGTTGGTAATCCAGGCGGGCTCCATGGCTGCCGGAGGGGAGATTTTCCTTCTCGATATGGGTGAACCGGTGAAGATTATAGACCTTGCGAGGAATATGGTTCGTCTTGCCGGGCATGAGGTGCGGGATGCCGTGAATCCTGACGGTGATATCGACATTGTCGTCACGGGGCTGCGGCCGGGAGAGAAGCTTTATGAAGAGTTGCTGATCGCCGACGAAAACGCACAGCCTACCGCTCATCCGAAGATCATGAAGGCGGTCGAGCCGGGTCTTGAAGCCCCCGAACTCGATGCCTTGCTGAAACGGGCTGGCAAGTTGATTGCCGATGGTGATGAAGAGCCCTTGCGGAAGTTGCTTCTTGAAGTGGCTTCTTGAGCCGCCGGATGCGTACTGCCCATTAATAACTGGCCTTACCTATGAGTGACTTTCTCGAATTGAAAAGGAAGATTGCGAAACACCTGATGCGGGCAACCATTGGCCTCCCGAAAATCAGGGATCTCAACAGCATATACAGCAAATATGATGCAGGAGGATCGGGGGCGAAGGAGTCGAAATCCCTTGATCTCGGATGTGGCCAGCGGCAACGCAACCCGTTCAACGCGCCAACCGTTTTTGGGGTGGATGTTTTTGAGTGTTCTGAGAAGAATATCCGCAAAGCCGACCTTGCGATCGAGCCCCTACCATTCGAGGATTGCGCCTTTGATTACGTTACGGCATTCGATTTCCTCGAGCATGTGCCACGGGTGATTTACCTGCCGGAACGTCGTTTGCCGTTCGTCGAACTCATGAACGAAATCTGGCGAGTGCTCAAACCTGGCGGCATCTTTTTTTCCTGCACGCCGGCCTATCCGTTCCCTCCGGCATTCCAGGACCCTACCCACGTCAACGTTTTGACCGAAGAGACCTTCAAGCTTTACTTCGACGACCAGCGCCGATGGGGTGCCATGTACGGATTTACTGGTAGCTTTCAGGTCGTTGAACAGTACATTAACGGACAGAATCTGGTCAGCGTCCTGAAGAAAAACTGACTTTCATGGGGATTGAATGATGAAACAGGGGATCCTGGTCACTGCGTTCAAGGAGCCGGAATGGCTTGAGCGCGTCATAATCCGCCTCTCCGGGGAGTTCAGCTTCTTCATCCACGTGGACGCAAAATCCAGTCGTGAAGTGCGTGAGGGCTTTCATGCCCTGGCCTGCAAGTATGAAAACGTGGCTGTTTTCAGCAATTACAAGGTGAATTGGGGTGGGAACAACCATTTGAAGGCAATCCTGCTGCTGGTCGAAAAGGCTCTGGAAAGCGGCACGGGGTATTGCCACCTGATCACCGGGCAGGATTACCCGATCAAGAGTTCGGACTTTCTCATCGGTGAAGGGTTGAAGGGGGTCAACTACCTGCACTCATTGCCGTTGCCGAGGGATGACTGGAAGGATGGCGGGTATGATCGCCTGGTTTACTACAACTTTTTCGACCTTTTCGACGGGAGGACTCGCTGGGGTCGAAGGATGATCCATTACCTGGTCGGAATCCAGAGGATACTCTCCTATAAACGCGGAATACCTGCTAATCTCAAACTG
This sequence comes from Chlorobiaceae bacterium, assembly GCA_013334975.1. GTDB lineage: Bacteria > Bacteroidota > Chlorobiia > Chlorobiales > Chlorobiaceae > Chlorobaculum. Next base: position 12,814 of record JAAXWL010000061.1, read on the forward strand.
TTTTGCGGCAATACCTATTGGTCACTCGACCGGGAATGTCTTGAGTATGCCATGGGTTATGCTGCGGCGCATCCGGCATTCATGAAACAGTTCAATCATTCGTTCTGTTCTGAGGAGTTCTTTTTTCAGACGGTCCTCATGAACTCCCCGTTCAAGGAGAAGATCGTCAATGACGATCGACGTTTCATTGTCTGGGAATTTCGAGACGGAAGCAATCCGGCAAATCTCGATCAGCGTGATGTCGAACAGGTTTTGGCTTCCCCGGCCTATTTCATGCGAAAGATTTCATACCCTGAATCCGCAAGCCTTGTTGATGCTGTCGATCATATGGTGCATGGCAGATAGAACCTGAAGGGACGATAGGGGGACGGACGATAAGGGGACGTAAGTGAATAAGGAAAGAAAAATCCGTTCCCGGTTGTCAGGATGGATGACGTTGGGCGGAGAGTATCCACCTGCCGTTTTCGGAAGGCCCGGCTTTACCCGGCAGTAAATGCGTTCAGGCGGCTGGTGGAGGATTGATCGCGCCGCTGATGTTATTTCCTGAACATCTGGCTTACCGCAGACCTGGAAACGCCGAGGATCCTTGCTGTATCCGCATGGTTCAGGCCGAGCTCCATCACGAACCTTGTGGCAAGTATTCGTCTGGCTTTAGCGTATGCTTCGCTTCGGGTACCGCCTTGCAGTGCCGCCGCTGAGAGGCCCGAGGCCGTACAGAACTCTGCAAGCACCGAGGTGGCTTCGTTCTGCCTTGATACGACAGGTACCATGGTTTTCACTGCACCCGCAACGTCTCCGAGCACGGATTCGACGAACTCTCCGCTGCCCAATATCCGCTCATCGCTGAACTGGCGCTCACCTCGCTGCCGCATTGACAGCACCTCCGACCATCCTCCGGCTGAACGGATCAGCCCTCCGCCGGTCAGTTCAGGCTGCCGACCCAGTAGGCTCTGCTCCTGCATGAATGCCAGATAGGCCTTGCGAGCGGAGCCGGCTGTCCGGCCGAAATGGCGGAGCGCGTAGTCGGTGTCCTGCCAGGTCAGCTCGACCTTGCCCATCAGGGCCGCGTGGCCGCTCCATGGATATTGTTCGAGTTCCGCAAGAGAGCCAACAAGGCCGGCACGCAGGGGGTTCAGGTGGATATAGGAGACCAGTTTCAGCAGATAGGATTCAGCCTCGCACAGAATCGATTTGTAGCGGTTCTGGAACAGGTGCCCGCAGCGCTGATGGCGCCGGTTGAAGGCTACCGAATAACCGGTCAGCACCTTGCGCATGAATGTCGGCAGCCCGGCATTGCCGCTTCTGAGCAGCAGGTGGGCGTGGTTGGTCATCAGCGACCATGCGGCGATCATCGTGCCGGTTGCGGATGCCGCCTTGGCCAAGCGTTCGACAAAGTCCTGTCGATCTTCGTCATCGGCCACGATCGCGCCGCGTTCGATTCCCCGGACCATCACATGATGCAACGTTCCTGGCGTGTCGAGTCGTGCTCCTCTGGGCATGAATGCTCCTTGGCTGTTTGCTGGGAATCCTGACGCTACAGTTTGTAGCTTTGCAGGTAAGATACGTGTTTGTGTTATTTCTTTCCATATTCACTTACGTCCCCACTTGGTGCGTCCCCACTTGGTGCTGGAGGTGTCCTTATGTCCAGACTGATCAAAATCCTTCCTTTGCTGTTACTGCCTGTCGGGTTTGGCCTGATGCTGGTGATGGCCGGGTTGATATCTAGGCGGCGGGTGCTGGCGTGGCTTGGCGTGCTGGTGCTTTGGATGTTCAGTATGCAGGCCGTCGGTGACGCGCTGATGCGGAGCATGGAGGGCTCAGCGCCAAGGGTGGAGGTTGGTCGGGTCGTGCCGGCTGATGCCATCGTCGTGTTGAGCGGTATGATGTTACAGCCGGAGGGGGCGCCGTTGGGGGAGTGGTGCGATGCCGCCGACCGTTATGAGGCGGGCGTGCAGCTGTTTCGAGGCGGGAAGGGCAAGGTGCTTGTGTTTACAGCAGGGCAGTGGCCATGGCAGCCGGAGATGGTTCCGGAGGGGCAACTGCTTGCCCGCAGGGCGCAGGAGGCTGGGGTTCCCAAGACGGCGATCCTGGTGAGCGGGTTGGCAGGGAATACCGTGGAGGAGTCCCGGGCTGTAAAAACGTTGCTTCTCGGGGGTGATGGAGCACAGAAGCGCAGAATTATCCTGGTGACCAGTGCGTTCCACATGCAGCGGGCGGCGGGACTATTTGAGCGCCAGGGGTTCGTCGTGGAGCGGTTCCCGGTGGATTACCGGACGACCGGTAAGGAGCGGCTGACCGTGATGAGTTTCCTTCCTGATGCGGCGGCGCTTGAAACTTCTTCGCTTGCCCTGCATGAACTTATGGGGCGGGTGTTGTATTGGACGTTTTGACGATTGGGGCTGTGCTGTGTGTTTTTCTGGCAAGTCGATTTGCCGGAGGATGCGTTGGATTCCTGGTCCCCGCCGGGGCCCGAAAACGATAGCTCTGCTTTGATGTGGCTGGTGTTTCGCGAGGTCGCGTTTGAATGGTAGGCCCGGTATGCTGCGCGTTGCAGTTGCAGGGCTTTTTTTTTGCCGTGTTCGGGGTTTGGCCCGAAGATGCTTTTTGTGTGTCTTTTCCTGACTTCGCCACTTTTGGGAAAGTGACCAGTGGAGATTTCGGGCAAATTGTACACCCGTTTCGGAGGAAAGTGTACATCGGGGCGGCGATTGAAAGGCAGTAAAAGATACGATTAAAATTTCTTTCTGAGCGAGTCCCCTTTGAGTTCAAAACGATG
>JAAXWL010000062.1 GCA_013334975.1 Chlorobiaceae bacterium
CGGGGTATGCGGATAACACAAAATAAATCCGGGCTTTAGCCAAATTTCTTACAACCGCGACGATTCCGATTTTTTGTTGCCGGGGCAATTGAAATGCGAATACAAGTTTGAGTGTCCATTTCAGAATATTCAATCCCCCTACCCATCTCACCCGTAAATCCGCGATGATTCCGGCCCCCAGCTATGCACCGGATAAAGCTCCGGAACCTGGCCGTTGATTGAATCTTTCAGGCTGTCGATGATGGACCAGGAGTGTTCGACGCTGTCTCTGCGGATGAAGTTCATCTGGTTGCCTTCGATGGCGTCGAGCAGGAGGCGGTGGTAGGGGGTGAGTCCTTCGCTCTGGAAGGTGCTGCGGTAATCGAACTTCATGTAGACCGGATCGGTGATCATCTCTTCGCCGGGGCGTTTGGCGCCAAAGCGGATGGCGACTGTTTCGTCGGGCTGGATGCCGAGCACCACCTGGTTCGGGGTGCTGCACGCTGCGCCGCCATAGGACCCGTAATAGTTCTGGGGCGGGCAGCGGAAGGTGATGACGATTTCAGTCACGCTTTTGGCGAGGTTCTTGCCCGCCTTCATATAGAACGGCACGCCAGACCAGCGCCAGTTGTCGATATAGAACTTGACGGCGGCAAAGGTCTCGACTGTCGAGTCAGGGGCGACCCCTCTTTCGGCCAGGTACCCTTCATACTGGCCGAGCACCACCGAGTCACGCACGGAGTCGGGGGTGAAGCGGCGCACCGAGCGCAGGATTTTGGACTTCTCGTCGCGGATCGAGTCTGCGTCAAGATCGACGGGCGGCTCCATCGCGATGGCAGCGAGCAACTGCAAGCCGTGGTTCTGGATGATGTCCCGCAAGAGCCCGGCCTCTTCGTAGTAACCGCCGCGCCCCCGGATGCCGAAATCCTCAGCGATGGTAATCATAACCTGTGCAATATACTGCCGGTTCCAGAGCGGCTCGAAGATGCCATTGGAGAAGCGGAAGACCATGATGTTCTGCACCGGCTCCTTGCCGAGATAGTGGTCGATTCGGTAGACCTGGCTCTCGTCGAAAACCTCGTCGATCACCCGGTTCAGCTCTCGGGCGCTTTCGAGGTCTTGGCCATAGGGCTTTTCGGCGATGAGCTTGCGCCACCCGGTGCATGAGCGCTCCCGTCCGCCGAGACCGGCAGCACCGAGATTGCGCACAACGGCGGGCGCAAGACTTGGCGGGATCGACAGATAGAACATCAGGTTGCGGCAGGCTTGCGCTGCCTCTTCCTGGCGCATGATCTCGTCATGCAGCACCTCGTATCCTACCGGATCATCGAGATCGACCCTGACATAAAAGAGGCTGCGGCAAAAGGTATCGAGCCGCTCCGTATCACCAGCGGCTTCAGGGAAGTGCTCCATCAACCGCTCCCGAACGCTCCACCTGAACGCTTCGTGACCCGTCTCTTGACGCCCGACACCAATCACCCTGAAACTCGGCGGCATATGGCCCCAGCGTGCGAGCTGGAAAATCGAAGGAAAAAGCTTGCGTGAGGCCAGATCACTGCCTGCACCGAAGATGACGATCGTGAAGTTGTCGAGTGACGCGCTCATGCTTTGGCCTCCCCTTCACCGGGTGTCTGAAAAGAGTGCCCACCGAACTCATGACGAAGCGCTGCGACAACCTTGTCCGAGAAGTTCCCCCCTGTTCGCGAGCGGTATCGCCTGAACAGGGATTCGGCGATAACCGGCACGGCGACCCCAAGTTCAAGAGCCGTCTCGACCGTCCAGCGTCCTTCGCCGGAATCGGCAATCTCTCCACCCAGCCAGCCAAGATCACCATCCTTCGCAAAAGCTTTTCCGGCAAGCTCCATGAGCCATCCGCGAATGACCGAGCCGTTCGACCAGACTCGGGCCACCGTTTCGTTATCTGACCCGTATCCGCTTGCCCTGAGCAGGTCAAACCCCTCGCCGATAGCCTGCATCATGCCGTACTCGATGCCGTTGTGCACCATCTTGACGAAATGGCCCGCCCCGCTCGCCCCCATGTAGCCGCAACCATTCTCGACACACAACTCGCGCAGCAGCGGCTCGATCCGCTCATAGGCTTGGCGATCACCGCCAGCCATCATGCAGGCGCCGTGCCTGGCACCATCAAGGCCGCCGCTGGTGCCGACATCGAGCAGGTGAATCCCCGCTTTTGCAAGTTGTCCGGCACGAATGACCGTATCGGTATAGCGCGAGTTGCCGCCATCGACGAGGATATCCCCCACCTTCAGAAACGGTGCAAGCCCTCCAAGCACGGCATCGACAACCGCGCCTGCTGGCACCATCATCCAGACGATACGCGGCAAATCGAGTTGATCAACCAGATGCTGCAACGAACTTGCCGTCTCCGCTCCCCTGGCCCCAATCGCCGCGACCGCCTCCGGCGAAACATCATAGGCCACCACCTCATGGCCAATTTCGAGCAGATGCTCGACCATATTGAACCCCATCTTGCCGAGGCCGATATATCCGATCTTCATAACCCTTCTCCTTTTTTGCAGTTATTACGCTGACCACCCGTTATTGGTTCCGGAACTCTGGTAATAGAGGGCAGGCGGTAAAGGACGACAAGGACTTCAGGGACAAAAGACTAAAGAGACTGGCACAGAATGACATTGGCAAGCCGGAGATGCAAACATAACTCCGGGATAGAGAAGTATTACAGAGGCCCTCACTGGATTCAGGGGAAAAATCTATTTTACCTTATGATTGTAAACCTCAGAAATAACGATTGAACAGGCGTCGCAGGAGAATAGTTTCTATGATTGAACGCTTGAAAATAACCAATGTCGGACCGGCTCCGGGCATGGAGCTGACGTTCGGCAGAAGGCTGAATCTGCTGACCGGTGATAACGGCCTGGGAAAAAGCTTTCTGCTCGATATTGCCGGGTGGGCCATGACCCGGCAATGGCCGGGCGAACTGAATCCCAGACTGACCTCTGGCAAGGTGGCGCTCCCTGCTGATAAAAGCAGAAAGCTGAAATATCATTCTCATTTTCGGCCAAATCAACCACGAAGGACTATACCAGCACATTTGAACCTCGTCAGCAAAGCTGGAGCGCTCCAAAGGGACGACCAGCGAACCCGGGGCTGGTGTTTTATGCGCTGTCTGATGGCAGCTTTGCCGTTTGGTACCCTGCCAGAAACCGCTGGAAATCGAAAGATGCGGACGATCGCCCGACAGCCTGTGTGTTTAGTCCGAAAGAGGTGTGGGATGGATTGCAGCGAGACGACGGGACATGGATCTGCAATGGCCTGATTCGGGATTGGGCTGGCTGGCAAAAGGAAAAGGGACATGCTTTCGAGAATCTGATTTCTGTTCTTGACGGGTTGTCGCCTTCAGCCATCGAGCGGCTCGAACCGGGAGCGTTGACGCGCATCAGTCTTGAAGATGTTCGCGACATGCCAACGTTGAAAATGGCCTATGGTCAGGAGGTGGCAGTTGTTCATGCCTCATCAGGTATGCGACGAATTATCGCGCTCGCCTATTTCCTTGTCTGGTGCTGGCAAGAGCACCTGAAAGCCGTTGAATTACTTGGCGAAAACCCCGTGACCAACACGGTATTCCTGATCGATGAAGTCGAGGCGCACCTCCATCCGAAATGGCAGCGTGTGGTGGTTCCTGCCCTGATGAATGTAATCAAACGGCTGACCGATTTGCCTGATTATCAGGATACCGTTGACGAAGGTCATCAAGTTGGCGATTTTATTATAAAGACAGCTAAGGCCGTTTATGACGTAAGAACAGCAGACCTGGACAAGCCTGTTACACCCTCTGAAGTTCAATTGATCGCCGTTACCCATTCGCCGCTGATCATGGCCTCAGTGGAACCGTGGTTCCACAAAATGCATGACGCCTGGTTCGATCTCGATCTGGTCGAAAACAATGTAGAACTCACTCGCAGGCAGTTTGTCAGGCAGGGCGATGTGCGTAACTGGCTCACCAGCGAGGCGTTCGATATGAAGTCCCCGGTTATTCAGCAGAAGCTGAACAAGTGCTTGAAGAGGCCGCACAGGCATTGAGCAACGAACAGTTCAGCAAAGAGGATGCTGCCGCACTTGAACAACGTTTGCGAACCGTTTTATCCAATGTCGATCCTTTCTGGATGCGCTGGCAGTTTGTGGCGGAAAAAAAGGGGGTGGTTGTCATGATTCAAGTCGATGCTCAACCTGAACCGGCATCTTTCGATTCGGAAGTCCGCCAGAAAGGAATTGCGTGGCTGAACAGGAAAAACATTGCCCTCAATCAGCCATTGCCCCCGAAAACCGAACCAGCACCCTACTGGCGTTCCTGCCTCGACGATCTGCATTCGGGTTATCATGGTTGATGTGCTTATCTGGCAGTGTTTTTCGAGCGGGTCACCGGCGGTGGTTCCGTCGATCACTTCATCGCCAAATCAAAACGTGTTGATCTTGCTTATAAGTGGAGTAATTACCGACTTGCTTGTTCACGCATAAATAGCGGCAAGGGAGAATAAGATGAAGTGCTCGATCCGTTTGAGATTGAGGATGAGTGGTTCCGACTCGAACTGATTACGGGGCGAATTTATCCCAATCCCGCATTATCATCTCAACGAATCGCACCCGTTCAGGCTACCATCGACAGGCTGAGTCTGGATGATGCTGGAAACCGGGAAATGCGAGCGCGTCACTATCAGGAGTATCGCGAAAACCAGTACACCGCCAATTTTCTTAAAAAACGCTCCCCGTTTGTCTGGTCTGAAGCCCAAAGGCAAGGGTTGTTGTAAGTGTACGCCAGCCACAAATCGTTTGCATCTGAGCGGTTGATTGCCCAGATTGTACATTGAGGCATTCATAATCGCAAGACCGACAGCCATGATTCGACGATGGGCAGTGAAATAGCACAAACGGAGTTCAGCGAGAGCGAAGTCCATGCGTTCCGCCAGAATCTGAGAAAAGAGACCCGACTCTTGATGGAGTGGTTTTCTTCGGATGTGTTCGATAATAAAGAGATGATGTGCGGTCTCGAACTCGAAGGGTGGCTTGTTGACCAGCAATGCGCTCCTGCTCCGAGAAACGAGGAGTTCCTTAAGCGGGTTAACAACCCTTACATCGTCGCCGAACTCTCGAAATACAACTTCGAGATCAACACCTCGCCGCATCCTCTGAACCGCAATCTTCCGGCTTTCCTGAACCAGGAGCTGACGAAGCTCTGGCGACTCTGCACTGTTCATGCCGCTGCCATGAAGTGCCACCCTCTGATGACCGGTATTCTTCCTACCCTTCAGGACAGAATGCTGACCATGCAGAGCATGTCCTCCATACAGCGATTTCATGCGCTGAACCGTGAAATACTCCGGTTACGGTCGCTTCATCCGCTCAAGATCCACATTGAAGGCCCTAACGATCGCCTGGAGGTTGTACACCACGACGTCATGGCAGAGGCGGCGACAACATCGCTTCAGATTCATTTCCAGGTACCCTTTGCCAAAGCCGCCGCATTCTTCAACGTCGCGCAGGTGCTCTCGGCTCCGATGGCGGCCCTGACCGCCAACGCTCCTTTCCTTTTCGGCAAAGAGCTGTGGGATGAAACACGCATTCCGCTGTTTGAACAGGCGGTCTATACGCCATCATTTGTTGACACCGAGGGCAGACCGGTTTCACGGGTTACTTTCGGACGAGGTTATGTCCGGGAGTCGATGAGAGAGCTTTTTCTCGAAAATCTCGACGGATTCCCGGTGCTGCTCCCGGTCACCTTCGCCGGGAATCCCTCACAACTTGAGCATCTGCGGCTGCACAACGGAACCATCTGGCGCTGGAACCGCCCGCTGATCGGGTTCAGTGAAGATGGCCGCCCGCATCTGCGTATCGAGCACCGCGTTCCTCCTGCCGGCCCCTCGATTCCCGACATCGTGGCAAACATCCTCTTTTTTTATGGAGCCATGCTTTACATGCAACCCGAAGTCCCGCAGGCGGCAATACCGTTCGAACAGGCCCGATCGAATTTCTATGCCGCCGCCCGCTCAGGTCTCGACTCCCGGATCGTCTGGGTCTCCGGTTCCTCCATGCCGGTCAGTGACCTCTTGATGCAGCATCTGATACCCGGAGCCATTCTGGCCCTTTCCGAACAGGGTATCGACAGTCGCGACCTGAAATATTACCTTGTCGATATTCTTGCCAGAAGAGTATCGACAGGACAAAACGGAGCGCTCTGGCAAAAAAGGTTTGTCGCCCGTTACGGCCCGGATTTCAGCGCAATGACGCAAGCCTGTCTTGAAAACCAGAGCAGGAACACTCCCGTTCACGAATGGATCATCTGAAAACGCATCGCCCGCCGCCTGAACTCACCCTGTTCGGGCGATTACCCGAAGGATTCACCGAAGTACCAACCGAAAAAATCGGGACGATCCTTCCCGGCCCATCTCTGATTCACATCGAGGGAGTGAACACCCGGCCACTGTTTGTTTCGATCATGCTGCACGGCAATGAGACCACTGGATTCCTTGCCCTGCAGCGTCTCCTCACCGCCTTCGGGGCTCCCCACCGTCTCCTGCCCAGGGCGATGCTGCTGCTGGTCGGTAACGTCTCCGCAGCCGCACAGGGATTGAGAAAACTCGATGATCAGGCTGACTACAACCGCATCTGGCAGGGCGATCGCTACCCGGAGCACCTCCTTGCCAAAAAGGTGCTCGATGAAATCAGAAAGGCTGCCCCCATTGCCGGCGTCGATCTTCACAACAATACAGGCAAAAATCCTCACTATGGCTGTATCAACCGCCTTGACAACGCCTCACTGAGTCTGGCACGGCGATTCAGCAAAACGATCGTCTGGTTTACCGAACCACACGAAGTTCTCTCGATCGCCCTTTCAGCGATATGCCCCTCGGTAACGCTTGAATGCGGACTATCCGGTGATCCTGCGGGTACGAGCCATGTGGAAAACTACCTTCGGCATTGCATTGAATTACCGGAAGAGACCCTTTTCACCCCTCCGCCGAACCACCACAACGACCTGTTCCATACCACGGCACGGATCAACCTGCCCGAAGGTATCCGGGCGGAGTTCGGCCAGAGTGCGGAACATTCCGATATCTGCTTTCGTGAAGATCTCGAAACGCTCAATTTCGAGCGTTTGCCTGAAGGAACGGTGCTTGGACACTACCGTAAAAAGCTGCCGGTACTCACCGTCACCGACAACCTGAACCGGGAGGTGACCGGACACTACCTGCATTTCAGCGAGGGGCGCATTGTAACGAGGGTACCGATCGTACCGTCAATGTTCACGCATGACCTGAAGATTATCCAGCAGGATTGCTTAGGCTATATCATGGAGTCCTACGTTGCGGAAGAGAGTGTTTAGGCTGGTGGTTTTTCAAAGCTGATCAGACCGGCCAGCCAGCTTCATCGCCTCGCATTCTCGGCGATCATTTTGAGATAGCGCTCGATAAGAGCACCATTGACTGATGCCCACGACTTGTCTTCGGCGAACACGAGACCTCGCTCTCTCATGGTTCGATAAGTCTCTTCCTCCTGAACCAGACGCATACAGGCCGCAAAGAACTGGTCGATATCTCCTGCCTTTGCCACCAGCCCTCCCTGCGATCTGGTGACCAGCTCCATACAGCCACCAACATCGGAAACAATGGCTGGTAATCCCGAAGCAAGCGCTTCGAGGACGACATTGCAGAAGGCTTCAGTGGTCGAGGGAAACAGGAACAAATCGCCGCTCGCATAGGCTTCAGGAAGCTCGGTTCCGGTAAGATATCCGGTAAAAACCGCTTCCGGCATACGCCGCCGCATCTCTGCCTCTTCAGGGCCGGAACCGATCAGCACAAAACGCACTTTTTCACCAAAGCCTTCATCCATGAATCGCTGGTAAAGGCTCATGAGCACCTCGATATCCTTGTAGAGCACAAAACGCCCGGCATAGATGATCACCATCCGATCTTCGGCTCGCCACTCACAACGCAGCGCTACTGATCGATGAGCCGGATCGAACAGCTCTTTGTCGATCCCTCTGGACCAGAGCTCAACCTTTTCAAACCCCTTGCCAACAAGGCGCTTACGGACGCTTTCGTTGGGAGCAAGCACCACGTCGCAGGCGTTGTAAAAGCGCCGGAAAAAACTCCAGAACGCTGGTTCGGCAAAACCGAGATGGTAGTAACTGAGATATGATGGAAAATCGGTATGGTAGGCCGATCCGACCGGAATACCCTTTCTTCTTGCATAATGCAGAAACTTCCGGCCAACAATATCGGGTGTCGAGATATGAACGATGTCCGGCGTGAAGGCGTCAAGCTGTCGCTCGGTAACGGCATTATAAAAACCGAATTTGTAATCGGGATAAAGGGGTATGGGCACCGAGGGCACCTTGTTAACCGGAACCAGGCTGTTGTCATCCGGAGAGTAATCCGGTGTCCAGACCACCACCTGGTGTCCGCTCCTGACCATGGAGTCTACCAGTTGATAGATTGAACGAACGGCCCCGTCCTTGTCTCTGACAAAGGTCCCTGCATATAAGGCTACCTTCATATCGGCGGCGGCAATAAACTGATAAACGTTGCATCATCCTGTTCCCCTGGCAGCAAACAGCGCTGGCCAACACCAGCCAGCCGCGCCAATCCTGCCAACAGGCTTTCAGGCTCAGTCAAAAGTAATATTTCCTGTATAAAAAGCCACAACGACACCATAATATTTCTGTATAGGCTAACCAGGGATGTTGCCAGAACGAAATCTGCACTCCTGCTTACCTTGTTCACCCATGGCGACCTCTCTTCACGGCATCCAGGTCAACCTGCACATCACCGGATTGACCAGCCTCCTGTAATCGACCCATGAAAGCCGGAGCAGTTCGGTATGGGCTCCTGCATTAAAGACGATCTCCACAGACTCCTCGAGTACATCATCCGCATAGACCTCCATACCGTAGAGATTGCCGAACGGCGGCATCGCCCCTGGTTCGCATTCAGGAAACAGAATACCGAACTCCTTCTCCTCGGCAAGCATAACCAAGGACGTACCACAAAAGTCGCGAAGCAGTTCGAAATCGAGATGCCGTGCGGCTGGCAGCAATGCCATAGCCATACGGCCATCGATGGTAACCATGACCGTCTTGACCATCTCCTTACCCGATACATGGGCAGAAGCCGCGATCTCCTGCGCCGTATATGCCGGAGAGTGGCTGATAACGAAGTACCTGATGTGATGGCTGTCGAGATAGTCCCGTAACCTTCTTATGGGCATGGTAACTTCCTTTTTTCATTATTGAACAACCAGGTTCACAACCCACTTCGCCGCGTCTTCCTTCCGGGCAAAGCCTGAACACGCAGGGAAAAAACCGGCAAAACAGCCCAACCATAAAGTCGATATAGGCAAACACGAAAAACTGTGTCAAAAAAGAGGAAAAGTACCTGACCGGCATACCCTGGAATATCTTCATGGTAAGAAAAAGAGCAGACCGGAACAAATCGTTCACACATCAGGGCCAATCAGAATCCTGCCCTCGCTCCAACCCAGATAATTGTGTTGATCGACACAAACCGCCAACAGCATTTCATCCGCCTTTGTTGGGTCATTGAGAAGGAGCAGAGTTCGGTAACGGAGATCAATCGTGATATCCGGGGCAATAAACTGATCCCGACAAAGGGGTTCGGATCGGTTGCCTGGCTGACCTCCATGAGACAAGAGTCGGCCATCAAGTCCGGTCTCAGGTGAAAGCGGCCAGTCTGAGGCCGGGAAAGGTCGTCATCGCCAGGACGAGCGCCGTCAAGACTGATCCCTTCATCAGAGGGTACGGCAATACCGGTCGAATCCTGTAACCATACTGCCGAAACACTCAATGGTCGAAACAGCAGCACGACGATGACGGTCAGTCCGGATCAGCCAACTCATCGAGGCCTGCGCATCCAGGAGTCGAGAAGAGGAAAAGCTTCATGGTAACCGCTTTCGATAAGGTCCGGAACCGCCGACATATCCACGAGGTTGAAGCGAGACAGGTCAGGACTGATCACCAGATCGGCCTCACTGATCTGAATCTGAGAAATGACTCGCATCGCGCTGTAGAATGCATTGATCAAAAGAGCCGCCAGATGCTCGGGTTTCCGGAAAGTATGGCGTCCAAGCAGGTCAATGCAGACAATGGTGCCTGCACCCATCTCCTTGAGTGGAGAAACCGGGACATTTTCGGTCAGCACACCATCCACAAGCAGCGTCTGGCCATACTCAACCGGACGAAAAATACCTGGAATCGATGAGCTTGCCATAACGGCACTGGCCACATCACCTTCACGCAGCACCACTTGGTTGCCGCTGCAGATGTCGGTAGCGACAATGGCGAGGGGAATCGGCGACTGTTCGATGCGGCAGGAGCCAAGCTGACGCCTGACAATCTCACCGAATTTCCGGATAGAAAGCAGGCCATATCCGGAGAGTGTAAGGCAGGAAAGGTCGCTCCAGTCCAGTTCCAGCACTACCTCTTCAATCTCCTGCCAGCTTTTTCCGAAAGCATGCATCGCCGCAATGAATGAACCGATACTGTTACCGGTAACACAGTCTGGCCTGAAACCAAGCTCATCCATGGCTTTAAGCACTCCAATATGTGCCGCTCCGAGCACCACACCACCACCAAAGGCTAAACCGGTTCGTTCCTTTGTGCTGTTTGCCATCTCCATATCCTATGAAAATATGGTAAAAATTCGTTTCAGAAGCCTGAAATACCGACCGGTGTAGGGTGGATAGCGCAAGTCGGGGTCGGGAAAGGTCTTCCGGATCAGTACACTCCTCGGAGCAGAAAAGGTATCGAATCCGGCCTTGCCGTGATAGACGCCGATGCCGCTCGCCCCTCGACCACCAAAGGGAAGATCCGGAATCGTGACCTGAAAAAGCAGATCGTTACAGCAAACCCCACCACTCCGTGTGTTTGCTTTAAAGTAATCAAGCTCAGCACGTTCGTGAGAAAATAGATAGACGGCAAGGGGATCGGGCAGGGAACACACCTGATCGACCGCCTCCGGAAGCGAAGAAAAAGAGATCACCGGGAGTATCGGCCCAAAAATCTCTTCCTGCATGAGAAGAGAATCGACCGGAACGTTCCGGACGATGGTTGGCGCAATATAGAGATCCTTTTCGTCGCTCATGCCACCGGCAACCAGCCTGCCTTCATGCACCATCGCGTCAAGTCGCCGGAATGCTTTGGCATCCACGATACGACCATAGTCGGTGCATTGCTCCGGATTGCTCCCGTAAAAGAGAGCCAGAGCCTCCTTCATGAATTCCAGCAGAGGTTCTTCAACCGATTCCTGTACCATCAGATAATCCGGAGCAATGCAGGTCTGTCCGGCGTTCAGAAACTTGGCCCAGACGATTCTCCTTGCCGCCACACGAAGATCAGCCTTTTCAGTCACGATACAGGGAGACTTCCCCCCGAGTTCAAGGGTCACCGGCGTGAGATGGTGTGCCGCAGCCTGCATCACCAATGCTCCTGTCCGGCGGCTTCCCGTAAACAGGATATGGTCGAACCGGTTCTCAAGCAAGCCTGCCGATGTCGCACCATCTCCCTCGACCACCCTGACCGCATCCGGATCGACCCATCGAGGAATCTCGTCGGCTATCAGCCGGGAAGTGGCCGGCGCCAGTTCCGAAGGCTTGAGCACCACGCAGTTACCGCCAGTCAGCGCGCCAATAAGCGGTTCGAGAGAGAGCGCCAGCGGGTAGTTCCATGTCCCGAGGACAAGCACCACACCAAGCGGATCCCGCTCGACAAAGGCTTTGGCAGGAAAATGGTACAGCGATACACCGACCCTGCGGGGTCGCATCCATCGACGGAGATTGCCCAGGGTATGCTTGATTTCGCTGCGAAGGTAGCTGGTTTCAGTAAGCCAGGTCACACCGGGAGACTTCCGAAGATCGGCATACGCCGCTTGGGAAATCTCCTTTTCACGTTCACGCAGAAAAGCATCGAGCGCACGAAGCTGCTCCAGCCGCCACTCAAGCGTGCGGGTCTTGCCGGTATTGAAGTATCGGCGAATACCGGCATGTGTTCCTGCATCGTAGGTATTGGTCATCGGCTGTGATCAAGATAATGAACATCCCTTTTTGCCAAAACCGATGACGATTCCGATTTTGACAAGAAAGAATAAACGGTGCTTTTAATGTAGCAATATCAGCAATATTGAACCGTTATTTTGTCTGTCTGGTTCGCATGAACTAACTTACCGCAACAAAACAGACAACCACTCATCCCACATATCTTTTATGGAATGGATTTTCAGTCCGGAAGCATGGATCGCCCTTTTAACACTGACGACTCTCGAGATCGTCCTCGGCATCGATAATATCATTTTCATCACCATCCTTGTCGGACGCCTGCCAGCCGAACAGCGCAACTCGGGTCGGGTGCTCGGCCTGGGCCTGGCCATGCTCTCCCGGATCGCCCTTCTTTTGTCGATCACCTGGGTCATGCGCCTGACAACGGAGCTCTTCATGGCTTTCGGCCACGGCGTTACGGGTCGGGACCTCATCCTGATCGGTGGTGGGCTCTTCCTGCTCGCCAAAAGCACCCATGAGATACACCAGAGCCTTGAAGGCGGAGAGCATGAGGGCAAAAAGCCGTCCGGACGCGGATTCGTCATGACGCTCATCCAGATCGCCATTATCGACATCGTTTTCTCGCTCGATTCGGTCATTACAGCCGTCGGCCTGGCCAAAGAGATCCCGGTCATGATCCTTGCCATCATGATCGCTGTGGTCATCATGATGGTTGCCGCAAAATCGATCAGCGATTTCGTCGATCGCCATCCGACCATCAAGATGCTGGCCCTGAGCTTCCTGATCCTGGTAGGCTCAACCCTCGTGGCTGAAGGCGCCGGATTCGAGTTCCCGAGAGGCTACGTCTACTTTGCCATGGCATTCTCCGTCTGCGTCGAGATGCTCAACATCCGTTTGCGCAAAACCGGGACAGAACCAGTGCACCTGCACAAAACCATCGAGGAAGGTGAGCCCTCCTGAGCGGGGGAGGAGCGCGTGGGGAACCATTTTCCTGACATTATCTGTTGTTCTGAACAGGAGTCCGGCCATATTATGCCTTGCTTCTCATGACCCACCCCCAATCCGCGCCACCCGCTGATTCCGGAAGCGGACTCAACCATAGAGAAACCTCTTCCTGAACAGATAAAGGAGCCTCCGACAACATGCCAGCACCCGAAAAGCTTCCCCCCTCGAAGTTGTTCAACCGGTGCGATCCCGGTCTGTTCACCTTTGAAACCACATCAGAGCTTGATGGTACGTCAGAAATCGCAGGCCAGCAGCGTGCCCTTCAAGCCATACGACTCGGCATGAACATACGGCACAACGGCTTTAACCTCTTTGCTCTCGGTCCGTCCGGCACGGGCAAACAGTCAACTGTTCTGCAATTGCTGAACACCCTCTCTTCTGAAAAAAAATGTCCCGACGACTGGTGCTACGTCCA
Organism: Chlorobiaceae bacterium; assembly: GCA_013334975.1. Classification (GTDB taxonomy): domain Bacteria; phylum Bacteroidota; class Chlorobiia; order Chlorobiales; family Chlorobiaceae; genus Chlorobaculum. The sequence goes on from JAAXWL010000062.1 coordinate 13,445, forward strand.
TAATTTCAAGAAACCGGAAAGCCCAAGAGCCATCCGCCTGCCGGCCGGCCATGCGATCCGGCTGAGCAACGACATGAATCACCTGGTTGAAACACTCTTCAGCATCATGCCAGGCGTGTTTAGTAGCGAAGAGTACCAGATGAGGGAAAAACAGATACGGGAATCTTTCCAGGAAAAGCATGACAACGCTATCAAAGAGCTCGAACGCAATGCCATGGAGCACAAGATTGCCCTCATCCGCACCCCAGGAGGATTTGCTTTCGCGCCGAAACACAAAGGTCAGGTAATCGAATCCGACGACTACATGCGGCTGAAGAAAGATGTGCGCGAACGGATCGAGCATGAGATCGACCGGCTCAGGGAGAGACTTCAGTCAATCATGGCAAAGGATCCCAAAGGGCAGCGGGAACGCGCCGAAAAGATCAAGGAGCTTAGCCGCGAAGTCTCGGGATTCGCGCTGAAACCACTCATGGATGAATTAAAAACCAAATACCGTGAGATCGAAGCGGTAAGAAGCTATCTCGACGATGTCGAAAACGACATGATCGAGAACTTCGGACAGTTCCTTGAAAAGGAGCCCTCCGAACCGGCGCTGTTCATAATGCCTTCAGCCCGCCCGAACGGGCCTTGGAGTTTTCTCATCCGTTACCAGGTCAACGTAATGATCGACAACGGTAACGTGCGCGGCGCGCCGGTGATCCTCGAAGACAAACCCGCTTGCCAGAACCTGCTGGGCAAAATCGAACACACCTCACAAATGGGCACGCTGGTCACCGACTTCACCCTGATCAAACCCGGCGCCCTGCATCGGGCTAATGGAGGGTACCTCATCCTCGACGCACGCCGGCTGCTCCTGGAACCCTTCGCCTGGGAAGCGCTCAAAAAAGCAATACGCACCCAGCAGATATGCATCGAATCGCTCGCACAGCTCTACAGTCTGGTCAGTACCATCTCGCTCGAACCAGAACCCATCCCGCTCGAAGTCAAGGTTATCCTGCTCGGCGAAAGAAGGCTCTACTACCTTCTCAGCAGCTACGATCCCGACTTCAACGAACTCTTCAAGATTGCCGCCGATTTTGAGGACAACATGGAACGCAGCCATGAAACCCACCTCGCCTACGCTCATCTGATCGGGTCAATGGCCTTGCGCGACAATCTTCTGCCTTTCGATCGCGCAGCCATCTCCCGGATCATCGAACACGGTTCACGCTTGGCAGGCGATGCCACAAGACTGACTTCGAACCTGCAAGCTATCTGCGACCTGGTGCACGAAGCCGATCACTACGCCTCCGGAACGGATCGGAAGTACGTAACCATCGAGGATGTCGAAACGGTGCTCGATGCACAGCGATACCGGGCTTCACGCATTCAGGAGCGCCTCAGGGATGCCATGATGAAGGGCTCCATCCTGATCGATACCTCTGCGGAAAAGAGTGGTCAGATCAACGGTCTTTCGGTCTACTCGCTGGGAGAGCACCTCTTCGGCGCCCCGACCCGCATCTCGGCAAGAGCCCGGATTGGCAAGGGAGAGGTGATTGATATCGAACGGGAGGTCGAAATGGGCGGCCCCATCCACTCGAAAGGGGTGATGATCCTCTCGGGATTTCTCGGATCGCGATACGCAGCCGAGCATCCGCTCTCGCTCTCTGCCACCCTTGTGTTCGAGCAGTCATACAACGGCATCGAAGGCGACAGCGCTTCGTCTGCTGAACTGTACGTCCTGCTCTCGGCAATCTCCGGAATCCCGCTGAGGCAGTGGCTTGCCGTAACCGGATCAGTGAACCAGCACGGCCAGGTGCAGGCTATCGGAGGGGTCAATGAAAAGATCGAGGGATTTTTCGATCTTTGCTGCCAAAGGGGGCTCGACGGACGCCACGGTGTGCTGATACCTGCCTCAAACGTCAGAAACCTGATGCTCGGCAAGGAGGTCATCAAGGCGGTCGAATCGGAACTTTTCTCGATATGGCCCGTCTCGCATGTCGATGAGGGCATCGAACTCCTGACCGGTATCCCTGCCGGCGAGCCCGACGCAACGGGCGCATGGCCTGCCGGTTCGTTCAACGCAAGAGTCTAT
>JAAXWL010000156.1 GCA_013334975.1 Chlorobiaceae bacterium
CCGCCTCAAAAAAGCGTTGCAACAAATTATTTACGCTATTATTTCATCATATATCGCCAGATAAAAGAGTTTACCAACCTCTGGAGACTGGGTATTGGGAACTGGGTTTCCCTGCTCCCTATTACCCTCATTGCTCATCCCCATCCCTCATCCCTCATTGCTCGTCACTATTTCTTCCCCCTCCTCTTGCACGAAAAAAGATTTTTCCCTATACTAAGCACTCTTCACCAGATGCGGGAATAGCTCAGCTGGTAGAGCACAACCTTGCCAAGGTTGGGGTCGCGAGTTCGAGTCTCGTTTCCCGCTCCAAAAGAAAAAGCCTCCGAAACCCGGAGGCTTTTTCTTTTTACTCATCTGTTGAGTCACTCATTCAGCACCTTCTCTACCCTATCGAGAAATCCACTGATGGTAAATGGTTTGCGGATAATCGCCTGAGCTCCGGCAGCAAGTGCCTGCAACAGGTAGTCCTCCGAATGAACTTTTCCTCCTCCGGTTACGGCAATTACCTTCATATCGGGATAATGGATCGTTACATGCTGTATCAGACTCATGCCTGACATTTCAGGCATAATCAGGTCAGTGATCATCAGATCGAACACCTGGTCGGCAAGCAAGGCACACCCCTGCAGACCGTTTAATGCCGTCACAACGGAATGCCCTCTCTTTTTGAGACTCAGTGCCATCAAATCGAGAATAGCCTTCTCATCATCTACCAAAAGTATCCGCATCTCGGTTCATCTCATTTTCATTTACAGCATTTCACTCCTCCGGTGAAGCCGTCACCTCCTCAAGAGGCAAGTAAACGGAAACCGTCGTCCCCTCTCCAACAACGCTTTCAACATGCACAACCCCTTTGTGCTCCATCACAATCCCATACACCACCGACAGCCCGAGCCCGGTTCCCTGACCAACCTCTTTTGTCGTATAAAACGGATCGAACATACGTTCAACGACTTCGGCAGGCATCCCCTCTCCATCGTCTTCAACCGTCAGCAAAGCATAGGCGCCGCCTTCCGTCAGCTGATCATGCATGGCAGCCAGCCGACTATCGGCAATAACCTTCTGCAATGACACCACAAGATTGCCCCTGCCTTTCTCCATAGACTGCCACCCGTTGGCACAGAGGTTCATGATCACCTGTTCGATCTGGGCAGCATCGCACAGAACCAGTTCCTCAAAATCCTCGATGCGGTTTTCCATAACTACGTATGAAGGAATGGAGTGTTTGAGGAAATCGAGCGCATCAAGAAGAACCGGCTGGAGTTTACGCCTGCTGAAATCAGGCAACTCCTGACGACTGAACACCAGCATATGCTGAACCATTTTCTTGGCGCGCATGGCCGCGCTGAGCACATAGTCAAGCTCTTTGGCCACCTCGGAATCTTCGGGCAGATCACTGATTGCCATATCGGTAAAACCGATGATCGGCGTAAGAATATTGTTGAAATCGTGTGCTATTCCTCCGGAAAGGGTTCCGAGCATCTCGAGTTTCTGATTGTTGCGCAACTGGCACTCAAGCCTCCGCTGCATCTCTTCGGCAGCCTTCTGTTCAGTCCGGTTCATCGAGATACCGATCAGCCCTTCTCGTTCTCCGGCTTCATTCAGAAGAGGAATTTTATTGGTCAGAAGCGGAATCACCCTCCCGTCATCCAGATGCACCTCCTCCTCCTTGTTCATCAGGGCACAACCCTTATCGATAACATAGCGATCGTCAAAAGCAAAGGAGTCAGCCACACTTTCCGGAAAGAAATCATAAACTGTCTTGCCGATAATATCCCCAGGATCGGAAAGACCAAGCAAATCGAGCATCGTCCGGTTGGCATAACCGTAGTGTCCATCCAGGTCTTTCAGATACACATACGCCGGAACAGAACTGGTAACCGTCTCAAGCAATCGGGTTTTGGCATGAAGTTCCGATTCAGTCTGCTTTCTGAGAGAAAGATCATGGTAGATACCATACATAATTTCCCGACCATCGAGCCGGATAAGCTGGCTGACGATCTCAACCGGAATCTCCCGCCCGTTTTGATGCAGCACCACGGTCTCGTCAGGCGTACTCGTACCGGAACGCTTCGCCTCCTCGATATGCCTGCCGAAACGCTCCTGTAATTCCAGAACAAGCCGGTCAGGATGCAGCACCACAAAGGGTTTGCCGACCAGATCGCTTTCAGCAATACCTGTCAACTCCCGGGCCTTTCGATTGAGACCGACGATCTTGCGAGTGACGGCATCAATTAGCACAATGGTTTCAGGAGACCCTTCAAACAGTGACCGGAAACGAAACTCTTTTTCTTTCAGATTGGATGCCAGCCTCTCAAGATCCTTTCGTGAGCGCCTGCTGCGTTCGACCTTGAAACCCAGGACGAGGGCGCTGGCAAGAAGGATCAGACCAATGACAATCGTCATGTAAATATAGCTCCCTGACGAAGGCAACGTCGCAAGCAAAGCCTCATCCGGAATATGATAAATCATGATCCAGAAGTAATCCTGCCTCGACTCCGGCTCCGGGTTGACCGAATGCGTGACAAAATAGAGCCGCCGGAATGCAAAAAAACCTTTTGGACTGGTGAAATGACCCTCCGTTTGATCCTTTATTCTTCGCCACTCATCAGAATACCCGGATGAAAAGGCGGCCTGGACATCCTTTTTCGATTCAAGAAATTTCCAGTTCCAACTCCCCGGTGCCCCAGTGATAAAAAAACCATCGGAAGTCAGTAAAATTGAGCGGTTCTTGCGGACGCTGCCATAGGCAAGTTGTGCTTTGACCAGTTCATTGCCAAAACAGCTTGCCAGCACCACACCAAGGAGTCTACCCTGCCTGTCCCTGACCTGTGTTGTATAACGAAGAACCGGTCCCCTGTCGGAAACCCCTCCCAATCCATAAGGAGTCGCCAGCTCGATTGGAGATACATACACATCCCCGGAATCAAGTTTGAGCGACTTGGCAAATATGTCGGTTCCACCGAAAGAGGTCATCAGTGAATCAGGCAACGCAACCGTTGCACTCCCAGGCCTGCGCTCCACACTGATAACCTCCCTTCCCGATACATCAAGAATGCGAAACTTTCTGTAAATACCTCTGGCATCACCAAGAGAAACCAGCAGACTCTTGAGGTGATCCTCATGCTCAGGGTCTGCATGATTCAGGAATTCATGAAGACCAGAGAGGTTGGAGATAAAATGCAGATCACTCAGAATATCGGCATTCTGATGTGAAAGAAACTGCTGACGATCGAGCAGGGTTTTGCCGGCCACAGAACTGATCTCCGTCATCTCGAGATCTACCTGGTTCCGGTAGAAACCTGCTACCATAAACACAATGAGCAGTATTGCCGGCAGGAAAAAGGCCAGAACAAGCAGAATCAACCGACTGCTGACGGATTCCCGAAAAAACCATATCCACTGTGAAACACTCATTCGTAACCAGAATAGACTTGTTCGGAAAATAACCCCATAGAATATCACATCAGCAAACTGCTCAACTCATCAGGCACTTGCGAATCTGTTTTTTTCGGGACGGTACCAATCCCCCCTGTAATCGCCAGATTACAGAAATATCATTGATTAAACGGTACGGTGAAGAATAACAAGTTATATTTTTTCCGATAAAAGTCACTCATATAACGTATTTCCTGACAGATACAACGTCCAAAATAAGTAATAACGATCGGCACTTCTGATCGAAGAGGCAGCCCACTCACCATTGGGTCAATCCGGATACCATGCCTTGAGACGCTCACAGGCTTTCCGAAAACGCCTTCTCTTATGCCATAAAATGTAA
>JAAXWL010000157.1 GCA_013334975.1 Chlorobiaceae bacterium
CTGCAAGAGCTCTAAGGCGTACTGCCTGACTGCTTTGGGAACGAAGAGGAGCTGCGGCTGCTCTGGTCGAATCCGAAAACCAGAAAAGCATTGCTCGACAGGCTCGCGACAGCCGGGTTTGGCAAAGAAGAGCTGGAGAGTTTTCAGAAGCGCATTGAGGCTGAACAGAGCGACCTGTTCGATGTGCTCGAATACATTTCATTCGCCCACCAAGCCTATCAGCAGGGCACAACGAGTAACCGAATCGGCAGAGAACATCTACGGAGAGCTCAACGCAAAACAACGAGAGTTCGTCGAGTTCTTGCTGGGTAAATATATTGAAAGCGGCGTCGGGGAGCTCGATCAGGAAAAACTGCCCGACCTCCTGCAACTCAAATACCAGGCACTGCCGAATGCCGTAGCGATCTTCGGCAGTACCGACAACATCCTCTCGACCTTCATCGGATTCCAGCGACATCTCTACGACCGTCCGGCGACATGAACGGTACGGTAATGAGTCGCTCACCCCGTATCGCTTTCTGACTTGCGAGCAAGGGAGTCCCCCAGCAGGTCGGGACTCCTTTGCCATTCATGCGGCAGATTCCTGGTTACAATGTGGTGCCGATACCGAGGAGGTCGGCGATGTTCGATGTGGGGTCGATGACGGGGCGGATGCCGGGGGTGGCGCAGGTCATGATGGTGGTAACGCCGGGTCCGTGACCGGCTTCTCGGCAGTCGCTGTGGACGATGACGCCGATGGTGATAGCGCCTTTGCGATAGGCTCGCCCATAGCGGTTGTCCTGATCGAGAAGAGCCACGAAGTCGCCGAAGCGGATCCGGTCGATGCCGAACTCGCGGACTGCATTGGGGTCACTCGTAACGATGTCGTAGTCGCCTTTGGCTACGTGGGCCGAGCCGATGCCGGAGCCCATGCAGTAAGCAGGAACCACCGTGGTTACAGGCACTTCGAGCACGCCATCTTCGGCGACCGTGATCTTCATTTTGGAGAGCAGCGATGGGTCGAGGTTGAAGAGGGCAATCTCCGGAAAGTCGGTCAGTTTGAGCCCCTGCCCTTTCGAGCGCACCATGATGATGTCGCCGTAGGCCATCTTCTCTTTGGTTTCACGGAGAAAATCGACGATGATGTGCTCCGAGCCGCCGTGGTGGCCGATGACCACGCCGCGCTCCCCTTTGGCATCTCCGGAGACGATGGTTGCCGTGTTGCCGACACAGCTCAGCATCTGCACGGTTACGTTGGGATGTTCGTAGGGTTTGTGGGTATCGGCGGTGCAGCTTACTCCGGGTTCGATGTGGTCACCTGCCCAGCCAAATGCCGGGTCTCCGACCTGGAGGTTGAGGGTGATGCCGCCGATAGAGGGAAGAATGAAGGGTGTGCCCTGGTGATCGACCTCCCAGGTGCTTCGAGTGCGGGGCTGACCTGGCTGACACTGGAGCAGGATTTCGACAAGGCGATTTTCGTTGGTAGCAAGCATTGGGGCGATAATTGGGTGATGATTCAGTTTCAGGTCACCGAAGAGCACCAGAGAGGCCTAGCCTGATCAGGCGATCGGTGTTTTGCTGCTCCCGGGAATTCCTGAACAGCAGAAAACAAATTATGATCAAACCATCAAATCAGAAAAAAAATCATCAATAATGAAACATTTTCCCTGAATCACAGGCATAGCAATGTATGATGAGCGTAACGGATTTTCTGTTTCGGGCTTTTTTTATAAAATTCAAGATTCATGCTTTGTGCGGTGTAACACCCGTCGTTTTTTATGAATTCATGACGTTATCATGTACAGTCCCCGATTTCACCATTTTCTTGTAAGGTTGCGACGATCCGCGTTGTTCCGGGGCCGGTTGCACCTGTTGGCTCCCGTATCGCTCTTGCTTGTCGTCCTTTTCTTCTCTGTCAGTTTCTTCCTTTCATCTCAATCTCGCGGTGAGTCTTTCGGCACCGTTTCAGTTTCACCGTTTCAGGCTCTCCTGCGTTCTATCGGCATAGCCAGCGATGACGAACTCGGCCTTCATGGAGAATCGGATCAGATAACCCTCGAAGAGGGAGAAAACGATCCCTCTCTCGGCATCGAAAAAAGAACTGTCAGAAAAGGTGACACGATCTACTCCATTCTCATCGCCGCCGGTCTTTCGCCGACCGAGGTGCATCAACTGACATCACAGCTCAAGGGCAACAACACGATCAAAGGCTTCAGGGCTGGTCGCAGTTACGAGATTGAATCAGACAGAAAAGGCCGGTTTATCCGTTTCTCCTGGCAATCGAGCCCATCCGTAACGATTCATCTCGTCAGGGATATAAATAACCGCATACTGAAGGTCAACCAGGAAACCATTGCATTCGATACCCGGATCGCCACACTCGAAGGAACCCTCTCGACCTCTCTTGCAAAAGAGTTACGCAGCAGGAACCGCGGCTCACTCAACCCGCAACTCACCCGAATCCTCTCTTCAAGGCTCGATTTCAGGAAGGACATCCATTCCGGAGCGACCTACCGGATACTCTGCCAGGAGCACTGGAACGGCAAGAGCTTCATCGGAACCGGAGATATTCTGGCCGTTGAAATCCGTTCGAAGGGCCGACGTTTCAATGCCTACCAGTATACCGACAACAAAGGCAATACCGCTTATTACGATGAAAAAGGGCGCGCCATGATTCAGGGCCGAACCCTCTTCATACAACCGTGCCGTTATCGCCATGTTTCCAGCGGATTCGGCTACCGTGTCCATCCGATAACGAGGCAACGCCAATTCCACGGCGGCGTCGATCTGACCGCTCCGGTCGGAACACCGGTCAGGGCGGTTGCCGATGGCCGCATTACCTACCGTGGTCGTGACGGCTCTGCTGGCAACATGGTTACCATCACTCATGGAAACGGACTGCATACGATGTACCTGCACCTGAACCGTTTTTCACCGGCAACCCGTTACGGCAAGATGATTCAACAGGGCGATATCATCGGCTATGTCGGTTCAACCGGACGATCGACCGGGTCACACCTCGACTTTCGGATCGTCAGGAATGGACGCCCCCAGAATCCGCTGACAGCGCTGACGCTGAAAGCGCCGCAAAAGGCACTCTCTGCGTCGGAACTGAGCGGGTTCACGGCGAGAATGGCGCGCTATCGTCAGCAACTCGGTGGAGCACAACAGGTCATCGTGGCCGATACCGAAAGAGCTGTCGATCCGATGCTCTGAGCGAATATTCTCCGGCAACAACGACAAAAGCACCGCTTGCATCACCTCATGTTAGCGGGGCTTTTCCATGTTCCACTGGTTGCTTACTCATCGCTGATGTTACCCCTCGACGCCTTGATCTGCCCTCTTTTTGCTTTCTCTTCGAGGCGTTTGAGCGAAACGCTTCTGGCAGGCTTCGTGGGTTTGCGTTTTTTCTGTTCGACCGTCACTTTCAGCAAAATGGCCTGCAAGCGTTCAAGCGCATCCTGTCGGTTCTTCTCCTGCGACCGGTGTCGCTGGGCCCGGATGATGATCACGCCATCTTTCGATATACGCCGATCCCTGAGCTGCATGAGGCGTGCTTTCAGCTCGGCGGGCAGGGATGACGCGCCTGTATCGAAACGCAGATGCACCGCGGTCTCAACCTTGTTGACATTTTGACCCCCGGCTCCTTGAGAGCGCATGGTTCTGATTTCGATCTCCTCTTCGTCAACCGAAAGCCCTCTGGCGATGCTGATCATCGTACCTCCTCCCGGCTGGAACTGCTTTCCAGGGATGCGAGCAGCGGCGATGCGAGAGTTTTTTGCCAGTTCTCGAAAAGA
>JAAXWL010000158.1 GCA_013334975.1 Chlorobiaceae bacterium
CAACTGATTTTCGACCTTTCCCGCAGCGGACGCAAGGGGTACTGCCTCTCACCGCTCGACATTCCCGAACGCCCGGCAGATGAACTCGTGCCGTCGAAGTTTCTGAGGCAAGCGCCTGCCGAGCTGCCGGAGATGCCGGAGAGCGAGGTAGTGCGCCACTTCGTGAGGCTTTCGAACCTCAACTACCACGTAGACAAGAATATGTACCCCCTCGGGAGCTGTACCATGAAGTACAATCCTAAGATCAATGATTATACCTGCGAGCTGCCTGGTTTTGCCTCGATGCACCCGTTGCAGCCTGAATCAACCTCGCAGGGGGCGTTGCAGCTCATGTACGAGCTTGCCGAAATGCTCAAGGAGATTGCCGGCATGGCGGCGGTTACTCTCCAGCCGGCGGCTGGCGCGCATGGAGAGCTGACGGGCATTCTGCTGATCAAGAAGTACCACGAAAAATTCGGTAACCAGCGTCACAAGCTGCTCGTGGTTGATTCGGCCCACGGCACCAACCCCGCGTCGGCGGCGCTCGGTGGTTATGAGTGCGTTTCGGTCAAGTGCGACGCTTCGGGTTGCACCGATATGGATGATCTCCGCGCCAAGCTCGATGGCGACGTTGCCGCACTGATGCTCACCAATCCGAACACGGTCGGCATCTTCGAGAAGCAGATTCCCGAAATCGAGAAGCTGGTACATGGCAACGGCAGCCTGTTGTATATGGATGGCGCCAACATGAATGCCCTTCTCGGCATCACTCGACCTGGAGACATGGGTTTTGATGTCATGCACTTCAACCTGCACAAATCCTTCTCCACACCGCACGGCGGCGGCGGCCCCGGCAGCGGCCCGGTGGGCGTGAGCGAGCGTCTCGTGGAGTTCCTGCCTGTTCCTGTGGTTGAAAAATATGAAGAGGATGGCAAAACCCTTTACCGCCTGAATGCCAGCAAACCCGACACCATCGGTCGCATGATGAACTTCTATGGCAACTTCTCGGTGCTGGTGCGCGCCTATACCTATATCCGGATGCTTGGCGCCAACGGCCTCCGCAGGGTCTCCGAGAATGCCATCATCAACGCCAACTACCTGCTTCAGCGCCTGGTCGATCACTATTCGCTGCCCTATCCGCGACCGGTGATGCACGAGTTCTGCCTGTCGGGCGATCGCCAGAAAAAGGAGCACGGCGTCAGGACACTCGACATAGCAAAAAGGCTGCTCGATTACGGTTACCACGCGCCGACGATCTACTTCCCGCTCATCGTGAGCGAGGCGATCATGATCGAGCCTACCGAAACCGAGACCAAAGAGACACTCGATGACTTTGCCGACGCCATGATCGCCATTGCGCGTGAAGCCGAAAGCACGCCGGAGATGGTACTGTCGGCGCCGGTCACCACGCCGGTCAGGAGGCTCGACGAAGCCCAGGCGTCGCGCCAGCTCAACATCTGCTGCCACTACTGAGACTCTTGCTGCCACGGGCTGGATGGGCCGAATACCGGAGCATACCAGCCCTCCTCAGCCGCCGCTCTGCGGCACTGAGCTTCTGCGGAATTTCCCGTTTCGGTCTCAGGAATATGTTTCATAGATTGGCATGTAATGCATAAACCTCTTTTGACCTGAACGGTAGCTGCTGTTGCCAAGTTCTTGCCACACCATGCCTTTTCGCTCACCATCGAAAATTTTCTTCCTGCTCCTGCTGCTTGTGTTCCGATCACCATCGGTAAAAGCTGAGGTGGCGACTTCCTCGCCATCCCGTGCATCAGCAAACACTCTCGTCAAAGAGCTGTTCAGCAGGAAAGTTCCCTGGGTCGAAGAGAAGCTCAAAAGCATGAGCATCCCGGAAAAGGTCGGCCAGATGATCGTGGCCAAAGTGGACGCAAAGTATGATAGCTGCCTTGATCCGCAGTATATCCTCATCTCAAGGCTCGCATCTGAGGGCAGGATTGGCGGCATTATGTTCCTGAAGGGCGATTTGCTGAGCGCCGGTATGCTTGCCAATCACTTCCAGGCCGTTTCGGATGTACCGTTACTGGTGAGTGCCGACATGGAGCGTGGCCTGGCGATGAGGCTGGAGGGGGCGACGAAATTTTCTCCAGCCATGGCCGTTTCGGCAACAGGTGATGCCGAACTCGCCCGCAGCATGGCGACCATAGTGGCAACGGAAGCCCGTGCCGTGGGCATTCAACAGAATTACGCACCGACGGTTGACCTGAACATCAATCCGGCAAATCCGGTCATCAATACCCGCTCTTTCGGCGATAGCATCCCGCTCACCATAACCATGTCGGCGGCGGTAATCGACGGATTACAATCGAATGGCATCATCGCCACAGCCAAGCATTTTCCCGGTCATGGCGATGTGACCGTTGACAGCCACCTGGCTCTGCCGGTGCTCGAAGGAGACCGGACGAGGCTTGACAACTACGAACTCAAGCCGTTCAGAGCCGCCATCGCCCAAGGGGTGCTCTGCGTGATGGTCGGCCATCTGGCCGTGCCGAAGCTCACCGGCTCACTCGAACCGGCCTCCCTTTCGGAAAAGATCGTCACCGGCCTCCTACGCCTTGAACTGGGATTCAACGGACTGATCGTTACCGACGCCCTGAACATGAAAGCCCTGCAGAATGGCCAACCAACAGAAACAATCTACCTTCAGGCGGTACAGGCTGGTAATGATATCCTGCTCTACCCCGACGATCCGGAAATCGCCCACAATGCCGTCACAGCAGCCGTGGAAAAAGGGGATATTCCCGTCAAGCGTATCGACGCATCGGTACGAAGAATACTGCTCCTGAAACAGTGGCTTGGTCTCGACCGCCAGAAGCTGGTCGATCTTTCCCGGCTCAACGAGCGGGTCGGCACCAATCAAAGCGCGCTTGTCGCTGCGCGGATCGCCGAAAATTCACTTACCCTCATCAGGGATCAGAAGGGGCTCCTTCCGCTGCACTTGCCTGTCGATGGTCGTATCGTGAACATTATCCTGAATGATCGCCCGGGTGAAACCATCGGAACCTCATTTGCTGACAAGCTCGGCATGAATTACCCTGTCACGAGCTTCCGGATCACACCCGGCAGTTCTCCCGATGAGTACCGGAAAGCGTCGAAATCCATTGAACAGGCCTCCGCCGTCATCATCACCACAGGGATGCAAGCATGGTCGAACACCATTCCATCAAGACTCAGCGAACTCCAGCGCAACTTTGTCCGAAAGCTTTCTGCTCTCGCGCCCGCAGGAACCCCGGTGATTTTTATTTCATTCGGCACCCCCTACATTCTCGAAGCGTTCCCGGAGATCGGCACGGCACTCTGTTCATACAGTGAAAACCCATACGCCGAAACAGCCATCATCAAGGCGCTGAAAGGGGAGCTTATCCCCCAGGGTAAGCTTCCTGTCTCGCTTAACGGAATGAAGCCTTGATCTTTAGGGAGATTATTGCATAAATTGAAGTTTCATCCGCAGTAACCGGATGATTGTCGTTCAAACCAGCTTACGCCCACATACCGAACATGGGAAAAACCATCCGGGACGAGTCCACCGCAAGCGCCTACTGGGCAGCGGTCAATACCTTCTGTGCTCTTGAGAACGTTCATGTCATCGCGGACGCCCCCGTAGGGTGTTACAATCTGGTCGGCGTCGCCGTCATGGACTACACCGACGCGATACCGTATCTTGAAAACCTCACACCGACCAGCCTGACCGAAAGGGAGATCGCCTCTTCCGGAAGCGCTGAGGTCGTTCGCAAGACCATTGAAGCCCTGCTCCATACCG
>JAAXWL010000159.1 GCA_013334975.1 Chlorobiaceae bacterium
CTGGTCAGGTCGTCCCTGAGGCTGATCCTGAGGTTGCGGACGCTGGTCAGGTCGTCCCTGAGGCTGATCCTGAGGTTGCGGACGCTGGTCAGGTCGTCCCTGAGGCTGATCCTGGGGTTGCGGACGCTGGTCGGGCCTTTCAAAAGATTTTCTGTCGCGCTCATCGCGTCCATCCCGCAGGCGCTGTTCCCTGAAATGCTTGTCCCAGTAGCTCTGATCGTGGTTACGATACTCCTGGTCGCGGCGATTTCTGATATCGTTCCAGTTATGCCATCTGATCGGTTGGGGCATTTCCTGGTATCCAACCGGAGACCACGGGCCGCGCAGGTTCATCGAACGGAACCAGCCTCCATCGCGGAAGATGAAGTAGAGGTCACCATACCTGATGACATCATACTCCCAGCCGAGTGAAACGTAAAAACCGTAATCGTCGAGATAGATGAAGTCGGGGTAGTTGTTCACGACGACGACCTGAGGCTTGATGCCGAGGCTCATGAGCAGGGTGAGATTGGCCTGGGCATTGGACAAGGGAGCGCAAAAGAGCATTCCCGCAAATCCGGCAGCAACCGGAAAGAGTGATTTTTTCATGAGAGGTTGTTTGACTTGCATGGTTTTCATCAAGGGGCGTACTCACGATAGTTTGCACGCTAACATTGAATCGGTGACCCTTCTTCTCACCATACAGGACGTCATCCCTCCTGCACTCTTTCGAAAAAACTGACCAAAAGTTCACAGAGTGTTTCGTCAACGGTAAATAGTCGGAATTTCCTTGATCATCGGTATCGGTATCCAAATCGGTATCGAGTTCCACTTGAATGATACAGCCAGAAGCCAGTTTTCTGTTTTTACTAATCCGGCATTCAAAAAGGTGACTATTATCTCTGATTTCAAGCCCCATGAATGTATACTGCATAAGCTCTGACACCTGTCATGTATATGCTTGCCGGATTAATACATAAATTATCGATACCGATTTCGATTTCGATTTCGATCTGGAAATGGGTAAGTCAATGGACTTGCCTCAGTGCATGTTGTGAATCTTCTCCACCAGAATCTTGTGAGCTGCGATGACGGGGTCACTCTCCGGCAAGCCTTTCAGATCGAGGTTCTTGACGACGAACTCCAGCATTCTCCGGTCAAGCTGCTCGGCAATGTCGAGCATGTGCTGGCGATGGTGCAGCAACTCATACAGCACCACCTTCTCGGCCTGGTGCCGTTTCATCTTCTCGAGAATACGGGCCATGAGGTCGTGGTCCAGATAGCGCGAAACCTCACTGAAATATTCGAGGGGGAGGTCGTTGGCATAGTTGACCGCCTGATCGACGCCCATCGTCCGGCAGACACCGGCAGATATCTGCGGGCGGATATGCTCCACCATGAGTGGAATCACAATGAAGTGCGGAATGAAGCGCACGATCGAGCCGATGGCGTGATACAGCTCATCGAATCCGTCGGTTTTAAGAGTCACCACGGTTTTCATATAACGGGCAAGAGCCTCCTGCTCCTCCAGTCCGAGATTTTTCAGGGCTTCGGGCAGAGGTGTTTCGGTCCAGGCAAGCGTTTCTTCGAAGGTGCTCATGGAAGGGCATCGTTATCCGGCGACGGTAAGCCGGGGTTAAGCCGGAGTGAATTGCCGGCGAAAAGCTTTATCAGGCAGATTATCAAGTGTATTCAAAAAAAAGATGATAGAAAAGCATCTCGATCCGGAGGAATACATTTTGCCCGATTTCCATCACGACGGTTATCGACGGTTAAGGTAACCATACCTTACTGAATCGGGGTTTATGGCGACCTGTCGGTGCTCGCCTCAATGGTTATGGTATCTGATTTCGCTGTGGATGAAGAGAATCTCTTTGTATATTTAAAAAGTATGCGTTTTCGGTGCATGTTGTTCTGCAACCAGTATGATCTGGTGAGGACAAGCGAATCACTGCCAGGCAATTGAGTGCCTCAGATGGATTCCGATATTCGTTTTTGGGCTTATGCATCAATGACCTTTTTTTCTGAGAGATGCCGGTTTGTAACATCATGACCGGGTGTGAATCGAAACAACAAAGGAGGTATGACCGTATGAAGTTGAAAAAATCCATAGTGTGTGTGTTTGGTCTCCTCATTGGAGCTTTCGCGGGATCAGCACAGGCTGCCGTTGTGAACTGGACTGACTGGATGGAGCAGGACGGGGTATCGAGAGTCGTTGGAACCCTTGATCTCGGTGGGACTTCCGTTGACGTTACTTTTACCGGGACATATCTATCTGCTCAAACTGCAGATGGTACGAACTTTTGGGCTCCATCAGCCCCGTATATCAGCGCTGAAGTTGAAAATGCTCCGCCCGCATACGATATCATAGCATTTGGGAATGGTGGAGTGAAAACGATCACCTTTTCACAGCCAGTCATTGATCCGGTTATCGCTCTGGTAAGCTGGAATGAAAATACGGTCGATTTCGGGGTGCCGATTGAAATTCTCAGTTACGGGGGTGGCTTTTTTGGAACTGGTACGCCGGTTCTCAACTCCGGAGGCACCGGTTTTACTGGTTATGGAGAGGTGCATGGAGCCATTCGACTCCCGGGTACGTTCAACTCCATCACCTTTACCGACACATCGGAGTATTGGCACGGCTTGACAGTCGGCGCGGAAGCTGCACCGGAACCGGCAACGATGGTGTTGCTGGGTATCGGACTTGCAGGAGTTTCAGCAAAAAGAGCTGGCAGTAGGAAGCAGGTGACGCTCACAACTCCCTGAGCTTGCGATTCCGATGGTAAAGAGAGCGAGGCGATCGTTGAGAGCTGACGATCAGCTCTTCGGCGGAAAGGCGGCGTGATCCGGTTCATGGTGGTTTGAAATTATCCGACAATACGGGTGTGGACTGATGGTTCTCATTTCGTATTGTCGTTTTTGTCCTTCCTGATACCTATTTTCTCCTTTGTCCGACGACGGCTGATTCCTGAAACAACCCCATAGTGTTTTTTACTCGTATGAAACGAATCATTTCTGCCCTTCTGGTTGCTTTTGTTGCTTTTGCTCCTCTCACGGCGACCGGTGAGCCGCCAACCGCAAAGCGCATCGAAGAGTGGCGCCGTCAGGCCGAAGAGGGCAACGTCTCTGCGCAATTCAATCTCGGACTCATGTATTTCAAAGGAGATGGGGTTCAGCAGGACTATCCGGAAGCGGCGAAATGGTACCGGATGGCCGCTGAAAAAGGTGAACTGACGGCCCAGTACCGTTTGGGGCTGATGTACCGTGAAGGCAAGGGTGTCCGGCAGGATTACATCGAAGCCGCCAGATTGCTGCGCCAGCTTGCCGACAAGGGCTATCCGGAAGCACAGGCCGAACTTGGAGAGATGTATGCCGGAGGTCAGGGCGTTCGCCAGGATTTTGCCGAATCGGTCAGGTTGTATCGTCTGGCTGCCATGAAGGGCAATGCCAAAGCCTGCTATAACCTCGGTCAAGCGAGTGAAAACGGTCAGGGGATCACCCAGGACAAAGCCGCCGCAAAGGATTGGTACGGCAAAGCCTGTGACAACGGCCAGCAGAAAGGGTGCGACGCCTACCGCCGCCTCAACGAAGCCGGATTCTGAGAGGAACACCGCGATAAAAACAGGGGGCGTTTTATCTCTAAATTCAAGCCCTATTAATTATTACGGCATAAGCTCCGACATTTGTCATGTATATGCTTGTCGACTTAACTCCCTCCCAACATAGCCACGGACTTCAGTCCGGGGATAA
>JAAXWL010000160.1 GCA_013334975.1 Chlorobiaceae bacterium
CTCATTGCTCATTGCTCATTGCTCATTGCTCAGCACTTCCTTTCAGAACGCCCGGTCGAAGGAGCGGCGGTGCTTTTGGGTTGTTTGGTGCTCTTCTCCAAGGATCCTGAAAATCGCTATGCAGGCTTTGCGAGAACCGTCATTGTCGTAGTAACGGTTTTCACGCAGTACCCCGATGAAGCTTGCCAGCGCTCCATCCATATCACCGAGGCTCAGGGTTTCAACAGCCGAACGATAGGCTTCCCTGGCGTCACCATCCGGCAGATCACTGTCTGATCGCATCAAGAGGGGGGCGAGTGTTCGTACCGCTTCGCTCAGATCGGCATGCTCCGGCTCTCCTTCAAGTAACTCGACAAGTTTGAGCGCCTCTTCCGGGCGAGAAAAAAGAGTCAGCTTCGTCAACATAGCGGCCGCTCTCCTGTTATCGTGCTCCTTGCCCAAAACCCCTTCAAGCAAGGCGATCGCTTCGGCATCATTACCAGCGCTCATCTCGACAGCAGCACGTTCTACATCGGCGGCCCAGGGGCCGGGAAGCACCTTTTTCAGCCACTGCTCGATCTGGTATTCAGCAAGGGCCCCGGTAAACTCATCAATCACATCGCCATTTGAAAACAACTTCACATTGGGAATACCCCTGACGCCGTACTTCGAGGCAATCTCCGGATACTCCTCGGTATTGACCTTGACCAGTATCCATTCTCCGGCATGGCGCTCTGCAAGGCTTTCAAGCACGGGAGCGAGGCTGCTGCAAGGTGCGCACCAGGGGGCCCAGAAATCGACAAGAACCGGAATATTCAGGCTTTGTTCAATAACCGCTTTCTGAAAATCGACAGGAGTATGGCTCTGCATGGTGGTAACGTTTTCGGTGAAGAACCGGCATCTGGTGATACCGGAAAAAATGTGATCTAAAGCACAGGAGATAATATAACAGAGCGGCGTGAAGCAAAAAAAATCCCCTGCCGGAGGGGCAGGGGATGATGTTATGAGCAAATGGTTACGAATAGCTTACAAGGTAAAACTCATACCCGCATTGACCTTGACCTCTCTTGGTATTTCGTTTCCGTCATAGACAAAGGTCTGGGTTGCAAAGGCGCCATCCACATCGAGCATGAATAACTTAAAGCCTGCTGTCAGCACAGCACCATTATCCATGGCAAGGTTTTTATAGGCACCACCACGAACCTTCAGCCATGAGGCCGGTTTGAACTCAAAGCCGCCTCCAAAGTTTCTGCTCTTGTACGAACTGCCGACGACCGTACCGGGAGCCACGGTATCGTTTTCAGTCAGATCGAGATCAGCCGCAAAGATCATCCAGCCGAACGGCTCAAGAGCCACGCCGGCACGAACCTGCGGCTTCAGCTCTACCGTGCCGCCGGGAACCGTTTCGATAGTATTCGGCGCCAGTGTCAGGTATCTCTGATAACTGGGCGTATCGAATTTCGGAGAATTGATGTTTTTGGCGACAATACCGAGGTTGAGTTTGTCGTTGACCTTGTAGAGTGCGCCGACATCGATACCGATGGCTGACGAAGTTTTTTTGTTGTTGGTCATCTCATCGACAATATCCTGCGCCTTCAGGGTACCATCAGTCCTGTTGACCAGCAGTATCTGGCTCTGATAGACTGTACCTGAAATCAGCTTGCCGGTGACGCCAAACGCCAATTTTCCTTTCTTGTCAACCGTACGACCATAGGAAACCGGTACTTCGACATACTGAATCGCCTTGGTCATGACCGCCGTAGTGTTTTTGTCGAGGGTATTTATAGCACCACTGCTCAGTGTAGGGAGAATCTGATCCGTGACAGCCGAATAAACGGTAGCAGGATCAATTCCGCTATTCTGCAACTGTGTATCAA
The DNA here is from genome assembly GCA_013334975.1 of Chlorobiaceae bacterium. Taxonomy (GTDB): domain Bacteria; phylum Bacteroidota; class Chlorobiia; order Chlorobiales; family Chlorobiaceae; genus Chlorobaculum. The sequence goes on from JAAXWL010000160.1 coordinate 1,857, forward strand.
TCGCATTTGCCAATTGGGTAGCATCAACGGTAGTAAGCCCGTATGTATTATCAAGCAATGTAGTCAGAGCTGCCAACTGATCGGAAGTGAAATAACCTGATGCGGTATTTCCCCCGCCAACCGCAGTAGCAAGCTCCTGCACACTCACCAGATCTGAATTGGTGACATCTTTCGGTATAATATTGGTCATATCGGCAATCGGTTGCACATACCCCTCCATCGTGCCATAGACACCAAAAGCGATATTTTTGACAGCCAGACCGAGCGGTACCGAAACATTGACGGCAAAATTGCCCTGGCGATTCTTCATGTCATCGAGAATAGTCAGGGTTTTAACAATTTCACCAACCTCTGCAGCACTTGAATTAAAATTTTTCACATTGTCAAAATCGATATCCGCAAGCCGGTCGATATTTTCCGTCAATCCTTCACTGCCGCTGATACCGGCGCCGACGGCAGCTTTGACAGCAAAAGTCGACTTGATGAAGGCAGCACCGGCAGGGTTCCAGTAAGAGGTCAGGGCGCCATTGTCGCGTGCGACACCGGCGCCACCCATGCCCATTGCCCCTGGTGTCTGAAATTCAACGGCCTTGACGACCGAAGGTATTGAAACCAGGCAGGCGACCATCGCTATTGCCAGAGTTTTTTTCATAAGAGACTCCTTGCTATTTGGTTGAAAACGTGGAGAGAAAACTGTTGAAGTAACCATGATGTGTAATAATACAGATAAATCCTGATATAATGAAGCGACAGAGTCACAGGATATATATTTATTTTCCAAAAAAAAGAGAGACTTCCCTTTATCTATCGGTATCGATTTCGGTATCGGTATCGATTTCGAACCGGCCTCGCTGATCGCGGAAAATCACCCCTGCTTTTGAAGATCGGTTGAGGCTTTCCGGAGATAACCGGTGGCGTCTTCGAGATGCCTGAGCGCCTGACGGATTTCGTAATCGTCATCCGCATCGGCCCTGGCACGTTCGAGCCGCTTCCGGGCATCCTCAATGGCATCGGTGGCAAGCTGGATCGTTGATTGAACTGACATGGACCTCTCCTGCATTGTTAAAAAGTTATCGAAATAGTGCGTATCATGGACAATGTAAAGAAGAGTATGGATGTAATGCAATCTCTCTTTCGGAACGAGACCATCCGCTCTGTCCGGGTGGTCTGGTGTATCGTCACCTTTAAAATCCTGCAACTCATGAAGATAAAACACTCAATCCCTTCTGTTCTCCTGCTTTGCCAACTTTTCACGCCAACCGCAGGGCGAGCTGAAGAGGCCCCTGTCGGCAGCATCGAGGTCAGCATCGGCAATGTGCGAAGTATCGACGGCGTTGTCGGCGTCGCCCTTTTCAAAACAAAAAAGGGCTTTCCGGATAAAAACGCAGAGGCGCTTGCCGGCCGGAGCATCCCTTCCGGAAACCCATGCGTGGTAGTCTTCGATAACCTTCCCTATGGAACCTATGCCGTCAGCGTGATGCACGATGAAAACGGCAACGGAAAAATGGACAAAGGCTTCTTTGGAATTCCGAAAGAGGGGTTTGGCAGCTCAAACAATCCAAAGGTAAAAATGGGGCCGCCATCGTTTGACGATTCGAAATTCGACCTCAACGACCAGAAGCTCTCCCTGACTATCGACATAAAATACCTCCGCCAACCTGAAAAGAAAAAAGAGTGATCACTCGCAGCGATAGGGGTAGGGAAGGCTCTCGCCTCCCCTCCCTCCGAACCGTGCAGGCGGTTCTCCCGCACACGGCTCTCCGGTCGATAGTTTCAGCATCGTGATTGGCTCGCATTCAGCCACGCTTCATGCATGG
>JAAXWL010000063.1 GCA_013334975.1 Chlorobiaceae bacterium
GGAATCCTCTTCCGGAAGTGTTTCGAGCAGTAGCTCGATATCGCGTGAGAGATCATCTTTCTGGTCATCGAGGATCCGGACGGCGGCAGCGAAGCGATTGTTATAGTAGCTTTCGTTGAGTGTGTCGCGGGTGATGCCTTTGGAGAGAGAGGAGTGGACAAACGTGTCGTTGCCGATGAAAATGCCTACATGGTTAATGTGATTCTTTCCATTCTTGAAAAAAACCAGGTCGCCAGGCTTGAGTTCGTTTCGTTCAACTCTGATGCCAACAGCCGACATCTCCTGCGATGAACGGGGGAGTTGAACGTCGAGCTCCTTGCTGAACATGAATCGCACGAAACCCGAGCAATCAAAACCCGAAGGAGACTCGCCCCCGAACCGGTAACGGGTACCAAGGTACTGTTTGATGCCGGAGAAAAGATTCTGGAGGTTACTGGCCGATTGCCGGACTGGTGCAAAGAGGTCGGAGGAAGAATCGGTACGAGGTAGTTCGGCCGCCACTTCGGCAGCCATGACGGTTGGAGAGCCGGAAAAATTGAAGGCCATGATGCAGCAAAGCACGAAGCTTTTCAGATATGGCCTCCTTGTCAGGCATGTATGCTGTGGTTGCATAGGCAATGATGATTGGTCAGCTTCTGTGCAGCAGCACGTTACCCGATGGTACTCAGACGGGATTTGATTTTTATCCTTACATTTTATGACTCTTTTCCGGAATATCCAAGTCTTTCTGATGGCGAAGCCTCTTTTTCCTCAATTTTTTTCTGATTTGTAACTCATTACGTTTCAGGAATACTGTGATTTCCTGTCCCAGTTTGCGTATGGACGATCTTCCAAACGGGAAGGAGCCTGCGGCCACAACATCGACATACCCCTCTTCAAAAGTACCTGAATCGAACTGCGCCGGATAGAGTATGATTTTGCTGATGTCGGCCAGATGCTTTTCGAGACGATTGGGATACAGGTCAAAAAAGGGACGGTAAGCGATCGAATCTTTTCGTGCGCTGATGAAAACAAAAAGATCATCCTCCCTGAAATGGCGATGCTGTTTCGAAAGGTTCTCCCAATCGTCGAATGACCTGAAGGACTCGAACAGCAGTGAGGCGCCGGTGGGTACCTTTTTCAGGGTCTCGAGGATCGCCAGGCGGCTTTTCCGGTCACAGTGGAACAGCAGAGGTATGCTCAGTTCCTGCGCCAGACGGTTCAGCTTGCCCAGCCATTGTGAGAATCCTTTCTCTTTTTCAGCCAAAGGCGGGCAAACGGTCACGATTCTGCGGTGCATGGCCAGCGGGCGGGTAAAGTGGCAAATCAGGGTGGTTTTGCTGGTTCGACCGACAATGCTTTCCGTAGCGTCATTGATCATCCTGTCGATGAATCCTTGTCGGTGCGGCCACCCGAAGATGATCAGGTCAGACTGCAACTCCTTGGCTGTTCTGCCGATACCGCTGCTGATGTTGTAATCGATGGTGGCCAGGATGTTCAGCCGGACGTCAAACGAAGCCGCAAAATTGACTGCTGATTCAAGGTCTTTGCGGGCTTTTCTGACATTCAGTTCAGCCTCCCGATTATTGGGTACCACCGTCAAGAGGGTCAGCGGGTTGGCTGATCGTTTATCCCGGATGATGACGGCCAGTTCGAGAACTCTTTCAGAGGGTTTGCCATCGGCGATCGGCATCAGTATCTGTTCGGTCGATGATCCTTGTTCGCTCTCCTCGTCGGGTAATTTATCGCTCTCTTCGAGAACCAGTTGTTTGGCGGCCGCTTCAGTGACCAGCGATGCCACGATGCAGGTTACCAGGATGAGGATGATGGTGCCATTGAGGATGTTCAGGTCAAGAATATGGGCCTGATAACCTACCAGAATGATCGCAATGGTTGCGGCAGCATGGGAGCTGCTCAAGCCGAAGATCATCTGTCGTTGAGCGCGTGTGTAGCCCAGGGCTTTCTGGGTGAACAGGGCAGCCAGCCATTTTCCGGCAAGCGCTACAATGGTCAGGACGGCGGCGATGATCGGGGCCATCGGACTGTGAAAGATCACGCGCAGGTCTACCAGCATGCCGACACTGATCAGGAAAAACGGAATGAAGAGCGAGTTGCCGATGAACTCGATGCGATTCATCAGTGCTGAAGAGTTCGGGATGAGGGGGTTGAGGGCGAGCCCTGCTGCAAAAGCACCGACAATAGGTTCCAGTCCGGCCATTCTTGCAAGAAAGGCAGAAAAAAACACCGCAGCCAGCACAAAGATATAATGGGCGTGTTTCTCGTTTTCGAGCTTGGTGAAGAACCAGCGGGCGATGAGCGGCAGCAGCAGAAAAATGATGAGTGAGAAGAGGACGAACGAAATACCGAGGTGAAGCCAGAAATCCTGGTTGATACTGCCCTGGTGATAATTGATGATGAGCGCCAGAATGATCAGAACCGCCGTGTCAGTCAGGATGGTTCCACCAACCGTAATGGCGACGACCTGGTTTTTCGAGACACCCATACGGCTGGCGATCGGGTAGGCGACCAGTGTATGGGTCGCGAACATGCTTGCGGTCAGCAGGCTGGTGCTCAGGCCATAGTTCAGAAGGTAACGACACACCGGGTAGCCTATTGCTATGGGTATGATGAAGGTCAGCAATCCGAAAAGCATACTTTTATAGCGATTTTTCCTGAACTCGTTTACCTCGAGCTCAAGACCGGCAAAAAACATGATATAGAGCAGGCCGATGGTTGAGAACAGCTCCACCGCTGAGCTCTTTTCGAGCAGGTTCAACGCATGGGGACCGATGAATACCCCCGAGAGGATCAGCCCCACCGTTCCGGGAATGTTGAACCTTTTGAAAATGATGGGCGCAAGCAGGATAATGAACAACACCAGCGAGAATACCAGCACAGGGTTGGTCAACGGCAGGTGAAACTCCCTGAGAAGCTGATTGTAGTATGTTTTCATGGAGGTTCTATCCGCTTCAGGTTTGCCGGTCGCAGAAAAGCAGGATAAATTTAAACAATTTATCTGAATGCCGTGAGGAGTCAGGGAATAGGGAATAGGAAAATCCAGTCCCCATTGCTCATTGCTTGTTGCTTAGTCCCCAGTCCTCAGCACTTTTTCGTACATTGTTGCAGAAATCAGCGTTAACGATCAGGGTGTCAATTGAAAGATGGAAACGGTATCTCTGGGGGTGGTTGTTACCGGCGGAACGGCGGGTCTCGGCCTGGCTATGGCCAGGGAGTTTCTGCAGCTTGGTGACAGGGTGGTGATCTGCGGTCGTCGTGAGTCAACCCTGAACGCAGCATTGCAGGCACTCCGCGTAGCGGTTCCCGGGTGCATGGTATACGGAACTCCCTGCGACGTTGCCGATCCGCGACAAGCCCCGGTTTTTGCAGATTTTGCGGTTTCGAAACTCGGTATAATCGACCGCTGGATCAACAACGCAGGAACAGCCGGTCTCATGCGACGTCCGTTATGGGAACTCGACTCTCTCGATATCGATGAAACCTGCAGCACCAACCTTTCCGGAAGCATGATACTCTCTGCTGAAGCCCTCAGGGTTATGCTTCGTCAGCCTGACTCCGCGATAGGCGTTGACTACCATCTCTTCAATATGGGATTCACAGCCGCGGGCCTTCGTTCTTCACCGACCACAGTGCCTCACAGGGTCTCGAAACGAGCGGTTGCTCTTATGAGCGAGCTGATGCTTGCCGAGCTCAGGAGTGCGGGAAATACCTCGATCGGTATTCACGAACTGAGCCCCGGCCTGGTGCTGACCGATCTTCTGCTTCGAGACGCCACAACAGCCCAGAAACGCTTTTTCAATGCAATGGCTGAAACAGCCGAAACCGTTGCGCGCAGCCTTGTCCCATCAATCAGGGGTATGGACAAGCGAAGCGGTATCCTGCGCTACCAGCCGGTTGCCCTGATGCTCATGCGGTTTGCCGCATCATTCCTCGGCTACCGCAAAGAGCGCTTTTTCGACAACGATGGGAATAGGGAATAGGTACTGGGGTACTTGGGAAACCCATCCCTCATTGCTCATTGCCCGGCACTTCCCCTTCCCTTCTTTTCTTATACTTTCCATTTCTTCAATTCGTCCACCAGCTCCACAACGTTCACATCTTACATTACATTTTTCCTTAACCCCACTTTTTCAATAAATCACGGCGGTTGCTCTGGCGGCCTGGGCGAGGAATCGCTCCATCCATTCGGGGCCAGAGTGTTTTTCCGCCAGCGCCACGGCGATGTGCCGGGCTTCGACACCCATGTCCCGGTTTCTGCCGAGTCCCTGCACACAGGAAGGGCAGTTAGTGAGTATGGTAGCTCTGTGTGAAGCAGGCATCGACTCCTTCAGGGCAACACGCTTGCGTTGCAGCATCGAATCGGTAATATCGGGTCTTGAAAGCGCAAGAGAACCGGCCTCCGAGCAGCAGTGCGGTACCTCGGTCACCTTGCCAAAGCCGCCGACATCGCGCAGGAGGTCGCACGCTTTGCCACTCAGTGAATCGTGACAAGGGGCATGATAGAGGCTTTCAAGATCATTGCTCTCAACCCGCAATCCTTTTTCATAAGCGAAACGTGACACATCAACGATTCTGCCCCCGAAAAGCTTGGGAGCATCGATGATATTGAGTCCTTCAAGGCAGGTACCGCAAGAGATGACGCAGGCCTCGAAATCCAGATAGGAGAACATATCCCTGATCTGGCTGAACAGCACCGTGTTGCGCAGCACGATCGATGAGTAGGTCTCGGTTTTTGCATTGACGTGCAACGGGAAGCCGCAGCACAGGTAGGGAGGCGGCAGAATCACCCTTGTGCCGGTTTCGAGCAGGATATGGATCGATGCCATCGAAATGGTCGACTGAAGACGCTCCGAGCCGCAGCCGGGGAAGTAGAAAACGGTTGATGTAGCCTCTTTTTCTGACGGTTCGAACACCAGAACCTGGTCGCTGTCGCAGTCTGGCAAGACGTCGCGCAAGGTTTTTTCCGGCACCGGCGGTACAGCCGAGCGCAGGAGGCGTAGTGGCGGAAATGCTTTCAGCGCCCGCTCCGATTTCTGAAGGGGTGCGGTCAGCTTCGTGCCAGCCCGCTGGCCAGCGCCGCCGATTCTCAGTACGACGTTCCGGAACACCTTGTTGTAGAATGGTGAGCGGTTTGCCAGGTACTCAAGCGTCATCGTGGTGATTGGAGGCGAGTTTTTAATCCCTCGCGCTGAAAGAATCTCTCTTTCGAGGATCGATACCTCACCTGTGTCGATATCAACAGGACAGGGTTTCAGGCACTTGTGGCAGATGGTGCAGTGGTCGGCAACCTCTTCAAGCCATTGCAGCAGCCCGAAATCGGTGGAACGCTCGCGTTGGGCATCAAAAAGCAGAGCCTCGATGAGCGAACCAATGGCAAGGTTCTTGTTTCTCGGATGGTAGAACATGCCGCGTGCCGGGTAGTAGACGCAGCAGTCAGGCTTGCACTTGCCACACCGGATGCAGGAGTCCACTTTTTTCGAGAGGGCTTCGAGCTTGCTGCGTTTCAGGATGTGCGCCTCCAGCTCCAGCAGATTGAACGACGGCGTGAAGATGTGATTCAGCGCCTCGTAATCTTCAAGCTTGCCTGGATTCATGATGCCGTCGGGATCCACCTCTCGGCGATAAGCCGACAACTCCTCGATTCGCGCACGCTCCATATACTTGAGCTTGGTGACACCAATGCCGTGCTCACCCGACACCACGCCCCCCAGCGAGATCACCATCTCCATTACCTTGTCGATGACATGGTCGGCCCGTTCAAGCATCGGACGGTCGTTGGAAAGCACCGGCACATTCACATGCACGTTGCCGTCACCGGCATGCATGTGCGTGGCCAGCACGATTCTCCGGTCGCGGACATGTATGTAGCTTTTCTCGATCGATTCAAGTGTTTCAGGGTATCCCCGGAAGAGTTGCTTCAGTTCGGAACGAAACTCCTGCAGCAGCGTCAGCGAACGGAGCAGCAGCAGATCGGCTGTTTCGAGACGATTGCGGATCAGATCGCACAAACCGAGCCCCGCAGGAATTTTTGCCTCAAAGGGAGTAAGCGACTCAGGATGGCTGCTCTTGCGCAGCAAGGCATCGATCCGGTCAACAAAAGATCGTTGCGAATAGCGCTCTTCCTCGATATTCAGGTCGTCGATGAAACGGGCGAATACCGAAAGCTGTTCAATCGGAATCACAATATCTTCGTTCAGCTTGAAAGCGTTCGTTCGTCTTGCAATAGCACCGAGCTTCTTGCGATCTGCCCAGAACAGGGTTGCCTCTGCCTGGTCACGCGCCACGAAAAGGAGGGTGTTCGGGTGCTTGTCAAGCAACGTCCGAACCCGTTCGACGCCTGCCTCAACCTCCTCTTCGTTGTGGCCGGCAATATCGATAAGGAGCACCGCTTTGGGGGTCTGCGGTCTTGATGCCTTCACTTTGTAATCGATCGCCCTGATATACTCGTCATCGAAATGCTCCAGAGCAAGCAGTGTTTCATGCTCAACGTTCTGGTAGGGGAATGCCTTCGACAGCTCGACAATAACCCGGCTTGCTTCGTCCATGTCCGGGCCGAAAAACTCAAGGCAGAGCGTGCGTTTCTCTTCATACTTCGGATAGAGCACAAAGACGGCCGAAGTGATCACGCCGTCAGTACCCTCCTTCTGCAGGCCCGGTACACCACCGAGCGCCTTGTTGGTGATATCCTTCCACAACCCCTGCTTGCGGATTTCGGTGCCCCGCAGCGCGATGCGTTTCAGCGGTGCGCCATGCTGGTCGAGCACCTCGTAGGTCACGACATCTTCAGGAAGGATTTTGCGTAACTGGTGATCGGTGCGGCGAACACTCCACAACTTCGCTCCCGGCATGGCAATACGCCACTCCAGAAGGTTGTCGATGCAGGTGCCCCAGCGCACCGCCATTTTGCCGCCCGCATTTTCGGCGATGTTACCGCCGATCGTGCATGCCCATTCACTGGTCGGGTCGGTAGCGAACACCTGGCCGTGCTCGTCAGCATGATGCATGGCGACCTCGGTAATCACCCCGGCCTCAACTTCAATCACCTCGGCAGACACTGTATGGCCATCCTTGAGATGGAACTTTCTCTGGCTGATGCCCCGGACGCGATTGAGTTTTTCGGTATTGATAATCACGCAATCCGAACGCAGCGGCACTGCGCCACCCGTCAGGCCGGTGCCTGCACCACGCGGAATGACTCGCAATCCTAGCCTTGCGATGGCGCCGATCAGCGGAGCCACCTGCGCCTCATCCTCAGGCGTTACCACGGCCACAGGCAGGTACAGGCGCCAGTCCGTGGCATCGGTAGCATGAGCGACCAGCGAGAATGGGTCAAACAGCACGTTCCTTGCCCCGACAATAGGCGCCAGCTCTCTTTTAAGCTTGCGCCGGAACTCCGGCAGCTGTTCGATTTCACCACGGAACTTGTCGAGTTTGGCACGGAGCGTCTGCACGATAGCCATAACTCGAGGCTCACCGTTTGATGAGGTTTCGATGGTTTCGAGATCTTTTCGGGCATGCTCGAAAATCCTTTTCCTGCGCTGTTCCGAATCGACCAGCTCTTGGAAAAGATAAGGGTTTCGGCCATGAATGAGGATATCACCGAAAATCTGCATCAAGAGCCGTGCAGAACGTCCCGTTACACGGAAGTCGCGCAACTCGTCGATCTGCCTGACGACCTCCTCGCCCAGGATGAACGAAATTGCCTGGCGGTCGCCCGCAGAGGTATAATTATAGGGTATTTCCCGCCGGGTGGCCGGAACGGTGTGCAGGTTCTCGGACTCTTTATGGTTGTCGGTCATAGGATCAGGTTCGGTACTAACGATGCTTAAGGATGTTCTCTCCATGGAAGGGAGCAGACATCGGGAAATTCTGTTATCCAATATAATGAAACTGCCTGTATCTCTCTTGAACGGTTATGCTTCAAAATCAATTCACGCAGCCCCGCTTCGTACAAGCTCACCGGAAGCGGCCATCAGAAGCTTCAGGAGCGCAGCAGGTCACACCTCAACAAACAGCGCTTGTTTCCCGAACATTCCCGCAGGTCGATACTGAAAGAATTCAGCACGGCACAACCGGTTTTTGCAAGCAGAGAGCAGGGAAAGTTATCGTTGCCAACCACACCGTATTAGCAATACACCTTGCTTGCCATTTGATTTCCTTGTTACTATATTTTTACCGACAAAGGCAAACGACTTCTTGGTAGCAACTCGGCTTTTTACCCTGTTGTTTCGAGCTGAACGGTTTTCTCGATGTGTGTCATCAGACTGGCGCTTTTTTCCGGAGTGGCTGTGTCGATGAGTTTAACGGCGCTTTCAATCCTGAACGACTATCGGGAGGAGACCCTTGATTCACTATTTCGTACCGCATCCTCCGATCGTCAGGATCGACGGAATCTTGATCCGTTGCATCCGCCTCTGGGTCAGGCGAGCCTGGTACCTTCAACTCCACTTGAGTCCCAGGTAAATGAGCAGCGAAAGAAGCATTGGCTTCATCACCAAAAATCCCGCAGACCATGTCAGCATCCGATCAGAAAACCGAAGTTCGATTTGCCGTTGTCATGTACGGCGGCGTCTCCCTTGCCATCTACATGAACGGAATCGCCCAGGAACTGCTCCGGATGGTCAGGGCGACGGCTACCCGTGACGAGGAGAACCATCCCCTGATTGCCTATGAAAAACTCGATGCCGTTGAAAAGGTCTATCGCAAGCTCGCCTACTGGAATGAAGAGTCGAAACAGATCAATCAGCATCTTGCTGACAAGGACGCATCGTTACCCCGAAGCTTTAAAATCGACATCATTTCGGGTACCTCTGCCGGGGGAATCAACGGCATTTTTCTGGCAAAGGCGCTGGCGAACGGTCAGAAAATCGATGAACTTAAAAAGCTCTGGATAACCGAAGGCGATGTCAATCTGCTGCTGAACGACAAAAAATCGCTTGTGAACACCGGACTCAAAAAACAGGATATGCCCGAATCGCTGTTTAACAGTCGCCGGATGTACCTGAAGCTTTTTCAGGCTTTTCAGGACATGGATGCAGGTTCTGGAAAAACCGGTCTGTTACCCCCGCTTGCCGGTGAGATCAACCTGTTCGTGACTACCACCGATATCCATGGGCTGATGCTTCCCGTCCAGCTCTCCGATACGACCATTTATGAAAGGAAATATCGAAATGTCTTTCATTTCGCCTATGCTGAACGGGGCGAAGGGCTGTCTCCCTGGAACGATTTTAACGAACGGTTCAATCCCATACTCGCCTTTGCCGCGCGCTGTACCTCCTCCTTTCCCTTCGCTTTTGAACCAATGCGCCTCTGCGACATCGACGAGGTGCTCGCCATACGCAAGATCGAGGATGAACGATTCTCTTCGAGCTCCGAATGGAAGCGTTTTTTCAACAGTTATCCAGACAAAGCTCCTTGCGGAACAGTACGGTACGACAACCGGCCCTTCGGTGATGGTGGCTATCTGGACAACAAACCCTTTTCCTACGCCATCGATGCCATTGCCGAAAGAAAGTCAGACTATCCCATCGACCGCAAGCTGATCTATATCGAACCCGTACCGGAACATCCGGAAGAGCAGATCGAAAAAGACGGAAAGCCCAACGCCATAGAAAATGGCATAGCGGCACTACTGACCTTGCCCCGGCGTGAAACCATCCGAGAAGATATCAACAGGATTTTTGAACGGAACCGCCTGAACGAAAGGATCGATCGAATCATCAGTAACCTCGAGGTGGACAAATCGCTGTCGGCCTGGACGCCCGCTTATGAAATCGAGCAGGTCTACGAAAAGTGGAAGTTGAACAAGGCCGACGAGCCTGAGCCATTGTGGGCCAAGAGGAACCTGAATGACCGAGAATGGGCAACGCTCGATCTGACCGATGTGGCTCGGCGCAAGGGCCCTGGCTACGTCGCTTACCAGCGCCTTGAAATCGCCGCAGTCACTGACGATCTTGGCAGGCTTCTGGCCCGGGTGGCAGGCTTTGATGAGGATTCGTCCAGTTTTCTCGTCTTCCGGAACATGGTCAGGGTATGGCGCGACAACAAGTATATCGAACGTCGCAGCACGGATCAGCGCGAACCGCTGAGCGCATCAACGGAGACGCTCAACGCCTATCTGCACGCCTTCGATATCACCTTTCCGATCAGGAGGCTCAACTTTCTCCATCGCCAGATCGACCGGCTCTATCGTCTCAATGACAATCAGCTTGCCGCCGAAATTGATCAGTTGATTCGTGCAGAAGCAACTGCCTGGCCATCAGGAATCGTCACGGGCATGGCACCTGATCGACAAACCCTTTCCAGATTCAGGCAAGCGCTGATCGCGCACAAAAAAGAGATCAACAAATATCTCCAGCAACTCAGCAATGCCGGCAGGTTGTTGCGCTCCCGTTTCAGGGAACCCGAAATGGCTGGCACATCCGCTGCTGGAGCCAAAGAGAAATTCCAGGAGCAGAGCCCTGTTTACCGTGATCTGATGAAGCTTCTCTCGCTCTTGGACCAGAAGCCAGAAATCCGGTTGCATATGGAAATGGGTGAACGCAACACAAGCAGGCGCTCATCAGCACGTGGTCGAAGAAACGAAATACCTTTTGGTCACATCATCGACTACTTCCTTGAAAGACACTCTTCGCCCGCTTCAGAGGAGCATGAAGAGGCAAGAAAAGGCGAACGGTTTGGAGAAGCCCGTATACGGCTTTTTCTGCTCGATCCAGCAAACCGGGACATTATCGATCTTGTTGATAGCATTGCCACGCAGGTAAAAAACGTACTGCAACCGGAGATTGAAAAAGCAGACTCTTTTTTCCGGAGCTGGCAGAGCGAAAAGGGAAGTGAAACCGGAATAACCGTGCCGGACATGATGGCCAGAATCATTCTCTGGTCGTACTATCGCAAATACAGCAATTACGATATGGTCATTTTCCCCATTCTCTATGGCACCGATGCCAGTGAGGGTGACCATATCGACGTGATCCGCGTCAGTCCTGAAGACGCCAAAATGCTCATCGATGAGAGCAACGCGGGCCTGCACAAGCTTGCAGGCAGGAACCTGGGCAATTTCGGCGCCTTCATGGAAAAACGGTGGCGGCAGAACGACATCCTGTGGGGACAGCTCGATGGAGCCGAGCGCATCATCTCCGCACTCGTATCGGACAGAGAAGAGGCAAGAAAGCTCACCGTTGAAGCCCAGGCAGCGATCGCTTGTGAAACCATCGCTCCCATGGGAACCCAGGAAGCCTGTGACCTGCTGGTCGAGCCATTCATGCACACAGAGAGCGGTCAGCCAGACCCCGACGGATTGAGCCGCTACCTCAATACCATCAAAGAAAACGCGGAACGAATCAACCAAAGCAACCCGAGCCAGCCCTGTTCGCTGGAGCTGTTCGACGTACCCGTGATTCGCGACCATTACCTTCGCAAATTTCCCTTCAACAAAGGGCTCGAACCGGAAAATGCTCTGAAAAACGCCGCCAGGGCAACCACAATCACCAGCAAAATTCTTTCGGGCATCACCGATCAGTACCACATAGCCGGCAAGAAATACCTGACGATGGCGGCAAGGGCCGGCCAGTTAATGCTCTGGCTTGTCGATGCCGCCGTACCACGCAGCATGAAGAACCTGGTCACCATCCGCTGGATAGAGCTTCTCTACCTCCTCGAAGTGCTGCTGATCGTCAGTTCTGTACTGGTCAGTTCGATACGCACTTTTGCCGTTTCAGCCTTTGCTCTTACCTTGGCTCTTCATCTCGTCATCCTCTGGCTCAGGGACACAATTCTGCACCGGCAAAGGGTTAGCACTATCCTCAAATGGCTTGTCAAGGGGCTGGTGATCCTGGTGCTGCTTTTCGGCATCTTCTCACTTGTTGCCCTTACCGGTATCCAGGAGTCCTGGTGGAGTACCCTCTTTGCCGCCCACAACTGGTTCAGCAGCACCATCGCCTGGCTCAGGAGCATCGTTTTCCACTGATCAGCGCCCGTATCCCTTAGCCTTGGTTTTTTAAACTTCCATATTCAGCCGGGTTTTAACCCGGCGGACATTCAGCACTTCTTTCCTCTTCACCTTGCCCCGGTTTTTAAACCGGAGGGAGAGAGAAGCAAAACAACCCCCTCTTCCTGGGCTTCAGCCCAACCTCTTTATCGATGTGATCCAGCGAGACCCATACTCAGGAGGTTGGGCTGAAGCCCGGATTGTTCACTGAAAAATTTGGCGTGTTTCCGTAGGATTCATACATTGTAGAAGAAGCGTATGGTTGCCTGTCGGCCTGTGTTTCCGGCCCTCACTCACCCCTGTTTTGAGAATTATTTTCGTATCGGACACTTTTTGTCCGTGGTCTGTCACTATGTTGTTCCTGTGGCCCCAGAAACCTGAACAATTCCGGCATGAGACTATCGAGACCTCCGCTTGCCCGAATGCAGCACATCGACCGAGAGCTTCGAGGTAATCGCTATCCGAACTGTGCTCGCATTGCACAGCATTTCGAAGTCAGTTGTAAAAGTATTCAGCGTGACATCGATTTCATGCGGGAGATGCTTAACGCACCGATTGAATACGATTCCCGGAAAAAGGGCTATTTCTATCGTGAGGTCTGGATATTCAATCCTGCAACATTTCTCGACCGGCAGGAACTGGAAGCGCTCGCTGCAACCTCAACCATTCTTGCACAGTATCAGGGTACCCCGTATTACGAAGAGATCAGCCAGGCCATCGAAAAAATCATTCAGTACCTGCCATTTTCATGTTCCGGTGATGCCCTCTTCGACATCTACTCGTTCAATAATCCCGCAAAGGTCAACGGTGTCGATCATGAGCAATTTACCCTGCTTGAACAAGCCATCCGTAACCGGCAGAAAGTGGGCATGATCTACCAGACATCATCGAGGCAGGCCGTCACCGAACGTATCGTTCAACCCTATCGCCTCCATTATGATCAATCAGCCGGAACCTGGTATCTCATAGCCATGTGTGAACTTCGAAACGAAGTCAGAACCTTCGCCGTCAACAGGATTCAGCAACCAGCCCTGACTGGCGAACACTTCACGATTCCCGAAGGCTTCAGCATCAATGACTATCTGGAGAACGCTTTTCACCAGACCGTAGGCCCGAACCTCTGCGACATCCGCATTCTGTTCACCCCTTATCAGGCCCAATGGATTCGCGAACATACCTGGCACCCGTCTCAACAGATCGAAGAACATCCTGACGGTTCACTCACCATCAAGCTTACCGTCAGCGCCCTCGACGCCGTCAAACGCTGGGTCATGCGTTACGGAGCCCAGGCCGAAGTGCTCGAACCGCAAGAGTTACGGAATATGGTGAGGCAAGAGGTAATGGAGATGGGGGAGATATACAAGGTCGCACAATCCTCAAGACTGAATTCAAACCAGAAGAAGCCATGAATGTCGGAAGAAAAGCCGTTGCACATCTCCGACAGGACAAGTCAGGTCAGTGGCTTGAACATGAGCTAACCGATCACCTGAACAGTGTCGCAATCATTGCATCCAGCTTCGCCAGTGAATTTGGCAATGCCGACTGGGCGAGGAGCGCCGGATTGCTGCACGACCTCGGCAAATTCAACCCCCGCTGGCAGGAGTATCTGCACAAAAGCAGTGGTGATTATCTGGAGGATTCAGATGGGCAGGATTGACCACTCCGCAGCCGGAGCGATACTGGCTGCAAAAAAAAATAAAGGCGTCGGACGAATTCTCGGCTACCTGATTGCCGGGCACCACACCGGTTTGCCAGATTGGTGCAAGGAAGCTGGAACCAAAGGCGATGCTCTTTCCGAGCGTCTGAGCAATCCGGAGCATCTGCACAATGCCCTGAAAGGCAAGCCGCCCGACAGCGTTCTGAATGCAACGTTGCCGTCGTCGTTGCCATGCCAAACCCAGGCTGGCGGAGCAGAGCTGGTGCATCTGTGGATCCGGATGCTTTACTCCTGCCTGGTTGATGCGGACTTCCTCGATACCGAGCGATTCATGAATCCAGAACAGGCTGATCTTCGCGAAGGCACTTTTGATCTGGGATTGCTGAAAGAGCGTTTCGACCAGTACATGGCGAATAAAGAAAACAATGCTCCGGATACACCGGTGAACCGGGAAAGAAAAGAGATTCTCCGGGAGTGCCGCCAAAAAGGTGCGGCAATGGCGCCTGGCTTGTTCTCGCTGACAGTTCCGACCGGTGGCGGCAAAACCCTTGCTTCGATGGCCTTCGCGCTTGAACACGCCATCCGGCAAGGCAAAAAGCGCATTATTGTTGCTATTCCATACACCAGCATCATCGAGCAGACCGCAGCGGTGTATCGCAACGTGTTTGGCGACGAGGCCGTGCTGGAGCATCACAGTAACATCGATCCGTCGAGAGAAACGTCGGTGTCCCGGCTGGCGACTGAAAACTGGGATGCACCGGTGATCGTGACCACCAATGTTCAGTTGTTCGAGTCGCTCTTTGCGGCTAAAAGTTCGGCGTGCCGCAAGCTGCACAACATCGTCAATTCGGTCGTGGTGCTCGACGAGGCCCAGATGTTGCCGACCGATTTTCTGCAACCGATTGTCTCCGTTATCAAATCGCTGACCGCACATTTCAGAACTTCGGTCGTGCTCTGCACGGCTACCCAGCCGGTCTTGAGCGGAAAGGTTGGAACAGGGAAAGACATTCTGAAAGGCTTTGAAGAAGGCAGTGTTCGCGAGTTGATGCCCGATCCGGAGAAGCTGTTCGGCGTTTTCCAGCGCGTCCG
>JAAXWL010000064.1 GCA_013334975.1 Chlorobiaceae bacterium
GCCCATGAAGCTCTCCACCTGTCGGGTTGTGTTTATTGCACTGGTAATTATCGAGGTTACTCATTACAATATAACAGTTTATCCCCTCGTTTGAGGGCTTTTTTTATGCCAAATCGCTCAACTTAGGTCACAATAAACATAAAACCAGGTGAGTTATAATCAGCCTCTTCAAGTGGAACTCGATACCGATTTGGATACCGATTTCGATGATATAGGAAATTCCGATAATTTACCGTTGACGCAATACTATAGTGATGGGGTCGCAACGAACGTCTTTCGGGTGATTACATGAAAAAGCCTCCACACGGGAGGCTTTCGGGTCATGTATGGTTTTGCTGTTATGCTCAGTCGACTCTGACGACCTCTTCTGAAGCGAAGAAAAAAGCGCCTTCAATGGCGGCGTTTTCAGCCGAGTCGGAGCCGTGGACGATGTTCTCGCCCTTGCTGTCGGCATAGAGTCTGCGGACAGTGCCTTCATCGGCCTGAGCAGGATCGGTTGCCCCGATCAGCGTCCTGAAGTCAGCGACGGCGTTTTCCTTCTCAAGGATCATGGGTACACAAGGCCCTGAAGACATGAATTCTACCAGTTCGCCATAGAAGGGACGCTCACGATGTACGGCATAGAATGCGCCAGCGGTCTCTTTGGTGAGTCGGGTTTTTTTCATTGCCACGATGCGGAAGCCGGCGCGTTCGATCTTGTCGGTAACGGCGCCGATGAGCTGCTTGTGTACACAATCGGGTTTCAGGATGGTCAGCGTTCTTTCCATTGGTTTGCTCTGCATTTTGTTGCGGTAAGGATGTGCTCGCGAAGATACAAAAAAATATCCGGATCAGGGCAATTTCTGTTCTCTCCTTCCGATCATCATGATGCATCGATCCGGGCCAGCAGCTCCCTCATCGGTTGCCAGGTTATTGGCAGGAAGTCGCTGTAGGAGAGCAGTACTGTCCCCTCCTCGTCGATGAGGACGTAAGCTCGTTGTGACATGCCGAGGAAGCCGAGAGCGTCGTAGGCGCCAGCGACCGATTTTTTCTGGTCGCTCAGGAGCAAAAAGGGCAGTTCATGTTTTTCGGCGAACTTGTTGTGTGATTCTGGGCTGTCCGAGCTGATCCCCACGACCAAAATAGCTCGTCGGGTGAATTCCGTGACGTTGTTCCGGTAATCGCACAACTGCGCGGTGCAGACCGGCGTATCGTCTCCAGGGTAAAAAATCAGCAGTACTTTGCGGCCCCTGAGCTCCGACAGGGTGACTTGGTTTCCCGCGCCGTCGGGTAGGGTGAAATCCGGCGCTTTCAGGCCTTCCTTGATCATCGATACTCCTCTTTTTTCTGTTATGCTGACAACCTGTTGTTCCCTTCATTGTTACAAGAATGCCAGAGAGAGGCTTTCCGTTCATTTCGATGAAACTGAAGGTGACGCGCAGTTGCCTTTGAAAGGGGGAGTAAAAAGCGGATACGCCCGGTCGAGTGTGACGTCATATCGTGTCAAGCCGGTGTATCCGTGAGCTTCATTGAAGCGCTCATTTACACGGCTTCGTTCAGGAATGCGACCGGAATGTGCGGGATTTTTGATGGTTGGTGATTTTCTGTGTAAAATCAAAAAAATGAACCCGTCATTGATACGAACGCCATGAAACATCTCCGGTTGCTTGCTTTTCCCGGTTTTCTCTGCATTATCCTGTCGCTCTTTTCGTGTAGTAACCGGAAGGGAGGGCCCGATGCAGCACCATGGTACCAGAAGGCGGCACATCTTGAACGTCAGAAACACTATGCCGAGGCACTCGAAGCTTACGACAAGGCGCTTGCCGCCGATACACTGAACGGCTTCAGCCGGGTTACCCTGGAGGCGCTTTGCAGGATAAGCAGAATCGAGTTCATGACTGGCCGTTATTCCGGAGCATTTCGAACCTGCGGAATAATCGAAAGGCATGCAGGGGTCGGGTTGGCCGATTCCCTTCATACGGCAGTGGTGCTTGACACTGCACGGATGTATGCCGAACTGGGCCTTTATGGTAAAGCGGCTTCGATCATGGCATCACTCAGAACGTCCGATCCCTGGCATCGATACGAGCAGGCTACATTGCTTTTCAGATCCGGGGATGTTGACGGGGCATCGCATCTGTATGGCGACCTGTCGCTTTCAGAAGATCCTTCCATCAGGATGGTGGCCTTTGCCGGGCTTCTTGACTGTTCACTGGCTCAACCAGGCAGCGTTCCCGATACTCCGGAACGCTGTGCTGCAAAAATTGCAGCGGTTTCTGCAAGGGTAATGCAGATGACTGCGCCACCAGAGCAGAAAATCCGTGCGCTTCGGATTGCCGCCCGGACTCTTCAGCAGCTTGAAAAAC
This sequence comes from Chlorobiaceae bacterium, assembly GCA_013334975.1. Classification (GTDB taxonomy): domain Bacteria; phylum Bacteroidota; class Chlorobiia; order Chlorobiales; family Chlorobiaceae; genus Chlorobaculum. The sequence continues at coordinate 2,346 of JAAXWL010000064.1, forward strand.
AAAAGCCTGATGCAAGTTTTCTGCTTTTCCGGGCGCTTTCCATGGCGCAGAGTGCCGGCCTGACGAGGCTTGTTCCGATTCTTCAGTACGAATCCAATGCCGTTTTGGTGAACAAACCCGATACGTATCGCAGTGTCATCGAATATTTCGGGCAAAAAAACATGATCTATGCGAAAGCCGCTGCGCTGTGCAAGCTGGGTCAGTCACCGGAGCTGAAGCCTGCTGAACGGATCAGTGCGCTCAGGAGCGGGCTTGATGCCTGTCAGTATTACGGTATACCGGCTACGGCAGAGGGATATACGAGAGTGATCAGGGAGGCCGTCTGCAAACTCGAAGATATCCTGATCGCCGAGGGCAGGTATACGGAACTTTTCGATCTTGGCGCGCAGGCCGAATTGCTTTCACTGAGAAGTCGTTTGCAGTCGAATATCTCCGCTTTTCAGCTCCCTGCCGGCCATGAATCCCTTCGCAACGAAATTGTGGGGTTGAGTTCGGAAATAGCAGGATTACTTCAGCGCAACCTGTCGATGTTTGAAGAGGGGACGGATTACCGGTTGGGAGCCTTGGCAGACCAGGCTATCGGGCAAAAGCAGGGGCGGCTGATCGAACTCATTGCTGAAGCCTCAAAGATCGACGAAACAGTGCCGTTGAAATTGCAACCCGAGCCACTCACCCTGAGGAGTATCCAGAACCATCTTCAGCCGGAGCAGGCGCTGGTTCGCTTTTATCTCAGGGACTCTCTTTCAACGGTGATGCTGCTCAGCAAGACAGAGATGCAGATCGTTACCTCATCGCTATCGGCCGAGCAGGTGAAGGCCGGGTTTGCCGACCTGAAGCAACGTCTGGCTTCAGGTGACAGGGCGCAGGTTGCCGGAGCCGATTTCGATTCGCAGCGCCTTTGGCTTACCGATTCACTGCTGAAATCCATGAGTGATCGCCTGGCGACTTACCGGCATATCATTTTCGTCTCCGGGCAACCCGAACCGTTTCATCTTCTTGGCCGCAGGACAGGGTATGGCCGTGAACGCAAGGTCTCCTGGCTTGTTTCATCGAACGAGGTGTGTGTGCAGCCAGGGAAAAGAGCGCGAGGCAAGAGTGTTTTTTTTGATGCTGACAGACCTGAAAAGGCTCAGATTCACAAACGCTTTCATCCCAACGACCAGGTGTTTCTGACCTGGAAGCCACTGTCAAGAGAGGAGGTTGATCGGCTGAATACGGCAATGAAAAAAAACAGCGCTTCCCCGGATTCGGCCTCTGGTATCCGGAACTTCCCTTTTCCGGATAGCGCAGGGGAGCAGTCACGGCTCTGGCTCGGCTGGTATGGTAGTGATTGATCGTCGGGTCTGGATAAAATCGACTGAGGTATTTTTTTTGAGCCATTGATTTATCCAAATCCAAATCGGTATCGGTATCGAAATCGATTATTATGTAAAAACAGAAAACCGGTCTATGGCTGTATCTGTTTAATTGTCAAATGTTTATCATAATAAGCAATAATGCTCGGTGAGTTTTTCTTTCGTCTCTTCAAGTGGAAATCGGTCGGATACCGATTTCGATGATAAAGGAAATTCTGACTATTGACCGTTGACATGGCAGTAGTCCGTTCCTGAGCGAAGCTCTTTCTGATCCGGGAATTGCTGTTTCTGCATTCAGGATTTGCTTTTCCGAAAAAACAAGACTATTTTTGTCCAGAATGATTTTGTTGCCGGAAACCTTATTTTCCGACTTGGTTGTTCAAGGGTGTTGACCGTCTATTTGTTTACCTTGTGGCAAGTTTCACCGAAATTCAGAAACCAGTAATGACATACAGACAGATTTATTTTGATCATAATGCCACCACCCCTCTGCATCCAGAGGTGAAGAAGGAGATGGTGTCAGCTATGGAGATGTACGGCAATCCATCGAGTATGCATGCTTTTGGCCGGGAGGCCCGTGCCAACGTCGAGGATGCGCGTCAGCGGGTAGCGGCGTTTATGGGAGCCGAAGAGAGCGAGATTGTTTTTACCGGCAGCGGTTCGGAAGCCAACAATACAGTGCTGTCTCTTTTCGTTTGCGGATCACACCAGTGCTTTTCAGGGATGCGTCCGACGATTCTGACCAGCCGCATCGAGCATCCCTGTGTTCTCGAGACCTCTCAGTGCCTGGTGCACCGGGGGGTAGATGTCAACTATCTCGATGTTGACCGATATGGCAAGGTCGATCTCGATCAGCTTGAAGATCGGCTCAAAGTGGGAGGTGTGGGTCTGGTTTCGGTCATGATGGCCAACAACGAGATCGGCACGATGCAGGATATAACCCTTATCAGCAGCCTTGCCCATCAGTATGGGGCCCTGATGCATACCGATGCGGTGCAGGCTTTCGGTAAGGTGCCGGTTGATGTGAACGCTCTCGGTGTCGATTTCCTGACGGTTTCAGGTCACAAGATATACGGCCCTAAAGGGATCGGAGCGCTCTATGTGCGCAAGTCAACACCTTACTGCCCTTTCATTCGTGGAGGTCACCAGGAAAGGGGGCGCCGGGCGGGAACCGAAAACACCCTCGGGATCATGGGTCTTGCCATGGCGGTCGATATGCGGGCGCTTGAGATGGAGACGGAAGAGATCAGGTTGCTGGGGCTCAAAGAGATGCTTCGCCGGGGTATCGGGGAGCGGATCGATGAGGCGCTCTTTAACGGTCATCCGGTAGATTCGCTTGCCAATACACTCAACGTGTCGTTTCCCGGCGCTGAGGGAGAGTCGATTCTGCTCTACCTCGATCTTGCCGGCATAGCCGTTTCGACCGGTTCGGCCTGTGCTTCGGGCTCACTCGATCCGTCGCATGTGCTTCTGGCCACGGGTATCGACGCCGAGCGCGCCCATGGTTCCATCAGGATCAGTCTCGGCAGGGATAATACGGTGGAGGATGTCGAATATCTGCTCGATGTTCTGCCGGGAGTGATTGAACGTATCAGAAACATGTCAACAGCATATATCAAAGGAGGAGCTCATGCTTCAGTCAGGTGAATGGGCATATACAGACAAACTCAAGGAACATTTCGAGAGTCCGAAAAATATTCTTCAGGGTAACGACACCAGCGATTTCGATGGCGTCGGCATGGAAGGAAACCTTCAGTGTGGTGACCAGATGATGGTTGCCATAAAGGTGGAGAAGGAAAAAGAGGTGATCTCCGACTGCAAGTGGAAAACCTACGGTTGCGCCAGTGCCATTGCCAGTACCTCGATTCTGTCCGAAATGGTCAAGGGCATGACGCTCGACCAGGCATTCAACGTTTCGCCGAAAGAGGTCGCCCAGGAGCTGGGCGGTCTTCCCGAGCACAAGATTCACTGTTCGGTACTCGGTGATAAGGCGCTGCGTGCGGCGATCAATGATTTTTACCTGCGCAATGGCATGATTGACCGTGTCAAAAAGGTGCAGGCCCGCACGATCTGCCAGTGTATGAACGTTACCGATCACGATATCGAGGAGGCGGTGCTCGAAGGCGCCCGGACCTTCTATGAGCTGCAGGAGCACACCAAAATCAGCACGGTCTGCGGTCTGTGCAAGGAGGATGCAGAAGCAGAGCTCGAAAAATACAAGCACCTTCATTTCGGCGTCTGACTTCGTCAGTCACTGCGATACTGGACACCGGCAACAAGAGAATACGAGGCGCGCTGTTTGATGAATCCGGTTTACCGGTCAATTCGTCGGAGCGCGCCTCGATCCGTTTTCGGAGAAAGCGGGGTTTTTCAGGTTCAATGGTTCCGGGTATTGGCAGGGAATGGCGTTGATGAATTGGCAAGGCTACGATTTCGATACCGATACCGGGCAGGGAGGGGGGCAATATCTTGACCAGTTTTCCATGAGCAGTATGTCACTATCTTTTTACATCCATACTTTCGGTTGCCAGATGAACCAGGCAGACACGGAGATCATTACCTCGATTCTTCTGGCCGGCGGGTTCAGGCCTTCTGCCGATGAGGCGTCTGCCGATGTCGTGTTGCTCAATACCTGTGCCGTGAGGGAGAATGCTGTTGACCGCTCGGGCAACATACTCATGCAGCTCAAGGGCCGTAAAAGGCGCAGGAAAAGCCTTATTGTGGGGGTGCTCGGTTGTGTGCCGCAATATGAACGAGAACGTCTGTTTACCGACTACCCATTTATTGATTTTATTGCTGGCCCCGACAATTACCGGGCTCTTGCCGATATGATCACGAGTTCCGATGAAGGTGGCCGTCCTGCTTGTCTTGAGTATGATCATGAGGAGACCTATGCAGGGATCGAACCCGTTCGTTCTGGAAGAATCAGCGCCTTTCTGCCGGTGATGCGCGGCTGCAACAATCACTGTGCTTTCTGCGTGGTACCCGTGACCAGAGGGCGCGAACGGAGTGTCGGGTTCGACCGGGTGATTGCCGAGGTCGAGGTGCTCGCTGAGTCGGGGTGTCGTGAAATCACTCTTCTTGGTCAGAACGTCAATTCGTGGTGCGACTCCGGCAAGGGGCTCGATTTCGCCGGACTGCTCGAAGGCGCAAGCCTTGCCGCTCCGGAGGTGCGTATCAGGTTTACGACCTCTCACCCAAGAGACCTCTCCGAAGCACTTGTCAGGGTTATTGCTGCGAGGCCGAATCTCTGCAATCATATCCATCTTCCGGTTCAGTCGGGCTCATCGAGGATGCTCGAACTCATGCACCGGGGTCATAGCAGAGAGGAGTACCTCGACAAGATCGTCATGATCAGGAGCATCATTGCCGATGTTTCCGTGACGACCGATCTGATTGCAGGCTTCTGCACCGAAACGGAAGAGGAGCATCGGCAGACCCTCTCGCTCATGGAAGAGGTTCGGTTCGACACCTCGTTCATGTTTCACTACTCGGTGCGCCCAGGCACCTGGGCCGCACGCCATCTTCCAGACGACGTGCCTGAAAGTGTCAAGAAACGGAGACTTCAGGAGATCATCGAGCTGCAGAACCGGCTATCGCGCGAAAGGTATGAGCAGGATATCGGAAAAACCATTCAGGTGCTTGCCGAAACCGAAAGCAAACGATCAGAGGCTATGCTCATGGGCAGGAGCGATACCAATCGGGCGGTGGTTTTCAACCGTGGAGATTTCAACCCGGGCGATCTGCTCTCCGTCAGGATAACCGGAGCCACGTCAGCCACCCTCATCGGCGAGCCGCTGAGGAACAGGGAACAGGAAAACCCAGTACCCATTACCTGAAAGTGAAAGATAGGGGGAATCGAGAGCAAAAGTCTGTGTCCGTCTGTGACTGATCTGAGCGATCTGAGATATTGCCCATGATTGCCCGGTTTGATATTTGTTCCCGATATGATGTTATTATTTCAAAGGGATTCGTAAATTTAAGCTCAACAAGAAGGGCCTCTATCGGTATCATGGGCAAGTGCATGGCATCAGGTCAGCAAGTGGGGGCTTTTGACAGTCATTATCAACCGGACGGTAGCCGTTTTCTCAAAATAAGTACTCATGTCAGTCGAAAACAGAGGATTTGTCGATAAAGTTAAAGCCCATCTCGAACTTCTGGACCCGGTTACCTGGATCAGTGTTTTTCCCTGTCTTGCCGGTGGCGTAATGGCTTCGGGATCAATGCAGCCGACCGTACACGATTACCTGCTGCTTTCGGCTCTGTTTTTGCTCTATGGGCCGCTTGGCACAGGATTCAGCCAGTCGGTGAACGATTATTACGATCTCGAACTCGACAGGGTCAACGAGCCGACCCGTCCCATTCCTTCGGGAAGACTTTCCGAGAAAGAGGCTATCTGGAACTGGAGCATCGTGCTCATTATCGCCGTGGCGCTCAGCTCCTGGATAGGAGCGCATATCGGCGGACAGCGAGGCATGGTGTTTGTCGGTTCGCTTCTTGCCGGTCTGGTGATTGGGTACCTCTATTCCGCTCCACCGTTCAAGCTGAAGAAAAACATTTTCTTTTCCGGGCCTGCTGTCGGTTTTTCTTATGGGTTCATTACCTATCTGTCGGCTAACGCGCTTTTCAGCGAGATTCGTCACGAGGTGCTCTGGCTTGCCGGTCTCAACTTTTTCATGGCTATCGCCCTCATCATCATGAACGACTTCAAGTCCAGAGAGGGTGACGCGAAAGGGGGCATGAAGTCCCTGACCGTCATGATCGGTTCCAAGAACACCTTTCTTGTGGCGTTTATCATCATCGATTTCGTGTTTGCCGTTTTCGCCTGGCGCGCATGGGCCTGGGGATTCACCACCCTGATGTACTGCATTGTTGGAGGGCTGATACTGAACGTCATCATTCAGATTCCGATCTATCGAGACCCCAAATCGGGTATTACCCTGGTGCAGCATGCTGTCGATGATGGTTTTGGCAACGCCATTGGCAAGAGCGAGGTTCAGGAGCATAATGCGTTTCTCAGGTTTCAGGTGGTCAACAACATTTTGTTCCTGACCAACCAGATGGTCGCAGCCGCACTGGTCGGCGCCAAATACATGTGATTTTGCAGAAGTCAACCGGAAGAAATAAGTTTTGTTCTTCAGGGCGAGCTTCGGGCTCCGATGAATACCCGACGATAAAACCATGATGATGAACTACCCGACAATCAGTTTCCCGGGTTATCTTCTTAATAACCGTCACCTTCCGGAGGTATCATGACTGCGATGGATTCGACTTTCTTCGACCTGCCTGTATTGTGGCATAACGTTCTGGTGATGCTGCTCACCTTTGTGTATGTCTTCAGCGTACCGCCGCTGATGGACTGGCTCGTGACCAATCATGGCCTGCCCAGGGATATCAGCCGCAAGATCACCCATATCTGTGCCGGCTCGGTGATCATTTTCCTTCCCCTTTTTCATGACTGCGAATGGTCACGATTCCTCAACATTGCCGTTTTTGCTGTCTGGACGATACTGCTGATCCAGAAGGGTCTGTTTGCTGCCGATGACGACCAGGCGGTCAAAACCATGACCCGTACCGGCGACAAACGGGAGCTGCTTAAAGGCACCCTCTATTTTGTTGTCGTTGCAATGATCTGCGGTACCATCTACTATAAAGAGTTTCCTGGCGTGCTTGCCATGGCGGTACTTGGATGGGGTGACGGTCTGGCGCCAATCGTCGGCACCAGGATGGGCAGAATGAAATACAAAATACTCTGTGAAAAGAGTGTTGAAGGCAGTCTCGCTTTTTTTGCAGGAGCGTTACTTGCTGGTCTGTTTTTCGTCTGGCTGATCATACCGGAAGCATGGGATCCCGTGAAAATAAGCCTGATCGCCCTTGCGGCCACCATTGTTGAGGGACTCAGTCCGAAAGAGGTAGACAACATCCTTATTCCTGCGGTGGTCATAGGACTCGCTGCGGTGATGTGAACCACGCAGCCCTTTTGTCAATGCCCGGACTCTATTTTCTCAGCGATCTCCATCTCGGCCTGCAGGAACCGCAGGAGGAACAGGAAAAACTCGAACGCCTCGACACCCTTTTTTCGATGATCCGCTGTAATGGCGGGTCATTGTATCTCCTTGGCGATATTCTCGATTTCTGGATGGAGTACCGGCAGGTGATTCCCAAAGGTTTCACCCGTTTTTTCTGTATGCTTTCCGGGCTTGTCAGGAGCGGCGTCTCAGTGACCTGGCTTGCTGGTAACCACGATTTCTGGCTGGGGAGTTATTTCGACGAAGAGCTTGGCGTCAGGACGCTCTATGGCCTTCACGAGGTTCGCCACGATGACCGGCTTTTTCTGATGGCTCATGGTGACGGGCTCGGTGCGGGAGATACAGGATACAAGCTGTTCGCCCGATTTATCAGAAACCGTTTCAATCTCGCTTTGCTGACCGCGTTTCATGCCGATCTGGCTACGGCTCTCCTGAAACGTTTTTCCCTGCTCAGCCGAAAACACAAAAAGGTCGATATGAGGGTCGAATCGACACGTCTTCTGGATTTTGCATCTGCTTTGGCTCATGAACGTGAATTTGATTACTTTGTCTGCGGTCATAACCATGCGGAGCGTCTCCAGGCTGTTCATGAATCTGGCAGCACCTATGTCAATCTCGGTTCATGGATTGAGGGGCGCTATTCCTACGGAGTTTACGAGCAGGGAGATTTTCAGCTCAGACAGGTATAAGTTCACTATCATCTTTTTTCTATTATGAGTAACAGCAGCAAGGTTCTGAAGCTTGGACTGCCCAAAGGCAGCTTGCAGGATTCGACACTTGAACTCTTCGCCAATGCCGGGTTTCATTTTTCTGTACAGAGCCGTTCCTATTTTCCATCGATCGATGATGACGAGCTGGAAGCCATTCTGATCCGGGCCCAGGAGATGGCCCGTTACGTTGCTCTTGGCGCGTTCGATGCCGGGCTTACCGGCAAGGACTGGATCATTGAAACTGATGCCGATGTGGTTGAGGTTGCTGACCTGGTCTATTCGAAAGCCTCCATGAGGCCGGTACGCTGGGTTCTGGCCGTACCGGAAAGTTCTCCGATCAGATCAGTCAAAGATCTTGAGGGCAAGCATATCGCCACTGAAGTGGTGAACATCACCAGGAAGTATCTTGCCGAGAATGGCGTCAACGCATTGGTCGAGTTCAGTTGGGGTGCTACCGAGGTCAAGCCTCCCGAACTTGCCGATGCCATCGTTGAAGTGACTGAAACCGGGTCGTCGCTGCGCGCCAACAAACTCAGGATTGTTGAGACGGTGCTTGAATCCAATACCAAGCTTATAGCCAACAAGGCTTCGTGGGAAGATCCATGGAAGCGGGAAAAGATCGAAAGCATGGCCCTGCTTCTGCATGGCGCCATCAATGCTCAGGGAAAAGTGGGGCTCAAGATGAACGCTCCGAAAGCCGGCCTTGAGAAAATCATGTCGGTTATTCCTGCACTTCGTTTGCCGACCGTCTCGGATCTTGCCGATAACCGGTGGGTTGCCCTTGAGGTGATTGTTTCCGAAAAGATCGTTCGCAAACTGATTCCGGAGCTCAAGCGGGCTGGTGCGGAAGGTATTTTCGAATACAACATCAACAAATTGATTGATTAGCAGAAGAAATTCAGGGGCGAAAGGGAGGGCGGCAAGTGCTGAATCAATACCGGCGGCTCTTCAGATAACCGAAAACTGTTGCAATGAAAGGCCGCCGGGTGCGGCCTTTTTTTTACCATGATGATTTATCAGCTCTTCATTCTGGGTTCGCTTCTGGTTTTTCTTGGCATAGTCATCAAAAATCTTGCCGATCTGCCGGAACTGCCTCCTGCAGGGGCTGAGGTTGATGCCTGTCAGCCAACGCTCTCGATCCTGGTGCCTGCCCGTAACGAAGAGCTGAACATCCCGGATTGTGTCTCCTCCCTTCTCGGGCAGCGATACCCCGATTTCGAGGTTATCGTGCTCGATGACCACTCCACCGACGGCACGCTCAGGGAGCTCAGGCGTCTTGCATCATCTCCGTTGGGGGATAGGCTGCGCATTATCGAAGGCCAGCCCCTTCCCGCAGGGTGGCATGGCAAGGCCTGGGCCTGCCAGCAGCTTGCTGAAAGCGCTTTGGGCGAACTGCTGCTCTTTACCGATGCCGATACGAAGCACCGGCCTGATGGACTGTACCGGGCGGTTGAGGCTATGCGGCGGAGCAGGGCCGATATGCTCTCCCTGACGCCAGCCCAGGAGCTGGTCACATTCTGGGAGAAACTGATCGTGCCACTGGTCTATCATATTCTCTTCAGCTATCTTCCTCTCGCGATGGTCTGGAAAAGCCGTTTTCCGGCATTCTGCTATGCCATTGGCCAGTTCATCCTCTTCCGCAGGGAGGCTTATCTGCGCATTGGCGGACACCAATCGGTCTGCAATAACCTGGTTGAGGATGTCTGGCTTTGCAAGGAGGTCAAGCGAGCTGGAGGAAAGGTTGTGGTGTTCGACGGCACCGATGCGGTGAGCTGCCGTATGTATCGGGGGGCTGAAGAGGTGTGGAAAGGCTTTTCCAAGAATCTGTATGCCGGGCTTGGCAACCGTTTTCCAGGACTCATGGCGCTTTTGACGCTGGTGGTGCTTCTCTATCTGGCGCCATACGGTTTTATGGTGTCGGCGATTGTGCAGAACGATCGTTCGATCGATCTGTTCTGGCTTCCGGCACTCCAGATCATCCTGGCACTGTTCATCCGGATGCTGATCGCCGTGAAGTTCCGTCAGTCGTCGGGCATGGTGCTGCTCCATTCCTTATCGCAGGTCATACTGCTGCTGATCGCCTTCAATTCGTTTCGTCTTACCGCATTTGGAAAAGGCCCGGAGTGGAAAGGACGAAATTACTCTTTTTCTCGACGAGGGGCATCGGGGTGAGTGTGCGATGATGGGTGATCCGGAGAAAATTTTATAAATTAGCAGACAATTTTCCCGGCGTTTTCCGGCATCTGCTTTGTCGGCGCCAGGTAACCCTCAAACGAACAGATACTCATGGGTTTCTTATCGAAGATATTCGGCAAAAAGGAAGTGGAACTGAAAAGGCCTCAGGTGCGTGAAGACGAGGCTCTGATCAAAACCCTCATTGGTCATGAAGACAGGGTTCTTGGTGTGCGCTTCAGCCCTGACGGCAAGAAACTGGTCAGCGGAAGTTTTGATGAAAAAGTGAAGTTGTGGAATGTCGAGACCGGCAATGCGATCTATACCATGTCGGGCCATACCACCTGGGTCAAGTGCGTGGATTACAGTCCCAAGAGCGACAAGGTTGCCAGTGGCAGTATCGACAGCACGGTGCGCATCTGGGATGTGGTGACCGGCAAGTGCCTGCATGTCTGCAAGGGGCACGATACCGAGGTGCGTATGATCGCCTTCAGCCCCGACGGCAAGGTCGTGGCCAGTTGCTCCCGCGACACCACCATCAAGTTCTGGGACGCGGAAACCGGCAAGGAGCTGAGAACGCTTTTCGGGCACAAGTCTTATATCGAATGTGTCGCCTACAGCGCGGATGGCAAAAAGCTCGTCAGTTGCGGCGAGGAGCCTGTGGTGAGAATCTGGGATATTGAGACTGGCAAGAATATCGCCAACTACCAGACCGGCGACACGCTTTCGCATTTCGTATCGTTCAGCCCGGACGGCAGCAAGATCGCGCTGTGCGGACGCGACGCCAAGGTGAAGGTGCTCGACGCGGCCACCGGCCAGATGCTCAAGGTGCTCGAAGGGCACGAAGACGGCGTCCGCAGCCTCTGCTTCAATCCTGCGGGCACGCTCATCGCCAGCGCCGCCAACGACGAGTCGGTCAGGCTCTGGGACGTGGCGAAGGGCGTGCTCGTGCATACTTACCGTGGCCACACGCACGAAGTGCAGTCGGTTGCCTTTTCTCCCGACGGCAAGGTGATCGCCAGCGGCAGTGATGACTTCAAGATCAAGCTCTGGGGAGTAAAATAAGATCAGCTTCAACAAGTTGCCTTTTTCTGCCGGGTTGTAGCCCGGCAGTTTTGTTTGCAGGCGGGGACTGACATGGACTGTCACAGACGGACAGAGACCGTCAAGGACAAAGGGATTCCATGTGCTCTTTTTGTCGGCGAGGCAGTGCGGGAAAAGATTTCTTCATATTTTATGATCTGTTGTGTTCGCAGAACATTGATTATAAAGCTATGGGCGTTATTCTTCTCGATATTGGCAATGTGCTCGTCAAGGTTGATTTTATGCCCTTCTGCCGGGCCGTTTCGCGAGACGATGCCGCCGCTTCTGAAGCGATTATGGCAAGGTTCTGCGATGGCGAGCTGAAAGAACGGCTCGATACCGGCCAGATTGCACCCCAGGCATTTCTTGACATGATCGCCGCTGACCCGCATGTTGTCGAGATGCCGCGTCATCGGATCCGTTTTGCCTGGCAGGATATTTTTCAACCGATGCCAGGCAGCATCGAGGCGGTCAAGCAGTTGAAAGAGCACCACGAACTCTGGATTATTAGCGATACCGAACCGCTCCATTTCGCTTTTCTGATCGATCGTTTTCCTGTTCTGAAGAGCATGGATCGCTGCTTCCTCTCATATGAACACGGCTATCTGAAAAGCTCGCCAGAGGCGTTTCGCCATGTCCTCTCTTCTTCGGATCGTCAGGCCCGGGAGTTTCTCTTGATCGACGATCGCAAGGTCAATACGCTCTCCTGTGCCGAGACCGGTATTCGTGCCATTCTTTTCGAGAACTGGCAAAAAACTCTCGCATCGCCGCTGCTCGCATCCCTGGAAAGCAGTTCCAGCCGGGAGGAGGTACGATGATCAGCATCGCCAGAGGGCTTTCGGTTGACGAAGAGGAGATCG
>JAAXWL010000065.1 GCA_013334975.1 Chlorobiaceae bacterium
ACCCCGTTCACCCCCGTTTCCCTGATATGGCGAAGGAGCGCTTCAGGCGATTCAAACTCCTGGCGGCGTATATCCTGCTCGATGCTCACCACCTCGAACTGGCTGCCGGAAAACGCGGCAATCTCGTCAAGCGTCCTGTAAGAGAGCGACGCAGCACCAAGGAGCGCGATCTCTCGCATGTTCTCTGTGCCGAAGGTGCTGAAAAGCACGACTCCCCCCGGCCTGACCGATGCAGCCAGCCTTTCGAAAAAGAGTGTCGGTTCGTGCAGCCACTGCACCGTGGCGTTCGAAACGACCAGATCAAGATCGTGCGGCAAAGGATCGATCTGTTCGATGTCACCCGCCAGGAACTCCATCCGTTCGACGGAACGATCCGGCAGGGCAGCCTCGACAAAAGGACGGCATTCGGCGACCAGATCATTGGCAAAAAAAGCGCCCACCGAACAGCGTTCGAACAGCATTGCCGTAAGCAGAGCCGAACCGCAGCCGAATTCGAGCACCCGGTCTAGATAACCGGGCAAACCCCCGGCTCGTGCAACGAGGGCAAGCAGGCTGGCCGCCATGCTTCCCTGTACCTGGGCACTCCGGTTATAGGTGTGCAGGGCACGCCTGAAACGGCGTCCGACGAGCTGCTTGTCGGCACGATCGTTCATTCGAAAAACTCCTTCCACGTTCTGATATGGGAAAAAGGGAAATGGGGCATCCCGGAAACCAGGGTAACCGGAACCTCTTCAGCCCATGCCCTGCACTGGTTTTCAGGGCTGTACACCAGGTCACGCCCACCCGCAAAAGCCTTCGAATAACGCCAGGAGGCTTCCGGAGCAGCGCTCCGTGACGTTGCCTGGTCTTCGATCGAACGAAGCTCCTCCTGCTGGTCACCGGAAGATCGGGCTGAACGAACCAGGTCGGTCACTGATGGTGAAACCGCGGCAAACATCCGTCGTTCGAAACGCTTGCGGTTATCGTCGTTCCAGTGTTCAACTGTCCCCCTGAATATCTCCGGCGCAATACCGCGACCCGAATCGACAGGAAAGAGCGTGCCGTTGATCGCCACAGCCCGGTCGATCTTACCGAAACCGGCTCTGGCAGCGGCCCAGACCCCCAGCGACCAGGCCATCAGATCGATCGTGCGAGCCCTGTTCATCTTTTCCAGGAGCCAGCCGGGAAGTGTGAGGTCACGATAGTCATAGAGATGAACGATTTCGTACCCCGGCCAGTCGGCCCACTCCGACACGAGATAATCGGCAACCCGGCGATCCATGCCCCATCCATTGAAAAAGAGCAGGAGATCAGCGCTCCCCTCCTGAACGATCAACTCCGCCTTCATATGCTCACCGATCTGATGATGGTCAAAAGGTTCTCCATATCCTCTCCGTTCAGATCAGCCCTGAGCGAAAAGCGCAGCCTGGCGCTGTTTTCAGGCACAGTTGGCGGACGTACCGGCAGAGCAAGGAATCCGGCCTCGCGCAACACGCCAGCCAGGGCGACCGCCTTGCTGTCCGGGCCAAGCAAGAGCGGCACGATATGGCTCATGCCCGGCACCTCGAAACCTGCGTCGCGGAGGCTGTTTCGAAGAGAGGATGCCAGGCCCAGAAGATGGCTGCGCTCCCTCTCCATCCCGAGCTGTTTCCTGAAGGTCATGAGGCTCCATGCGTGCACTATCGGAGGCAGGGCAGTCGTAAAGATCAGGGTGCGCATCGTGTTGACCAGATACTCCCTGAAAAGCCCCTTCATGACGGCCCATGCCCCGGTCGACGCCAGCGCCTTGCCAAAAGTGCCGATGACGAGGTCGATCTGGCTCAAAACCCCCTCCTGCTGACACAGGCCAAGCCCCTGCTCTCCGAAAACCCCCGCCCCGTGTGCTTCATCGACAATAAGCATCGCCCCGTAACGATGTTTTATCGCCACCAGGCGCTTGAGATCGGCCAGATCACCATCCATGCTGAAAACCGATTCGGTGACAATAAAAAGTTGACGGTATCGACCGGCAGCGGCTTCGAGGAGCTCTTCGAGATGATCGTAATCGGCATGGCGAAACCTGCGGTACTCGGCCTCGGCGATCCTGAGCCCGTCGATAATGCTGGCGTGATTGAGCCGATCGCACAGAATCAGGTCGTGCCGGGTGCTCAGTGCGGGCAGGATACCGGTGTTGGCATGGTACCCGCTGTTGAACACCAGCGCCGCTTCGAATCCGTATGCCCCGGCTATGGCAGACTCAAGCTCATTGCAGACCGGGTGATTGCCCGTGAGCAGCCTTGACGATGAGCTGTTCATGGCGTATCGCCCGTCATGAGCCCCATCCACGGAAAGCTGCTCCATCCACGAAGCCGACAACTCCCTGTCCGATCCGAGACCCAGATAATCGTTGGAGGAGAGGTTCAGCAACAATCTGCCGTCTACCATGATCTGCTTGCCGTTCCGGTGACCGGTTTGCGGTATGCTCCGGTAACGCTGCTGCGCCCTGAGCTTCTCCAGATCAAGGGTGATCTGCTCTTCCACCGGCATCAGCTTCCGGTTAGCGTTTCCGGCCCCTGATCCCGTCATGAGAAGAGGGCAACCTGTGCGGCAAGCCGTTGGTCATCGGCAATATCGCGGCCTCGGGTGGTCAGATAGCCGCCCGTCAGAAAGCCGTCAGCTCCCGACAGCATCAGGAGCCCCTGAAAATCCTTCATGACCGTCTCGCGACCAGCAGCGAATTTGATGATTTTTCCGGGATGGGCAAGCCGGCAGATGGCGAACGTTTTGACCACCTCTGCAACCGAGACCGGATCGGCCCCTTCCAGTGGCGTACCGTCGATCGGCACGAGCACGTTGAGCGGAATAACCGTCACATCGAGAGCCCTGAGCTCATAGATCATGGAAATTCGCTCCTGCATGGTTTCGCCGGTACCAATGATGCCGCCGCAACAGACTGAAATGCCATTGGCGCGGAGCCGCCTGATCGTTTCGATCCGCTCGTCAACCGTATGCGTATCGGCGATAAGAGCATCGTAGCGACGCGGATCGACCTGGATATTGATGTTGTAGTGAGCGATACCGTGACGGGCAAGCTCGGCTGCGGGTTCGTCACCAAGCATACCAAGAGAGGCGCACACCTTCAGCCCAGGCAACTCCCGGTGCAAAAGATCGATCATGCCAAGAATCCGCCCGAATTCCGGGGTAACCTTCCGGTAGCCGTATCCGCTGGTCACAATCCCGAAATGGTCGATCCCCAGCCCGAAAAGGGTGCGCGCCTGGTCGAGCACCCTTTCCTCTCCGACCAGGTCGTACACCTCGACATTGGCGTTGTTGTGCCGGGACTGTGCGCAGAAACGGCAGTTCTCACCGCAAACCCCCGATTTTGCGTTCATGATCGAACAGGCGTGCACCTTGCCGCCGTTTGCCGCATACCGGTTTTTGACCTTGTTGGCCAGAGATGCCAGGTCGAGCACCTCGCTGTCAGGGAGTCGCCCGAGAGCTGATGCGAGTTCAAACGAAAGAGGCTTGCCAGTATGCAGCACCTGCCAGGCCTGTTCAATGTCGGGATGAAGTCGGACGTTCATAAGATTTCAGATTTCAGGATTCATGGTTCATCGGTCGAAGATGGGCCTCTCCCGATGTTACAGGAACTATGGTTCCATCAGCGCAGCGAAGCAGCAGGTGACCCTGGGGGGAAAGACCGGCTTCCGTTCCGTTCAGCACCCGGTTGAACTGCTCGATCTCTAACTCCCGGCCCTTCAGCCAGGCATACCGTTCAAGTGTTGGCAAGAGAAAACCGAGATCCGCCTGCCCGCACCACTCAAGGTAAAAGCGTTCAAAGCGGTTGAGCACGCCCGCCAGCAGGCGTGCTCGCGACATCTGTCGTCCGGTTTCAATGACCACCGAGGTAGCAATGCCCTCAAGCTCCTCCGGAAGCTGCTCGAGATTGACATTCAGCCCGAACCCCACGACGACAAAGTGCGTGCAATCGGTTTCGGACTCCATTTCACAAAGGATACCGCACAGCTTTTTCCCGCTGGCAACCATATCGTTCGGCCACTTGATGAAAAGATCGATACCGGGACATTCGGCAACAACAGCCTCATGGATGGCAACGGCAGCCACAAGAGGGATCTCCGGTACCCTGAATGAAGCAACGGAGGGACGCAGGACGATCGAGCAATAGAGGTTCACCCCGGCGGGAGAGACCCAGGCTCGGCGCATACGACCCCGGCCACCTGTCTGGCTGTCTGCCACGACAACCGTTCCTTCGCCCGCTCCGTCGCGGGCAAGCGAACGCGCCCTGAGATTCGTGGAATCGACGCTCGGCAGAAAGATGAGATTCCTCCCGAACGACCCGGTTTCAAGCAACGGCGCAACCTCTTCGGCAACCGGAGCACCAGTAAGACGCTCAAGACGATACCCTCTGCCGCTGAGTGCTTCTATGGCGTAACCAGCTTTTCGCAAGGTGCAGATATGCTTCCAGACGGCACTTCGGCTCATCCCGAAGCGGCTGCAGAGATTTTCGCCGGAAACAAATCCACCTTCGTCCAGAAGACGTTGCAGAATCCTCGATGCCACAGGATTCACAGTCACCTCTCCGTGATCACATGATCCTTGCGGAGACCGGACAATAGATCGGGAGGGTTGTCAGCAAAAATGCTCACGGGTAGCCTGGCGTTTTTTGATTCTGCTGTTGAACAGTTGATATGGTCAACCGGAATCTACCTTTTGGTTGACAACATTGCAACAGGGAAAATCCGGTAAAAAGAGATAATCATGGCGGGAATAGGGGTGCGGAAGGGCAATCAGCCTGACCTGACAAGGTTCAGCGGTTATAACCGGCGGCCATCGTCCGACTCTCGTAACCGGTACGGTACTGCTGGAGTCCCTGGAATATGGCATACGCAATTCTGGTCTGCTCCTGGCGATTGCGCAGCAGCGCCTCTTCCTGGGGATTGGAGAGGTAACCGGTTTCAACCAGAACACTCGGCATGGAGGGCGTCCAGAGCACCATGAAGCCTGCCTGGCGTACACCAAGTCCGTTATTGCTGCCCTCACGCCCCAGGCGCCGGAGCACATCCTGGGCAAGCTCGGTCGATTGCATGGCAAAGGCACTCTGCGCCATGCTGCTCATGATCAGGTACTCGTCGGAAAACCCTTTGTAGCTCTCGCTGTAGTTCTCCTCACCGGTAATGACCGAGTTTTCAAGCATGGCCACCTGGAGAGAGGACTGGGTCTTGTGTGGTCCCAGAATGTAGACCTCCGGCCCACGCACCTTGCTGTTTGCAGCAGCAGCGTTGCAGTGAACGCTGATAAAAAGCTTGCCACCGTAACGGTTGGCGATTTTTCCGCGATCGTTCAGCGGAATGAAGTGGTCATCCTTGCGGGTGTAGATAACCTTGATCTCAGGCCACTTCTGCTTGATGAACATACCGAGATCGTGTGCGATATTCAGGACGACATCTTTCTCTTTGGTGCCCCGAGTCCCGACCGCACCGCTATCCTTGCCGCCATGCCCCGCATCTATGACCAACGCATCGAGCTTCCACTTGTCGGCATCCTGACTGAGCCGCGTCTGAATCAGCCGCTCCTTCTCGGTTCGGTGAATGGCCTCGACATCGACATCGCTCAGGAATGAGACGACATAATCGTTCGTAGCGGGATCATACCGGAAAGAGGA
This sequence comes from Chlorobiaceae bacterium, assembly GCA_013334975.1. Classification (GTDB taxonomy): domain Bacteria; phylum Bacteroidota; class Chlorobiia; order Chlorobiales; family Chlorobiaceae; genus Chlorobaculum. The sequence continues at coordinate 5,642 of JAAXWL010000065.1, forward strand.
GGACCTGATAACCATCGCTTTGGGATCGAGCACGATGCTGAACTGCATGGAACCTCCATCGAGCGGGAGCGGGGTGATTGATCTGAGTGGCCCCTGGCTGTAACTTCTGGAAAGACGAGAAAGCGTGCCGCCGGTATTCTCGAAAGTCAGGTAGGCCACGCCATTGGCATCCGGCCTGAGAAACGAGGTCTCCGTTTTGAGACCTGATGCCGAAAAACGGAGTATGATGCCGTTAGCCATGGTTTCCACCCGGATATCATCGATCACGGTTTTGCCGGTAAACACCCTTGTGCCGCGATTTTTCCCTGAATCAGCCCCCTCTGCAGCTGGCGTTGTTTCGTTACCGAGAAGGCCTATGGAGCGCAGCGAAGCATCCTGGCCCTGGTCGCCAAGCTCGGCACCGATTCTGTTTGCCGATGAGTCAAACTGCACCTCCCGTCCAAGCCAGAGCGAGAACATCCTGCACGCCTGGCTGAGCGGCAGAAACATCCGCTCCTGTTTGATCGAAGGGGCCGAAGCGAGCTGGATGATCCGCTTCCCGGTATCACCTGCCACCGAGTCAATCACCACGAATTCGCTACCCTCCCTGATGATACAACTGGTCACCAGAGCCCCGTAGGCCTCATCGATCTGCATCTTCGATCCATCAAAAACGCTGCCGAGACGCAGGGCACGGGCAAACGCACCAATATCGGCATAAAAATCACCGCCAGTGCGGTAGCCCAGCACCTTGATAGTGTAGCTCTGCGCCGGGCCGTTCGAAACCTGCATGAAAATTGCCTCTTTCGGCGGCTGCGCTGTGGCGACAGCGGCTGAAAACAGCAAAAACAGGAGTACACCCAGATGGCGCAAAAAAGAAAATGAGAATCGTTGAGATTTCGAAGTCATCGTTATGCTATACTGTTGATCGTTCAGGTTCAATCGTGCTGCCGGCAAACCGGAACCCGGAAAAGGGGCGGTCTCTGCCGAGAGTCGCCCATCAGGAAAAAGCATCCTCCGTCGATCTCCGGATCAATAAACGGCCTGCTGGTGAATAATAAACAATAAATAACTCTGCATCCAGCACCTTTTCCGCAGCATTTACGCGATCGACACACCATGCCGGATATCGATGCACTATGGTGTCGTTTGTTTTTTAGCAGGCAAGCCCTATCTTTTCAAACATCTTTCTGCAATCCCAACGCAACCGGGATCGACCCTCATGGCTTCAAAAAGCGCAACCACTTCGGCCAGGAACAGGACCCTCATCGTTGTTGAGTCTCCATCCAAGGCCAAAACCATCAACAAGTATCTTGGAGAGAACTACACGGTCTACGCATCGGTAGGGCACATCAAGGACCTGCCTAAAAAAGAGATTGGTATTGACTTCGATCATCACTACGAACCCCGATACGAGGTGATCGCCGGCAAGGAAAAGGTGGTGAAACAGCTCAAAAAGCTGGCGGGTGAAGCTGACCGGGTACTGATTGCCACTGACCCCGACCGCGAAGGCGAGGCGATCGCCTGGCACATCTCCAATGAGATCGAGTTCGCCAAAAAACCGGTCTTCCGCGTGCTGTTCAATGAAATCACCAAAAACGCCATCATCGAGGCCGTCAGCCGTCCCAAGCAGATCGACTATCGCCTCGTCCGCTCACAGCAGACCCGGCAGGGGCTCGACAAGATCGTCGGCTACAAAATCAGCCCGTTCCTCTGGAATGTCGTCTACCGGGGCCTCTCGGCCGGAAGGGTGCAATCGGTTGCCTTGAGGCTGATCTGTGAACGTGAGATGGAGATCGAAGCCTTTACGCCACAGGAGTACTGGAGTATCTATGCCGATTTTATAACGACATCTGGAGAAACCTTCCGCACCAGGCTCGTCAAGGTCAAGGGAGAAAAACCGGAAATCGGCTCCGGAGAACAGGCAGAAGCGATTGCCTCAGCCATCCAGGGACGCCTCTTCGCCGTTGGCGACATCGTCCCGAAAGTGATCCAGCGAAAACAGCCCCTGCCGTTCACCACATCACTGCTTCAGCAGGCAGCATCGAACCAGCTCGGATTCGGTTCGCAGAAAACGATGCGCACCGCCCAGCAGCTCTACGAAGGCATCGAACTCGGCAATGAAGGGGCCACAGGCCTCATCACCTATATGCGAACCGACTCGACCCGCATCAGCGGCGAAGCGGTCGCCCAGGCACACGATTACATCTCACGGCAGTTCGGCGCCGAGTATCGCGGAACACCCATCCCCGGCAAAGCCGGCAAAAACAGCCAGGACGCGCATGAAGCGATCCGTCCGACATCGATCGACCGTACCCCCGAATCGCTCCGGCGTCATCTGAGTCCCGACCAGTTCAGGTTGTATGAACTGATCTGGAAGCGCTTTCTGGCCTCCATGATGGCTCCGGCAAAAATCGAACAGACCAGAGTGGAGGTCGAAGACCACCAGAAAAAGTTTCTTTTCCGGGCTACCGGCAACAGGGTTCTCTTCCCCGGCTTCTTCAGGGTCTATGACGACCAGCAGGAGCTCGACTACGAAGCCCAGAAATCAACCCGGGACGAAGTCGAAAAGGAGCAGATCGTCAAGCTGCCCGAGCGGCTTGCCATCAAAGAGCGGCTCGACATGTCGGAGCTCGACCGGCGCCAGAGCTTCACCCGTCCTCCTGCCCGCTTCAGCGAAGCGAGCCTGGTCAAGGATCTCGACAACTACGGCATCGGTCGTCCGTCTACCTATGCAGCGATCTTTTCAACCCTTCAGGAGCGGCGCTATGTAGAACTCCAGAAGAAAAAAATCATTCCGACCGAACTGGGCAGAGATGTTTCAACAATTCTCGTGGCCAACTTCCCTGACCTTTTTAACGTCAAATTCACGGCAGAGATGGAGGACGAGCTTGACAAGGTCGCTTCGGGGGAGGACGAATACGAGAAAGTGCTCGACAGCTTCTACCGGCCCCTCGAATCGGTGCTGAGTCACCGCAAGAGTGACCCGCTCATTCCCCAGAACCGGGATGCCGTCGTCTGCGACAAATGCGGCACCGGCCACATGGTCATCAAATGGACGGCCAGCGGAAAGTTTCTCGGATGCTCGAACTATCCGAAATGCAAAAACATCAAGGCAATCACCTCAACGAAAGCCCGCCCCAAAGAGACCGGCGTCCGCTGTCCGGTATGCGGAGAGGGACAGATGCTTTTGCGAAACGGTCGGCTCGGCCCTTTTCTGGCCTGTTCGAGTTATCCGAAGTGTAACACCCTGCTCAACCTGAACAAGCAGAGGCATATCGAGCCCATCAAGGCTCCCCCGGTCAAAACCGACCTCGCCTGTCCGAAGTGCGGGGCGCCTATGAATCTGAGAAGCGGTAAACGCGGCCCCTGGTTAGGATGTTCCACCTTTCCCAAATGCCGGGGACGCCTCTCGTGGAATACGCTTGAAAAAGAGCCCAGGGAGCACTGGGAGTCGGTCATCAAAGCCCATCTTGCCGCCCATCCCGACCTTGCCATCACGATGCTCGACGGCAAACCCGTACCGATGAACCTGCCCGTCGACGATATCATCCTGCGCGCAGAGGATGCCGGGCTTATCTGCGTCCAGAGCGAGCAGGAAACGGCTGCGACCGCCGCCGTCACGGCCTGACCCTTCAGTTGACGCCTGCCGGGGGGCTCTCATCACAATTGCTCATTTTTCGATGGCGAACTGGAGCAAGAGAGCCCCTCAGGCAAACAACAGCGCGAGCCGGTAGGTAATGAACGACGCCACCCATGCAACCAGCAGCACATAACCCGAATAGAGGAGCACCGGCTTCCATGAACCAACCTCTTTCTTCATGACCCCCATAGCCGCCACGCAGGGAATGTAGAGCAGCACAAAGACCATGAGGCTGAGAGCTGTAGCCCTGCTGAAACCGGGATCGCTCCTGAGAATGGCCGAAAGGCCGCTCTGTTCTTCAGCGTGCCCGATCGAAAAGATAGTGCCGAGAGTCGAAACCACTACCTCTTTTGCCGCCAGTCCGGTCACCAGGGAGATGCCGATCCTCCAGTCGAATCCGAGCGGCCTGATGAGTGGTTCGAGCAGCTTGCCGCTCCGTCCGGCCAGGGAGTATTCGAGCTGTCTCGATTCCATGCTTGCCTGAAGATGCCGTAACGCCTGCTCTTTCTGCTCCTGAGCAACAGGGGATAGCTCGATACGCACGGTTTCACGCGCCAGTTCGGCTTCGAGTGCACGGCTGTGCGGATAATTGCTGGAGGCCCAGATCACCATCACCGCCCCCAGAATAAGCGTACCGGCCTTCTTCAGGTACATCACGGCCTTCATTCTTGCCTGCAGGATCACCGAGGTGAAGGTCGGCCAGCGGTAGGGTGGCAGCTCCATGACGAACGGCTCCGATTCGCTCTTCAGCACCGTCGATTTGAGTATCCATGCCGTCCAGAGGCCCATGACGATGCCGAGCAGATAGATGCCGAACATCACGTTGGCAGCCATGGTAGGCGGGAAAAAAGCTCCCGTTAGAAGCACATAGACCGGCAGCTTGGCGCCGCAGCTCATGAAGGGAATAGTCATGATGGTGGCAAGGCGATCGGAGCGACTCTTCAGTGTACGGGTCGCCATGATCGCAGGAATAGAACAGCCGAAACCGGTGATCATGGGAATGAAGGACTTTCCGTGCAACCCGAAACGGTGCATCACCTTGTCGATAACGAAAGCCGCCCTTGCCATATAACCCGAAGCCTCCAGAAACGACAGCCCCATGAACAGCAGCACGATATTCGGAAGGAACACCACCACACTGCCAACGCCTGAAATCACCCCATCGACAAAGATCGATCGAAGCACCGGATTGGGCAGGTGCGGCGCAACGGTATCTGAAAGCAATGCAAAAGCATACTCAAGCGCATCCATAAGCGGGGCGCCGAGCGTGAAGGTCAACTGAAAGATGGCCCATACCACAAAAAAGAAGATCGGCAGCCCCAGCACCCGGTTCAGCACCACCATGTCGATCTTTTCGCTCGGTGTGGCACGCGACACCCTGGGTTGGCGAACACACTCCTGCATGGCGCCACGAACGAAAGCATGGCGGTCTTCGGTGATCAGCACCTCGGGATCGGTGCCCTGAAGGAGTCCGCACTCCGAGATGGCTTCCTGAATGGCCAGTTCGACCTTGACCCAGACCGGATACTTCTGCACCTGACTGTAGATTTCCCGGTCATTTTCAAGAAGCTTGATCGCAAGCCAGCGGTGGTTCGCCTTGCTGAGATCACGTTCATGGCCGAGCAACCCGGCAATGCTCTCGACGGCCTTCTCCACCTGAGGACTGAAGGTCATCTTGTTCTTCCTGATCTCAATACGACCATCACTCACGCTGATAATATGATCCAGCAGATCATCAAGACCTTTTCTCTGCCGGGCAGAGGTCGGCACGATATGGCTGCCCAGAAGCTTTTCAAGCTGGTCTATATCGATCGAAATGCCCTTCTGTTCGACCTCGTCGATCATGTTGAGCGCCACAAGAAGATCGACCTCCATCTCCATGAGCTGAACCGTAAGCAAGAGGTTCCTCTCAAGATTGGTGCCTTCGACCACATTGACGACCACATTGGGGCGCTCGTCGATGATGTAGCGACGGGTTACGATCTCCTCCGGCGAATAGGGGGTCAGTGAATAGATTCCCGGCAGATCGACCACAGTGATCCGGCACTCCCGGTAATCCAGATACCCTTCGTGCTTCTCGATGGTCACCCCCGAAAAATTGCCCACCCGCTGATGCGCCCCGGTCAGGGCATTGAACAGGGACGATTTGCCCGCGTTCGGATTGCCGGCCAAAGCAACCCGTATCTCTTTCATGGCGCTCATGCTCCTCTTCCGAAACGATGACGCCTGCGTATGCCTCCGCCACCATCAGTACAAACCTCCGCTGAAGCGAGCTTGTTGACCGTGATGCCCTCCGCCTCGTTCAGCCTCATGGTGAGCAGAAGCCCTTTGTAACGAATCTCTATGGGATCGCCTAGCGGAGCGAACCGAAGTACCTCAAGTTCGGTGCCCCGAACCAACCCCATATCCATGAGGCGACGCCTGACGGCAGGCTCTGCCAAAACCGAGGTCACTTCAGCCCGATCGCCGGCTTTCAATTCAGATAATTTCATGGTTCTATCAAATCCGGAATAGAAAATGGCTGAATGGATGACTGCTTAAATAGACTAAGTACAAATAACACACTCTGCGAACTAAAAGGTTTCCCCGTTCAGGGAGAAATGCGCCTTTTTTTATGCGCCCGTTATCCTCTCTTCCGGATAAGGGTATTCAGTGACGCACCTCATGACCTGCAAAAGGGGGCCAGCCCATCGGCCTGCCTCCGATCAGGTGTGCATGGATATGACCGACGCTCTGCAACGCATCCGCACCGTTGTTGAAAACCACACGGTACCCCGATTCGAGCACCCCGGTTATGTCAGCCACAATGCGCGCGGCAAGCAGAATCTGCGCGGCAATCTCCGAATCAGCCTCCGTCAGCTCACTCAGCGAGCGGATATGCTCCACGGGAATGATGAGTACATGGGTTGGCGCCACAGGAGTGATGTCGCGAAATGCGACCACAACGTCGTTCCGGTAGAGCACGGTAGCCGGAATGAGACCGGCGGTTATCTTGCAGAAGATGCACTCTGGATTGTAACGTGTCATGGAATCGTTCGATTTGGGTTCTTTCGATACACGGCCTTCATGGCTGAAGATACAGAGAAAGAGTGAATCTGGCTCACCTTCAGACCAGAGGTTCGCAGAAACTCCCCCGATCAATCAGCATACAGGCGCCGTCTGGCTAAAACTTCTGGATAATCGACAGGTTGGCACTGGAACCGGAACCGATCAGCACCACCGTCACCAGCCCCTTTTCACCCGTAACGCTTCCCCGTTCGCCATCCTGGGCCGGAACGATCAGCGAGGTGGTTTTGAAACCGCTGGCCTTAAGCATCGCCTCGTACTCCCTGATCGCATGTTCCGGCAAACCATCAATAGCCATATCCCAACTGTTTCCTTCGGGAGTCTCGCTTCTGATGATCTTCCTGATCGTGCCATAAGGGTAGCGGGGAACCTCCGCAGGTGCACCCGTCGGCCATTGCTCGACCGCCTCGCTGATCTCGACCGAACGATCCCCCGACTCAATAGTGACGGCATGACCGGAAGAATCAGACGCTGCCGACGGAGCTTCGGTAACGTTGCCCGTCAATGAATCGGGCTGCTTGTTGGGCCGACATCCGTCAAGAATGCCTGCCATGAACAGAACCAGGGAGAGTGATCCCAAGGTTCCGAGAGTTGTCCACCTGTTCATAATCAATGCACTGTCTGTCTGATAACCGTGTTGTCGCTTTTCTCAGCATAATGTAATAAAAAAGAAACCCGGCGCTGCATGACAAAGCATCAATCTGGCATAAGGGCGTTAACGGTTTACCCGATAATTCACTCTATATTGGCAGAACAACACGATCTGGAGGCTCCGGATGACGGGAGAACCAAAAAGACATTATTGATCATGAGACAACCATCCCTTTTCAGAAACATCGCAACGGTGACCGTACTCCTGCTGACGATCGTCATGACCGGATGCAGCAGAAAAAGTGGCATCCCCGTCACCGATAGTGACGGCAACACCTATGGCACCGTAACCATCGGAGGAGCGGTCTGGATGTCGGAGAACCTGAAGGTGACCCGCTACCGCAACGGTGATCCTGTTCCGGAGGTTCCGGATGGCGCAGCATGGGCCCTGCTTGCCACAGGCGCACGGAGCAGCTATGACAACAAGCCGGAAAATGCCGGAACCACGGGTATGCTCTATAACTGGTACACAGTCACCGACCCGAGAGGCATTGCACCCGAAGGGTGGCATGTGGCGACCGATGAGGAGTGGAGTGATCTGGTACACGCCTGCGGAGGCGAAAAAGAGGCGGCAAAAGCCCTGAAATCCCCTGACCAATGGGAAGGCCAGGCGGGTGCCCCTGAAAACAGCAACGGCTTCAATGCACGTCCATCCGGTGCACGTCGCGACAGCGACGGCGCTTTCGTGCTGCTCGGTCAGTTCGCCCGCTTCTGGAGCGCCACCCCCGCCGAAAACGGCAAAGGCTGGGGCAGGGCAATGGAGTTCTACGACAACGCCGTTCGCCGAGGCCAGGTTGGACCCAATAACGGCTTCTCCGTCCGCTGCGTCAAAGACTGAAAGCACGTAAAGAGAAGGTTGACGAGTGGCAGGTGACGAGAAGCAGAAAAATTCCGGAAGCTCTTTCGTTCCATTGGTAATGCTGTCAGGTAACCGGTGACGAGAGAATGCGGAAAGAATCGTCCTGAGCTTCGCTGTCCCATCCGTCCCATTGGTCTCATGTGTCCCACCATTCGTCCCAATTTCAGGATTTCAGGAGAGTAACGAATGATCCAAATCGGCATCGAAGCCGGTATCGTCTTTGTTCGTTTTTTTACAAACCAATTCGTCGGAGCACTCCCCCGTGCCTGTCCACGCCGGGAGCGCTTTCCCGACAGGTCGGAATTGGCAAATGAAGTCAACGGCTTCACACTCTTCATAGAAACCTCAATGCACCTCGAAAGTTCGTCACAACAACAACATTGAGCATCAAACTTCATACTTCATACATCAACGCCTGTAAACGCAACAAAGACAAGGTGAGTCCCCGAAATCCGGGCACTACACGATGACGAAGCACCTCAATAAGAAGAGTTTG
>JAAXWL010000066.1 GCA_013334975.1 Chlorobiaceae bacterium
GCCTCACCCTTACTGCATCGGTGGACAGGACGTCGATAACCACTTCGAGCAGTCGGGGATTTCCGATTTCAACCAGGGGTGTACCCGCCAAAACCACCTTCTCGTTCTTTTCAAGCAGACGCAATACTCGTCCTTCGACCGGTGAGAGAACATGGACAGGGCTGCCGACGAGCCCTTTGTCGATGCGTGCTTCCGCAGCTGAAGCCTGGAGACGCACCGATCTGAGCGCAGCAGAGGCTGCAAGCAGCTCTTTTTCAAGCACCGAATGCTCTTCTGCGGCCAGTTCACGGCTCTCCTGCGAAACCGCCCCCTCCTGATAGAGTTTTTCGTAACGCGCAGACTTCAGACGAGCCTGGGCCAGACGCACCCCTAACAGACGCTCGTGGGCCTGCGCCTCCTGCACCGAAGCCGATGCGGAACCGGCAAGCAAAGCAGCCTCACGGTACTCCCTGGAATTCTGACCGGGAGGCAGGATCATGGCGACGCCCGTCCCGACCCGAACACTGTCACCCTCGGCCAGTGTGCTGCGCAAAACCACACCGCTTACCGGCGCCGACAGAAAGAAGCGATCGGTCACCCTCGTGACCCCCTCCTCCTCCAGAATCACTTCGAGCGGTCCATAGCTGCTGCGGCTTGCATCGACCATCAAGGATGCCGGCCTGAGCATCAGGAGAATCAGAAGCACGACGGCAATCGAAGCGCCGAGAAGAATGCGTCCTGTTTTACTTTTTGGTATCATCTCACTCCCTTGTTTTCAGAACAGCGATCAGGTCGAGCCTCACCACTCGCCTGCCAACCATCACTCCTGACAGGATAGCAACCGTAACCATAACGGCCAAAGCAAAAAGAAAGTTGTCCGGCGTAAACACCACCGGCATCCGGTAAAGCTCGGAGCTGAGCGCATAAGCCAGCAACACCGACAAACCGATACCGATCAGAAAACCGACCGGAATGGCTGCAAGGCAGAACAGCGCCTGCTCGCCGAGAAGAATCACGGCGATCTCCAGGTTCGTCATTCCGAGCACCCTGAGACTCGACAGCTCCCGAGCCCTTTCCGACAGGGTAATGCGCGCACCATTATAGATCATCGCAAAGGCAAGAATGCTGGCAAATGAGGTCAGAATAAAGGTCGAGGTGTTCATGCTTTTAGCGATCATCTCATCGAAGCTCTCTCGCAACGCCTGAAGCATCATGATACCGGCAATCCCCGGCGTGTGTTTGAAGCGTTCATAGAGCTCAACCTGCTCCCGATCATCGATTTTCAGCACTGCAGCATTCAGCACCCCTCCATCTCCGGCAATCCGGTTCAGCTCTTCGAGACGCATACAGGCTGAAAGACCAATGATTTCATCGATGGTTGCGACCACCGGCACATCAGCGACACGACGCGCCCCTTGCAGAAACTCCACCCGGATGATCTCCCCCGGCCTGACTCCCAGCAGATCGGCCAGCGTTGTAGTCAACAGAAGTCCGTGCTCCGGAAGCTTCCGAATTACTCCGTCACTGTCGATGATCCGTTGCAGTCCATCGGTTTTCTGCAAGCCCTTGATCGTCTGACGACGTGAACGGTAGCCGGAAACCAGCCTCACCGGCTCTTCACGATAATACTCCGCTTCGAGCACCCCCTTCATCGAAGCAAAACTGAAAACGATCGATGAGGGCATGTTATCATTGAAGATCACAGTAACATCCTCCCTGTGTCTCATACCAAACTCCACATCGATCATGCGCTCGACAGAATCAAAACTGTACCGACCAGCCACGAGAATGGCAATGGAAAAGGCAATCATCGTCACCGACAACATCGATTTGAAGGGATGTCGCTCGATGTTGCGCAGAATGATGCGCAACGGCACCGGAAAGCGCCCTGCCAGACGGGGATGATCCAGAATACCAGGTCGGCAGAGCCTCGGCGACTCAGGACGCAGAGCCTCGGCTGGCGGCAGATTCACTGCCCGCCGTGCCGCCATCAAGGCACCTCCGACGGCCGCAGCAAGACTCAGGAGAATGGCAGCAACGGCATTCTCCATCCTGAAGACATACACCAGCCTCTCGAAATTGTAGACATCCCCATAGAGTTGCAGAAGGGATGAGCCAAGCCAGGCGCCAAGTGCCGACCCCACCATCACACCGGCCACTGTGGGCAGGAGAGCGAAGCCGAGCACATGCAACCCGATATCCTCATCGTCATACCCCATCGCCTTAAGCACGGCGATCTGCTCACGCTGGGTACTCACCAGACGCTGAAGCACGATGTTGAGCAGAAAGACCGCCACGACAAGAAAGATGGTGGGCAGTACGGTAATCTCCATACCGAGAACGCGAATCTCGTCAGCGATAAAGCGGTCGGAAAGCTGCTCTCCGCGCCCGTAAGCCCCGAACGAACCATAGCGGTCGAGCATCCGGTCGAGCCTGCGGATCACCTCCTTTTCCGAAGCGCCGTGCAAAAGAGTAAGCGACAGGTCATTGAAAGCACCACTCATATCAAGCGCCGATTCGAGCGCCTTGCGGCTGATCCAGAAGACCCCGAAACGCCGGTTATCGGGAAAAAAGGCCCCCGGCTGCACCTCGTAGATATATTCCGGCGAAAGGCCGGTACCAACGATGACGAGGCGCTTCCACCTCCCGTTGATCACCGCGCCGATATGATCTCCCAGGTTGAGGTGGTTAGCCTTCATGAACGGCCGGCTCACAACAACCTCCTCAGGTCTCGACGAATCGGGTTTGCGTCCCGCAACAATGAAGACGCCATTAAGCCCCGGCTCTCCCCGGTCGGAAAGCGAGACCAGTTGCGCCGTCGCCGGCTCCTCCAGACCAGGCACATCGATGGTCACCCTGGTCACGATGCGCGTCGTTGCCGTAGCCACTCCAGGAACGCGCCGTATCGTCTCAAGGGCTGACTCGGGAGCCCGCTTGAGCTGCACAAACAGATCGGCAAAACGGTAACGGCTGTAGTAATCGGAACGCGACCGTTCAAGAGAATACTTCACGTTGCTCATCGAAATAAACATCGACACAGAGCATACCACCACAGCCATGACCGCAAGCATCTGCCCCTTCAGATGCAGAATATCCCGTAAAAGTTTTCGATTGAGCTGCTTCATGGTCATCATCCGGATCCGGATCGAACCTGCTTATTGAACATCGGGCCAATGCCGAATCAGACCCGTCGTCCTCCTGTTTACCTTAACCAATCAATAGAAACCGTAGCAAAGACGCGACATTTTGTGAGCGATCTCTTGAATATCAAGTGTACTATTTGTAAATAACAGAGCAAGCTTTTTTTCCCAGGCATGGTCAGTGTCTATCCACAGCGGCAATCCGGAAGGGCGTAAAAATAAGGTTCAGAGACCATCGAATAGAGCAGCATTTCATAGTCACACCGACTCGTCGCAAGCTTGCCATTGACTTTCTGAATGAGATTGTTCACAAGGCGTTTCTTTGAATGTTCCTTGCAAAGATCATAACATCCGAAGCTCTTTTTCCGTAACCCCAACTGCCGCGCGGTTGGAACTCCTGTCCGAAAAAACCCTTAATCGACGAGGTGATCATGACACAGACACCGGAACCCGCCAAAAAAGAGATACAGCCCAAAACTCCTCCAGGCGGCGCCCCGAAACCAAAACCGGCAGCCGCTGCCAAAGCGTCAGGTACGCCACCCGTCGCTTCTGCTCCGAAACCAAAACCGGCAGTTGCAGCCAAGCCCTCCGGCGCCTCCCCCGGCAGCGGCCCGAGACTTGCACCTCTTGCCATAGAGATGCGCGCCGGCAGCCCCTCAGGCGGCGCAAAAGTTGCTCCCGATGACGGCAGCCTGAGATCAAAACCTGTCGCCAAGAAAAGGCTGTGCAACATTTTTCCGGGTGGCAGCCCCAAACTCTGAAGAGCGATCATCTCATTTGCAGGCATTACAAGGTATTCGAACACGCACAAGAAGACAATCGATTGACCAGAGGTTACCAGTACAATCCCGAACCGCGCGCTCCATTCCGATGCACTTCCTTGCATCGACGAGCGCGCAGGTTGATGTACAGCAGTAATGTCAGTTCGTCTGCAAACCGTCCCGACAAACACCTCAGCGCTGAACATCCGCATTTGACAGGCCGTCTGCCGTCACTTTACAGCATCGCGGAAACCCGCACACAGGGGCAATCATGCCCTTGTGCCAACCCACTTTCATATCATGCTTAAAATGTCGTATAGTTCGGAGCCACGAATTTATCCAGATCGAAATCGTGATCGGGATTGAAATCGATTATTTATTTAAAAAAAGAAAAACAGTCTATGGCTTTATCTATTTAATTATCATATATTTATCACATTATACCATAATGCTCGGCGAGTTTTTCTTTAGCCTCTTCAAGTGGAAATCGATACCGATATCGATTTGGATACCGATTTCGATGATAGAAACAATTCTGACTATTTACCGTTGACACGACACTACTCATCAACTGCGAAACAGAGAACAGATACCATGAAATTCGAGGAAATTGAACTACCATCCAATCGTAAATTCGGATTGCTGTTTGCCGTCGTTTTTGCCCTGATAGCCTGGCGCACTGCGTTCAAAACCCATCTGGCCGCAGTATGGATATTTTCGACACTGTCATTGCTTACCCTCATCGTTACTATACTCAAGCCCGACCTGCTTCTTCCGCTCAACAAGCTCTGGATGCGAATTGGATGGTTACTTGGAAAAATCGTAAGCCCTGTCGTTTTAGGCATTATCTTCTTCTGTTTGTTCACCCCTCTTGCCATCGTCATGCGTCTGACAGGCCGGGATGAATTGTTACTGAAAAAAGTATCAAAACCGAGCTACTGGAAAGAACGTCTGCCGCTCGGGCCGGAACCGGTCTCTTTCAAAGAGCAATTTTAAAAACAACAACATAATGAGCTTTCTCACCGAACTCTGGAGTTTCCTTAAAGTCCGCAAAAAACTGTGGCTTGCCCCGCTGATCCTTGTCGTACTCATACTGGGCGGTCTGTTGATTCTTGCTCAGGGCTCTGTCATCGCTCCTTTTATTTATACCTTGTTTTAAAAAAACTTATGCTGATTTTAGGGGTTTCTGCGTGGTATCACGACAGTGCGGCGTGTTTGGTCAAAGACGGCGTTATTCTTGCCGCCGCACAGGAGGAGCGGTTTACACGTAAAAAACACGATGACCGATTTCCGTCTCATGCCATAACATTTTGTTTGCAGGCTGGAAAAATCAAGCCCTCAGAACTGGATTCCGTTGTTTTTTATGACAAACCGTTCATCAAGTTCGAACGGATTCTGGAAACCTATCTTGCTTTTGCACCACGCGGTTTTAGCAGTTTTTCCATGTCACTGCCCCTGTGGATCAAAGACAAGCTTTTTCAGAAATCCCTGATCGTCAAAGAACTTGAGAAGCTGTTCGGCAAAAAGATCAGGTGGCGCGACAAGGTTCTGTTTTCCGAACACCATCTCTCACATGCAGCAAGCGCGTTCTTTCCGTCACCTTTTGAACGGGCGGCAGTACTGACACTGGATGGAGTAGGCGAATGGACAACGACCTCTCTTGCCGTCGGCAACGGCCATGAACTGAAAGTCCATAAAGAGATCCACTTTCCGCACTCTCTGGGGCTCCTTTACTCTGCCTTCACCTACTACACCGGTTTTAAAGTAAATTCCGGCGAATACAAGGTGATGGGGCTGGCTCCCTATGGAGAGCCAAAGTATGTTGACAAGATCAAAAACCATCTGATCGACATCAGGGATGACGGAAGCTTTCATCTCAATATGGAGTACTTTGATTATTGCACCGGCCTGACGATGACCAACCGCAAGTTTGACCAGCTCTTCGGTGGACCTCCACGCAAGTCGGAATCAACCCTGACACAAAAAGAGATGGATCTGGCCGCTTCGGTCCAGAAAGTAACCGAGGAGATCGTCGTCAAACTTGCCCGGGGTATTGCCAGAGAGACCGACGAAAAAAACCTGTGTATGGCCGGCGGCGTTGCTCTGAACTGTGTAGCCAACGGCATTCTTTTACGCGAAAACATTTTTGAAAAACTATGGATTCAACCGGCAGCCGGTGATGCCGGTGGCGCCCTGGGAGCCGCTTTGGGCGCTTATCACATCATGCATGGCAAGCCTCGCAAGACGACAAATAAACTTGACGCCATGCAAGGCTCATATCTTGGGCCCGAGTACAGTGATGCAGAAACCGAGTCTGCGTTGTCAAAGACAGGGGCCCGGTTTACGAAAGTCACACCCGAAGCTCTCACAGAGCAGACAGCACAGGCGCTCGCCAACGGCAAAGCTGTCGGATGGATGCAGGGACGTATGGAATTCGGACCTCGGGCCCTGGGCTCACGCAGCATCATTGCAGATCCCCGATCGCCTGCCATGCAAAAGCAGCTCAATCTCAAAGTGAAATACAGAGAGAGTTTCAGACCTTTTGCGCCAAGTGTTTTGCGAGAACAGGTCAGTGAATGGTTCGAAATGGATACGGACAGCCCCTATATGCTGCTGGTCACCGACGTCGTCAGAAACAAACGGTACGAGATGACCAATGAGCAAAAAGCTCTTTTTGGGATCGACAAGCTCAATATTCCGCGATCTGAAGTTCCGGCAATCACCCACGTTGATTACAGCGCCAGGGTGCAGACGGTTCATGCTGAAACCAATCCCCGCTATCACGCACTGATCAACCGCTTCTACGAACTTACAGGA
Organism: Chlorobiaceae bacterium; assembly: GCA_013334975.1. Classification (GTDB taxonomy): domain Bacteria; phylum Bacteroidota; class Chlorobiia; order Chlorobiales; family Chlorobiaceae; genus Chlorobaculum. The sequence continues at coordinate 6,698 of JAAXWL010000066.1, forward strand.
TGTCCCGTTATCGTGAACACCTCGTTCAACGTTCGCGGTGAACCTATCGTCTGTACCCCGGAAGATGCCTTCAGATGTTTCATGGGTACCGGACTGGATGTGCTGGTCGTTGGAAATTTCATACTGCACAAATCCGAACAGGACAGCAAACTCAAAGAGAATTACGAAGAGAAGTATGATCTGGATTGATGCAATCCGATTGCGATACAGGAGGAGATGAGTCTTACCATGAGAGCGCAGAAGGGGAGATTTTCACACTGTTTCGGCGATCTTCGAGCACCTCTCCGCTGCGCAGGGTGACCACACGGTCGCCCATACCAGCAATCGAGGCATTATGCGTAATAACCAGAGTCATTGTGCCCAGTTCGCGGTTCACCCGCTCGATCACTTCGAGCACGAGTTTGCCGGTGCTGTAGTCGAGCGCCCCGGTCGGCTCGTCACATAAAAGCAGTTGCGGTCGCTTGGCAACCGCACGGGCAATAGCTACCCGTTGCTGCTCTCCTCCAGAAAGCTGTGAAGGAAAATGGTTCAGACGGTCACCGAGACCGACAAGCCGCAACGCTTCAGCAGCCGACATGGGTGCTTCGACCAGCTCGGTCACTAATTGCACATTCTCCAGTGCAGAAAGGCTCGAGATAAGGTTGTAGAACTGGAAAACAAAACCGACGTACCGTCTCCGCCAAAGGGTCAGACCGGCCTCTCCTCCTGCGGTTATGTCACGTCCACCAAAAGATACTGTCCCGGCATCCGGCACATCGAGTCCGCCGACAATGTTGAGCAGGGTCGATTTACCGCTACCCGAAGCACCAAGCAGCACAACCATCTCTCCAGCACCGAATTCAAGCGATATTGCCCGAAGCGCCGATACAGTCACCTCTCCCATAAGATAGCTTTTCGAGACTCCTTCAATCCGCAGGATCGATCCATCAGAAGTTGACATGCGATTGCGATAACGATTTCAATGTCAGTTTCAGGATTTCATCCTGATACTCTCACAATGCTCACCATGGAAAGTACAGAAATTATTCCATGAGATGGTCACAACAAGCCAGAGCCTCCGTTCTGGCTGTCGAAAACCGTTTCGATCTTTGAGCTGATTCTGAACCGGTAACCATGAACAAGGGATTCAGACGCGATATTCGTATTTTCAGCTTTTCTCTGCCACTGGACCACAAGCAAACCGATGACACCGAATCTCTCTCTTGAAACGGCCATACTCTTTGCCACCGGAGTTGTTGCCGGCATACCCCTGGGTCTCTTCCTGCGTCGCAAAACAAAACCCTCCGGAACACAGCGAAACACGGTTGGAATCGATAAATCAACGGTCAGCGGACGGGGAGCTTTCGCGCTCAGGGCGATCAGCGAAGGCGAGATCGTGGAGCGCTGCCCGGCGATTGAGGTGACCGACAAAGATATCGGCGGTGAACTGCTCAACTACGTCTTCTACGGAAGTGCTGAAGACAAACGGCTGGTTGCCATGGGTAATGGCATGCTCTTCAACCACTCTTCCAACCCCAATGTGGCCTACTACCGCGAAGAGGCCTCCACAGGAACCGAGCTGGTCATCTACGCCCTCCGTGACATCCTCCAGGGCGAAGAGCTCTTCTACAACTACGGCAACGACTGGTGGACAACAAGAAATGAGGAGTGCTGAGCGACGAGCGACGAGCAATGAGCAATGGGCAACGGGTGGGGGGAGAAGAGAGAGTGGACAATGTAAAAAAAGGACGCAAACGACAATGTTACAAAAGAGAGTGCTGAGTAGGGAAAACTCTTCCTGATTTAACCTATAAGACCTATTCTTCCTAAAAGTCCACAAAGTCCGCTTCGTCCACCAGCCACTCTTTTCTTCCCCCACTCACACCCTCGACTCAAGAATGCTCCGCATTGACTTTTCGTTGAGGGCAATGGCGTTGCTTTTGCTTCTTGTGGTGGCGATGATGGTGTCGAAATCGCTCTCCCTGACACCGAAAGTACCGAGACGCGGAAAGCCGAAACGCTCCTGCCAGGTTTCGAGCAGCCCGGTCAGCCGGTCACACGCTTCAGCATCATCAGCCCCTGCATGAGCATCAAGAATTCTGGCCGCATTGGCGAATTTGTGCAAAGCGGACGAGGCATCACCTCTTGCCCGAAGCTGGCAGATGTTCTCCCGTGTCGATTCGGCAAGAAGGGTGGCGCAGAGCGTGCCGTGGGGAATATCGACAAGGCCGCCCACCGACGAAGCAAATCCGTGAACGATGCCAAGCCCTGCGCTTGCCAGTGCAATGCCCGACATGAGTGCCGCATAGGCCATGCCGGCCCGAACAGAAACATCACCCGCTCCGGCGCCACACGCTTTCTCGAACGAGGTGCTGAACTGCTCAAGTCCAATGAGACAAACGGCATCAGTATAAGGGCTGGAAAAGGGCGAGAGGTAAGCCTCAAGAAGCTGGGTCAGGGCATCCATACCGGTCGAGGCTGTCATCTCCGGCGGAAGTGTCACCATGAGTTCGGGATCGATGATGGCCACATCGGGCACAAAGGCCGGATGGCGCAGGGAGCGCTTGTATCCACCATGTCCGACCCTGCTGATGACGGCATTGCTGGTGACCTCGCTTCCGGTGCCCGAGGTGGTCGGCACGGCGATGAAAGGCACTTTTCGGCCATCATGAAGCAGCAGACCAGGCTGCCCCTCGATAAAGCGCTCAACGGAGTGCTGCTGCAGAAGCATGGCTGACAAGGCCTTCCCGGCATCCATGACACTGCCGCCGCCGATTGCCACAACAACATCGAATAGTTGCTTCCGGCTCGAGCTGATCACTCCGTCAATCATCTCAGGCGAAGGTTCCCGATCGACTTCGAGGCAGGTGCAGTGCATACCTTCCTCTTGCAATCCAGCAATCAGGCCCGAAAGGAAGTCGGAACGACTCAGAGTATTGCGTCCGGTAACCAGAAGCATCTTCGTGCCGTAAGCCGATGCCATTGAGGAGAGATGTGAAATCCGCCCTGCTCCAAACCGGATGTGCGGCAACGGAAGACTGGAAAAATCCGGCCTGCGCTCAATCGACACTGCTGTACCTCCCCTTGCGGATCAGCGCTTTGTTGCAGTGCGGACAAACCGCCGTCCTGCAGGGAATCCCGGGCACGTGGGGCTGCTCATGGCCACAATGCAGGCAGATGCAGAGGGCTGGCTCCTGCGATTCACCGGTTGAGCAACTTCCGTTGATGTTCCCCCCTTCGATACAGATGGTTTTTCCACCAACAAGGGCTTCGGCAACCTTTTTCCGGGCTGACTTGATGATCCTGCCGAAAGTCTGACGAGAGACCTTCATCTTTTCAGCGGCATCGGCCTGATACAACCCTTCGAAATCGGCAAGACGGAGCGACTCGACCTCATCGACCGAAAGCACGACATTCTGCAACCGCGAGGGAGGTACCCCCTCCGGAAGAAAACAGGTTACCCTGGGAATCTCTTCGACAGAACGGCAGTGAACCGGTCTGCCGACGCGAGAGTTTTTCATGGAACGTCGGGTATCGTTAAATCAGACCCACCTCTTCGGGGAGAGTGGTTCATGGTAAAGACCGATGTGCGAAGACTGGCAGCGTCGCCGCAGGTAACGGAGATCATTGAGTGACGGTTTCAGTTCTGACTTCGAACACCGGAGGCTCCATGATATGCTTCTTGACTGCGCAGAGATTGGCCGCACTGATAACCGCATCCTTGTACTTTTCAGGAAAATCCGGAGGCAGTTCGATCGTCAGGGTAATCTTGCCAATCCCCCTTCCGTCAGGCTTCGCCTCATGGCTCTGGACGAGCCGGATCCCTTCGGTCGGAATCTGGCGGCTCTGGCAGAAGGACAACACGAAAATCCCTGCACAGGTGCCGATAGAGGCCAGAAAAAGAGTGAAAGGCTCTGGAGCTGAACCTTCGCCGCCGGCATATTCTGACTGGTCGGTCTCTATGGTGAATCCCCTGAAATCGGCATTGACTTTTTTGCCGCCGGCAAAGGAAACGATAAGATCTTTACTCATAAGCTGTATGAACGGTAACTGGTACGTTAAAAATTAACTTGCTTGCTATTATAATGATAACCCGTCAGATAAGCAAAAATACGCCGGAAGAATCAGCCTTTCGTCCTTTCTGTCCCATGATGATCTCTAAAGCAAGAAAATCATTGCAGTATGGCTGGGGGCAGTTTCAGCAACAGGGCCGCCACGAGCCACACCACCGTTTCGGTCACCTCGCTGCACGCTCCAAGCACATCGCCGGTCACACCGCCGATTTTGCGATAACTGATCAATCCGGTGAAGAGCGCTGAAAACAGTGCGGCAATCATCAAGGCTCCCGAACGCACCGGGCTGCAACCAGGCAAAAGAAGAAGCAGCGCCGCACCGGAAACAAATGCCACCAGCAGATGAAAGCGTCCGGCACCCTCGACAAAGGCGGTTGCCGTACCGCCATCCGCCCTTGCATACGGCAGGGTCGAGGCAAGAAGCACCTGCGCCATTCTGGCCAGCATCACCCCGGCGACCATCAGGCCGAAAGCCCTGTTTCGCACCAGTTCAAGCAGGCATATCCACTTGAACAGATTCACCACCACAAGGGCGATCGCCCCGAAAGAGCCGACAGAAGGATCTTTCATGATACGCAACCGCGCCTCACGGCTGCGCCCGCCGAAAAAGCCGTCGGCAAGATCGGCAAGACCGTCGGCATGGAGCCCTCGGGTAAGCACGATCCCACTGAGAAGCCCCAAGGCTGCGGCAAGCTCCGGCCACCCGAAAAAGAGAGCGGCCCAGGCAAGCGTCGCCTGAAGCGCACCGATCAGCAACCCGACAAGCGCAAACCAGTAGAGCGAATCGCTGAAGCGCTCGGCCTCACGGCCAGGCACAGGCAAGAGCGTCAGGGTTCTGAGCGCCGTCACCAGTCCTCGCATCATCTCAGCAAAGCCTCCTCATGAAGGTCTGCACCCCTTTTACGAACGCTTCCGGCTGCTCCTCCTGCGGCAGATGGGCGCAATCGGGGATCACCAGCAGCTCCGCCCCCGCAATTTCACGCACGAGGCGGAAGCTCTCTTCCGTTTTTACCGTAAGGTCGTGCTCGCCCGTCACCACGAGCGTCGGCACCTTAACCGACGCTGTGCGTTTCTTGAATCCAAGGCGGTGGGTTTCAAGAAAAAGCTCCCAGAAGCACCGAGACCAGTCACCCACCATCAGGTCAGCTCTGAATGCTGCAAGGGTCTCGTCGGAAAGGCGGGACTTGACGTGCCAGAAGCCGCGGATGTTACCGTCATAGAGCCTGGTGATCATCAGCTTCATAAGTCGCGAAAAAACCAGCGACATCAGCTTCATGAAGGGTTTCATGAAAGAGGGCACTTCGCTGTTGGCGTAGCCGCTGTAAATCATCGCCCCAACAAGCACCAGCCCCTGCACCCTCCCGGGATGGCGCAGCGCCGTCAGGAGGGCCAGCGTACCACCGGTGGAGTTCCCCGCAAGCACGGCTCTTTCGAAGCCGAGTTTGTCCATCAGCGCCACGATGAGATCGCTCTGCGCTTCAGGGCTGTAACGTGCCTCATTGCCGGGCAATGGCACCGGTCTTGAGGTCAGCCCGAAGGCCGGTCGATCGAAAACAAGCACGGTCGCCTCTTTCGAGAGCGAAGCCGTGACGTCTCGCCAGGAGCGAATGCTCAGGAAGCTGCCATGCAGGAGCACGAGATACGGCGGCTTGCCGCTGCCGTAGAGCTTGTAGTGCACCCGGAAGCCGTTGCAATCGATGAAGCGGCTGTCGCTGTCGCTTCGCCGCTGCTGTTCGAGTGAAAAAGAGTCCATGGATTCAACTGTTTTTTCCAGAGACGCCTGCCGAGCTGAAGGTGGCCATCTCGTGATAGAGTTTCAGTGAAGCGTCGATCACCTGCATGGCGAGTGCTCCGCCGGTACCTTCGCCAAGCCGCAGGTCAAGGTTGAGAATCGGGCGAGCGCCAAGTTTCTGCATGACCGCACGATGCCCCTGCTCGTTGGAGAGGTGGCTGAAAAAGAGATAGTCGCTCACCTTGCAGGAAAGCTTTATAGCGCACACCGCCGCCGAGGTGGAGATGAAGCCATCCACTACGACCGGCATTCCGACCGATGCTGCGCCGAGAATGAGGCCGCAGATGCCGGCAATCTCGTATCCGCCGAGCGCAGCAAGCGTTTCGAGCGGTGTGCCGAGATTTGCACAGTTCACCTCGATCGAGCGTTTGATGATGTCGATCTTGTGAAGCAACCCCTTGTCGTCGATACCCGTGCCCCGTCCGGTGATCGACTCGACCGGCAGGTCGAGCAGGGTTGCGTAGAGCGCCGTTGCTGGTGTGGTGTTGGCAATACCCATTTCACCGGTGCCGAGGAGTTGATACCCCTGCTCACGGGCCTCCAGAGCAAGTTTCATACCGGCTACGATTGCCTGAAGGGTGTCGTCGAGACTCATGGCAGCTCCCTGGGCCATGTTCGACGAGCCGTAAGCCACCTTAAGCTGACGAAGCATCGGATGATCGGCAAAATCATGATTCACCCCCATATCGACCACTTCAAGGTCAGCTCCGGTGTGACGCGACAACACATTGATCGCCGCTCCACCACCCAGCATGTTGTAAACCATCTGGGGCGTCACCGCGGCAGGAAAAGCCGACACCCCTTCTGCCGCAACCCCATGATCACCTGCAAAACAGAATATTTTCTTCTTCGGAATCGCTGGGCTCGTCGTACCGGTCGCAATGGCATATTTCAGGGCGATCTCTTCAAGACGTCCGAGGCTGCCCTGGGGCTTGGTGAGATCGTCAAGGTGCGCCTGGACTGTGGCTGTCAGGCTCATATCGACCGGCCTGATGGAATCGAGAATCTGCTGGAAACGGTTGAACATGACGTTGTTTTACTGATAGTAGTGATGAGAATTTTTAAGAACAAGCGCCAATCCGCTGCAAAGCAGGTATGCCTGCGAGGAGCGTTCGGCCACCCGGCGGTTGAGCGTACCGGCCAGGTCACGGAACTCGCGGGCCATAGCGTTTTCGGGCACAATGCCCATGCCGACTTCGTTGGAGACCAGAATAATATCGCAGGGCGGAGCGTCGAGCACCCCGAGCAGCGCATTGATCCGCTCATCGATCGCCACTTCGCTGCCGAAATGGTGCATCAGGTTGCCTAACCACACGGTCAGGCAATCAAGCAGCACCACCTGAGTCCCTTCGGGCAGGTTCCGGAGTGCACGATCAGGATAGATCGGCTCCTCGACCGTAATGAATTGCCCTTCCCGCTCCTCTTTATGCCTGTCGATACGCCGACGCATCTCATCGTCGAACGCCTCGGCGGTAGCCAGAAACACCCGCTTGTCGTAGGGTTCAGCAAGCCCAAGTGCATAACTGCTCTTACCGCTCCGCGCGCCCCCGGTAACATAGATCACTTCACGCATTGCAAACTATTTAGTGTATTCCTTCCTCTTCATCCAAATCGGTATCGGTATCGATTCCCCTCATAACAAGGGACAAAAAAGACAAAAAGGACAAGTTCCTCTTCCCTCTTACATTCGTCCACTTCGTCCACAAAGTCCACTTCATCCTCTCTCCCCGCCCATTGCTCATCCCTCATTGCTCATCCCTCATC
>JAAXWL010000067.1:0-9466 GCA_013334975.1 Chlorobiaceae bacterium
CTAAGCAGAAAACAGCCGTTTTCGGTATCGCCCTGCTCGACAAGGAAAAGGGTGAAGGTAAATTCCTGCCCGTCATTGGAGAAGAGAACATCGCGGCCATGCCTTACGAAATCATCCTGCAAGACAACACCGTCACGATGCTGCATGGTAAATACCGACTGGCGATGAGCTGGCCTGAGCTCTCACTGGGCAGGTTAATAAAAATATCGGGAACTCCCAGTAACATCAAGACAATGCTCGAAAGCGTCGCGGGCAAATGAGACTTTGAGGATTCACTGTTTGTAGTGCAGCCGGAGGCTGTTCCGAAAGCGAAAGCAAAGCCGGAACAGCCTTCTGAAATGCCCCGCTTTTCGTTCAAGAGGAGACGATGAGTTGTTCGACTCCTGACCGATATGAAAAGTCGGGAGAGCGCCGGTGGAGCTGTGGGGTCAAGTCCTGTCTGCGGATGTTTCACCGGAAACATGTTTGCAGGCAGGAGCTGACCCCGATCGTTTCGGAGGCCTCACCAGGCAACCGATTTGTTACTGCCGATCTTGCCGATAACGGTTTCACCCTCCCAGAACGCCAGACCTGACTTCAGGTCGGTCAGCGTCAACTGAAAGTAGTACTCGGCTTTCTGCTTGCTGCCACTGACCCGGATATTTCTCTGGATAATCTTGCCACTGAGGCTCATATCAGGCGCAATCAACTGCCCCTGCTTCTGCACGGTTTCCTGTTTGAATTCGCTGGAGGAGCGCAGTTCCCTCACCTTCATGGAGTTGGCATCCTCCGGATTACCCGTCACGTCATAGGCAGTGGTCACCATCACGTTACCACTGTTGAGCAGTTCCACACGAATCTTCTTGACCAGCAGATCCGTATCGATACGCTGCATGGTGTCGTTGATGACGCGCCCAACCGTCAGCACATATCGTGATCCATCACGCTTGTTCACTGCTCCGGAGCGCAGCATCGAAGCAACCGCATCGGATGCCGCCATCTCAAAGTCCCGGTAATCGAGCTGCATCACTGCGGGCGTCTTGTCGTTAGACATATCGATATTCTGGACTGACGAGCCGCAGCCTGACATTGATAAAAGGAGCATTGTCCCGATAACAAGTTTGCGCGATCCCTTCGAGGAACGCTTTTCAATACTGAATCGATCAGGTTTCATGGTGGGATATGTTGAGTTACAGTTCAATAATTTCATAAACAGGTACGACAGCAGCCGTTGGCTGTTTAACATAGACTATGCTGCTCCGGTCTGACGGGACGATAATCTCCAGAGTTATGCCATTCGAAGTGGAGAGCAGAAGTCTTCCGTTTCGTGGCACCCCGACCCTGGCCACCTGAAACTCTTTGGGAAGCGCCGACCAGACACGTAAATCCGCCGACGTCGTCGCTCTCTGGAAAAGACCGGCAGCAACACCACCAAGCACACCCAACTGCTGGCGGGCCTCATACTGACCATAGGTTTTGAGCATGGCTGAAATGACCGACCGGGTGACTATCGAGGGATAACGTTTTCTGAACTCAGTTTGTGCCACACGATCCATACTTGCCATAAAAACAGTTTTTTCCGCGCCCTCCGTTCCGGAACTTACCGAAAGGGAGGAAGCTGCGCGTTCCCGGAAAATCAGCATGGGTAAGGCTATTCCCGAATAGTACACCTTTTCGCTGTACATATACAACGGAAGATCGATCCGGTACTCTCCCCTGACCGGGCCAAGACCGTTTTCATAGATCACCCAGACAGCGTGCTCACCGGGAGGCCGCCCGTTGAGCGCCTGTTCAACCCAAAAGAGATCACTCTGGACAACACCGTTCGAAGCGGTCATCCCGTAGGCCTCTTTCAGCAGGGTCGATGCTTTAGAGTACTCTTTCTGGCTCATGAAAAACAGACCGGCAAGATAGGTGGTAAAGGGATTGGTAAAATCGGGATAGGCATTGAACTCATCCAGCCCGGAATAGGTCTTCCGTATGATCGCATCGATTTCGGGATTACTGACGTTGCGAGCGTAGTCAAGTGAAGGCCGCCTCTGCTGACGGGCATTATTGATTTCCGACGCCTGCTTTTGAGCAATCTCCGTTTTGAGCTTCTGAATCTCTTCAGCAAAGCGCTCCCTTGCACGACGCTGCCGATCCATGGCGCGATTGAACTCCACTCTGGCCAGGTCGGGCTGTCCTGTTTTCCAGAAATTGAGCGCCTTGTAGGTATTGACCATAACGCCATCATACTCGGCAGCCCGGTACTCGACGACAGTATCATTGATCAATACCGAGCCTAAAGTGCCCGCGACTCCCGAGCTGAACGAGCGCTCATTACTCGCTTTGATGGCGACCTCACACTCGTCGAAAAGAGCGTTACTTCGTTCATATTGAGCGGCGTACCTGAGCGCAGCGGCTGCCTGGAGATTTCCAAGCAGCGATGGAGGGTGCTGCAATTCCAGTGCCGCCGCCGTGCTGTATTGCCCTTGAGCAAAGGAAGCATTAAATGCCTCAAAGCGCTCTGCCTGATAAACCGATGAGCAGCCGAGCAAAGGATGAAGACAAAAAAGGGCAAGAACAGCCCTGAAAAAAAACCTTGGAAACGCTCCTGAAAACATGAAGTTACAGAACTCAACGCCAGAAAAACCGCTTTTGTACTCACACGAATTTCCTGAACTCGATTTCCTCTTTTTCATTCCTGTCGTCCTTTCCATGCTCAAAGGCATTCAATTCCAATGACGATTCCTGGCTTCACAGAAATAATGCAGCTTTTTTATAAAAAGCAATCAGAAAAAAACTCCGGGTAGGTTTCTGATAACATGAAGTCAACTCCAGACACGGCCCAGGAACTCCGGCTACCGATCCTGTAAGGCACCATGATCGAAACCCAAATGGCTCGAAAATTCCGGCATCAGCCAAAATGGTATCAGAGGTGCTTTTCCGGAAAAACGAGGCGCTGGTTCATGTCGAGCGATGGTTCGGGCACTTCGGTGCGACCCACAATGTGGGCTGGGACACCGGCGACTGTATAATGAGGCGGCACGTCGTCGAGCACTACGCTCCCCGCACCGACCTTTGCACCTTCGCCGATCCGGATATTGCCGAGAATCTTGGCACCAGCGCCGATCATCACCGACTTGCCGACCTTGGGGTGACGGTCTCCCGACTCCTTGCCAGTGCCGCCGAGGGTCACTTCGTGCAGAAGCGATACGTTATCCTCGACGACGGCAGTTTCACCAATGACCAGGCTCGTGGCATGATCCAGCAGGATACCTTTGCCGATTTTGGCCGCCGGGTGAATATCAACGGCAAAAATCTCCGAAATGCGGTTCTGCAGAAAATAGGCCAGCGATTTCCTGCCATGCTGCCATAGCCAGTGTGCCAGACGATATGACTGGAGCGCCTGATAGCCTTTGAGAAAAAGCATGACCTCGTAGTAGTTCACTGCCGCCGGATCGCGCTGATGGGTAGCCACAAGGTCGCAAACGGCAATCTCGATCGCCTCTGGACTCTGGCGATAAAAATCTTCGAAAATCCCTTCGAGCACCGGCGGAGGAAAGTGCTTCGATCCAAGTTTCACAGAAAGCAGCATCCCGAGTGCCGGGCCGAACTCCTTGTAACGGAGAATATGCTGCTCAAGAAAAAGTTTTATTTCCGGCTCACGCTCACATTCGAGGCGAACCTCATCAAGAATCGATGACCATATATCATGAACGCTCATAACTTCTGATTGGATGACTCACGGCCAGGCGATTTGCCCCTGTGCCGTATGATGCTTTAAAGTGCCTGCGGCATCCTAAAGGTTTCCCGTTATCGGAAACCGGAAGAAAACCGCATCCCGATAACGACTCAAGGCAACACCGATCGCCCAATGTACGCAAAAGAGGGCAAACTGTACCAGCTGACGTCATCCGGATCACCTCATCAGTGCCTTCGCAGAACCCGAGAGGAGCAATCCTGCTTCATCACCCCATGATTTTTGAAATAAATTACGTACACTTGACATATTTTTCATGAACACGACACCCTGGCGTCACCATGCTTATCTCACGAAAAATCGAGATCGATTACGGCCACACCCTGCCAAACAGCTTTACGTTCTGCAATCAACTCCATGGGCACAGGGGAGTCATCGTAGCAACCGTTGAAGGGCCGGTTATCAACCGTGAAGGGGACGCTGAAGAGGGGATGGTAATGGACTTCAAGTTTCTGCACCGTATCATGAATGAGCAGATTCACGATGTCCTCGATCACGGCTTCGCCATCTGGAAAAACGACCACGAAGACCTCGAATTCATCCTCAAACGCAACACCAGGGTACTCGTCACCGACTCGCCGCCCACCGCCGAATGCCTCGCCAGATGGGCCTTCAACCAGATCAGAGACAAACTGCCCAAAGGGGTCACCATGAAAACCCTCCGCTGGTACGAGACTCCAAACAACTGGGCCGACTACTGTGGCGAGTAAAGCCGGGTATCGCCTGGTTTTCTTTCAAGAGTTCTGTAATCTCTTGAAAGAAAAAGCCCGACCGGTCTCTGGTAAACCAATCGGGCCAAACCCTCCCACATTGAGGGGCACTATGACTCAAAACCTGCGACCCTAAGGCTTTTTCGGAGATCACAACGCTCACGGTCAGCAAAGAAAACCTGTTATGCTTCTTCCCTTTTTCTGAATCCTGACAGAGCCATACCCGACAAACCGGCTCCGAAAAGAAGCATGGCAGAAGGCTCGGGTGCTGGCATGGTATCGCGATAAAAATCGATTTCGTCGGTAAAGGTCCAGGGGCCATCGGTGCTGTGAACAAGGCTTACCCTCAGATAACGATTGTTAACAGAAAAACCGTCGAACTGATAAACAAAATGTTGATTGTCATTTAGAGTGGATTCAGGAACAACAAGGCTGCTGAACGCACTCCATGAGCTTCCGTCATTACTGCTGTAGAGATTGACCGAGGGCAAGACGACATCTGTCAGATTATCCTGAGTAGTACCTACATTGACCTGATTGATCTGGACTGGTGATCCGAAATCAAAATCGATATTCACCGGCGAATCATTAACCCAGCCAACCCATTCATAAGCAGGCCCATTACCCAGATCCACAGACCAGTCCGCCACTCCGTAGAAACCATCGGTTAACTGAACACCTCCCCAGTCTGCATAATTATAAGTGCCGGTATCGGTACCTTTATCAAACACATACGAAACCGGAAGCACTTCAACCAGTGCAGCCTGAACTCCAGATACTGCCGTTGAACAGACCATAAAGGCTGATAATAACGATACTACAGTTTTTTTCACAGCCAAAAACCCCGCTTGGTGTTAATAATAATTATCCCCTGAGACAACGAAACCTCCAACGCAGTATCAAGGCTCCGATAGGTAGTCACACTCAATGACCGCTGGCAGCAGGACAATACCAGCACATCCAATTCTTGTGATTCCGGAGTAGTAATAAATAAAAAGTTGACGATCGAAGCCTTATAACCCGGCAGACCAGAGGTTACGTCAAAACATTTTCACAAAAAACGACTTCACCACATACGTTAAACATATAAAGATAATGAATTATAAAACAAAAACAATATAGACCCAAGTACTCATCGCTCGTGAAACACAGAAAATTCCCTATTCGAAAAAGATTACCAAACCATCACGCAAGCGTTCGCCAGCCAACAGGAATGAAGTCAGTTCAGAAGCACGGCGACTTCGGCGATATCGTGTTCGATGACGAGGGGCACTCCGAAAAGTTCAACCCCTTTTTCAGAAATTCTGAGTTGGTGCATGAAAGCGATGAGAAAGAGATGGTAATTTTCCGGCGAGGCTTTGATCGATTCCGGTTTGCGGCCCTCTTTGTGCGCATCGTTCAATCTGGTAAGCACTTTGTGCCTGATCGATTCAACGGATTCGTATTGCATGGTTAAGCTCCGTACTTTCTGCGGTAGTAAGTTTCTGAATTTTCACACCACATCACCTCATGGTGCATGAATTCGCGCATAATGAGTTCTTGATGATCACAACAGTATCAAGTCAAACTTAAACTGACGTATGTTTGAGATCCATTGATTTCTCCAAATCGGGATCGATTATTTATGTTAAAACAGAAAACCGACCGCTATCTGTATCTGACTAATTATCAAATGGTTATGACAATAATGCACAAAACCAGGTGAGTATTTTCAGCCTCCTTAAAGCAGAACCCGATACCGATACCGATTTGAATACCGATTTCGATGATAAGAGAATTCCTGACTATTTACCGTTGATGATCACTCGGGTTATTGTCTATGCTACTCTTCTCCATTCCTCTGTCAGGTTTCGGTTAATAACGGTTCGCTCTGTTGCCAGAGTGCTGTGAGATCGATACCGGGACTGAGCAGGCGAACAAATCGTCCGGCTTTTTTTCTGCCAACGATTTCACACAGCACCATCTACTCTTTATGGTAAATAGCAAGGAGCATTCCAGGCATCATGACATTGAGTGGATAGAAATCGACCAGCCACTCCTCCTGCGTCTCTTTTCCGATACACTCAAGAAAATGGATGAGCGTTCGGAAGGAACTTACCATTTCGGCATGTTTCGTTTCTGCAAACTGTCAGAAGAGCCGAGTCTGGTCTCATTTTCTCCATTTTCGAACGATCATCTCCAGACAAGAGTCCATCCTGAACAGGAATTTGTCCGGAATAGTGATTATCATATATTCATTGTCCCTAAGTGGGATCGTCTTTTGCATCTTCACCATACTTCTTTACCTGCCATGTCGTCGGACTTCGGGTTGTTCAGAGACTTTCCTGAACCTGTCTTCATTATGGACACACAAGGCACCATTCTCGATGCCAACGAGATTTTCGCTTTACGATTCTTCCGTTCAGCCATCGAAATCAGGGGAACAAACGTCTACGACTTGCTTTCAACCGTCCAGAAGCAGCCTGCCGTCTCTGCTTACAGAAAAGCAAAGGCAGAAGAGGTCCTCCGTACAGGCAGACACCTCTTTTTTGACGATGAAAAGGATAAAAAGCACTGGCGACACTTTATCCATCCCGTACGCAACACGGAGGGCGTCATTACCCGACTGCTTGTCATCGTGCATGACATCACCATCGCCAAGCAGGAGGAGTACCAGTCACGCAAGGATAACATCGTCTTCAAGGCGCTGCTCGATGCCATTCCCGGCTCGGTTGCCATCCTCGATGCTCAAGGACGACTGAGCGGTTTCAACCAGCACGCCATCGAGGTTTTCGGAAAAAGTGAAAGCGAACTCTATGGCTGCGATCCATTCGAGATACTCCACCCGGAAGACCGTGACTCCATAGTCAGAAAATTCCTGAACACGCTCATATTCGGTTCCGAGGAGTCTGCCGAAGCGCGAGTCTTCAAAGGCGGCAACCCTGATGATATCCGCTGGTTCATCCTGCACGCCAGAAAAACGGAGATAGACGGACAACCATTCGTGGTGACCGTCAACATCGACATCGATAAGCGTAAACAGATGGAAAATTCGCTCATCGAAAGCAAACGATGGCTCAAGTTGGCCATGCAGTCTGCGCAAGCCGGTATCTGGGACCGAAATCTCCGGACAGGTGAAAACATCTGGTCGGACGAATTCTGGACACTGAGCGGATTTGACAAAACAAGCGCGCCCGCAAGCTCTTTCGATCTCTGGACAAGCCTCATTCATCCGGATGACCGAGAACGAGTACTCCGAATGGCAAATATCGACGAGATCGAAAACTCACAGAACCTGTCGATCGAGTATCGTATCTGCCGTCCGGACGGATCGATCCGCTGGATGCTCTCTCAGGGAGGGCCGGTTCATGACAGCCACGGCAAGGTAGAGCGTCTCGTCGGAACGACCATGGACATCACCGAACGCAAGATGATGGAAGAGGAGTTAAAAAAAACTCATACCAGACTCGATTTCACGCTCGAAAAATGCCATCTCGGATGGTGGGAATTCAATCCGCAAAACAATACCACCAACCGGACACTCGAACACGATCGCATCTTCGGCTACGAGACATTGCTACCCGAGTGGCACTACCATCTGTTCCTCGATCACCTTGTTGCCGATGACCGTGAGAGGGTTCGCCAACATTGCTCCCTTGCAAAAGAGAAAAACGAGGACTTCAGTTTCGAGTGCCGTATACGCCGCAACGATGGCCTGGTGCGCTGGATATGGGTGGCGGGCGGGTTCTGGTACGACCTTCAGAATAAAAGCCATCTGATGTCAGGAATCGTGCAGGACATTACCGAGCGAAAACGTCAGGAAGAGGAGCAGGAGCGGTTACAGGTAAAGCTGCAGCAAGCCCAGAAAATGGAGGTGGTCGGTCAGCTTGCCGGTGGTATCGCCCATGATTTCAACAATGCACTGATGGCCATTCTGGGCAATGCCGACCTTCTTTCCGGCAAGGTTCATGCATCGTTTCCCTTTCTGGAACACATCAACGACATCCGCAAGTCGGCATTGCGATCGGCAAACATGACCCGCCATTTACTCGCCTTTGCCAGCAAACAAATCATCACTCCGAGAGTATGCTCAATCGATGAGGAGATCGAGAACCTGCTCCCTATGATCAAGGGGCTGATCGGCAATCATATCCGCTTTTCCTGGCAACCTGAAAGTGGCAGGGCTTGTGTGCTTGTTGATCCTTCACAGCTTGACCAGATTCTCATCAATCTCTGCATCAATGCCCGCGATGCAATCAGCAGCAACGGGTTCATCACGCTCCAGACTAATACCATCACCGTCGAAGCTGACGATTGTTCAGCCGGTCATCCATGCCAGACTGCGGGCAACTATGTCAGAATCAGCGTCTGCGACAACGGAAGCGGCATCGATGCCGTAACCCTTCCCCATATTTTCGAGCCATTTTTCACCACCAAAGAGGTGGGTAAAGGTACCGGACTTGGGTTATCGACGGTCTATGGTATCCTGAAACAGAACAAAGGATACCTCGACTGTATCACCAACCCCGGATTTGGAACGAGCTTCATCGTATACCTTCCTGCCTGCCATGAGGTAAGCTGTGAAAAAAAACCGGAACCTGTTGAGGAGCTAACACGAACAAAAACCAAAGAAACCATCCTGCTGGTCGAAGATGAACCCAACATTCTCAGCATCCTTCAAGGCCTGCTCGAAAACCAGGGATTCAGCATCCTCTCTGCCCTGAACTCCTTTACCGCCATGGAACTGGCCGCCCGGCACCAGGGAAAAATCGACCTGCTGATCACCGATATCGTGCTGCCTGAAATCAACGGCATCGTACTGAGCGAACAGTTACTGGCCCTGCGCCCCGATCTGAAAACACTGTTCATGTCCGGCTATGCCCAGGAAACCTTCGGCCAGGCGAACCATCTGCACAAAGAGGTAAACTTTATCCAGAAACCCTTCAGCATCAGAATCTTTCTGGATATGGTCTCCAGGATACTGCATCACGATAACGGGAGGTAGTGAGACGTCATGCTTAAACTGACGTATGATAAAGATCCGTTGATTTTA
>JAAXWL010000067.1:9566-14250 GCA_013334975.1 Chlorobiaceae bacterium
AATATTCTGTTGGCTGTATCTGTATAATTCCTAAGAAACTCATGTACTGTTGGCGTACTATGATCTTCTTTTTTCGATTTCGATACCGATTTTTCAATTATACACTCCTCCTCTCTCGTCACGCGAAGTAATGAACATAGGACTGATGGGGCCAATGGGACTCATGGGACGAAAGAGCATCAGGACGATTCTTCCTGTATTTTCTTGTCACTCGTCACTTGTCACTATCAAAAAGTTTCTGGTTCATTGAAAAGAACGGCGTTCTTTGCTTGTTATCAAATGTTTATCACAATAAACCAAAAACCGGGTGAGTTATATCAGCATCTTCAAGTGGAACTCGATCAGCCAACAGCATCACTCCTCGGACGGCGCTTTGATAATCCAGTAGAGATCATCGCCCTGATGTACCTTTTCGAACCTGCCGGATGAGAGCAACCCGGCAATCGCTTCATGAACCTTCGAATGATCGCCATCAAACAGCTTGCCGAGAGCCGCTTCGAGTTCCCTCTCCTGCAAAGGGTGACGAACGGCAATTTCCGAGACGGTTTCAAGCAGATTGTCGGCTGAATCGAGCGCCATTTCGCCTTTAGCGGGATGAACCACCGGAGCCGCCGCCGAAAGAATAAAGACCGCCCTCCGAATGCGGTCTTCATCCGGAACCGCAACAAAACCCTCAGGCGCAGGTCTGGTGGGCAGCACTAGATGAATCATCTCCGGCCTGATTGTGGAGAGTACCGCCGCCATATCCCGGAGAGCACCCTCCGAGTCGTTCATTCCGGCAATCAGCATCACCTCGATCCAGAGTTTTCCTGAATACTCCTCCCTGAACTGCCTGAGCCCCTCGACATGCCGCTCGAATCCGAAGCCCGGAGCAGGACGGTCAATACGTTCGAAAAGCTCCGCCGAACCGGCATTAAACGAAGGCAGCACGGCATCAGCTTCAAGAAGCTCACGACGCACTTCGGGCAGCGAGAGCAGTGAACCGTTGGTAATAACCGCAACGGGAATGGTGGCCAACTGTTTGACCCTCCCGATCAGCCAATCGAGACCTTTGTAGAGGGTGGTTTCACCGGAACCGACAAAGGTGATCCAGTCGATCTTTTCCCGTGTTTCGACAGCCTGGAGAATTTCGGCCAGAATCTCCTCTTTCGGGAAAAACTCACAACGCTCCGTAACAAAGCGCTGCGTCCTGCCGAGCTGGCAATAGACACAGTTCCAGGTACAGCTTTTGGAAGGCAGCAGATCGACGCCGAGCGACTGCCCAAGCCGTTTTGAAGATATGGGACCAAAGACATGCTTCATGGTGCTCACCCATCGCCTTCCGAACTTGCAGAAAATCCGGACATTCTTGCATGACTTTCGGCCTCGAATGCCTCTTTTGAAACATGGGGAAGCACCAGGCTGGAGATCGTGAATGCAATGATTTCAAGTGTGAAAATGGCAGCATAGGCAAGCATGTGATTGCCGGAAAAATAGAACACCAGATCACGAATCACCCCTGCGCTCGAATGCCCAAGGAAAATGGCAAGACTCTGCGCCGTACCCCACAATCCCATGTAAATACCGCTGCGCCCGGCAGTCATGTTCATCATCATGGTGATATTGGAGACACTTGCAGCGCCAAGACCGATACCGGTAACCACGAGAGCGATGCGCAAGAAGGCCAGATCATGCATGAATCCGGCAACAATGATCATGCCGAAGCCCACAGCACCAAACACATTGCCAATATAGGCGCCGCGACGGGTACCGATACGCGACAGCAAAAATCCGGTCAGCAGCATGAAAATGAGCTGCGTACCACCCATCATCGGCTTGAAGAGCTTAGTTGTCTCCGAAACCTTCATGCCAAACACCTCTGCGCCAAAAGGGTCCATCACGACCTCGTTGGCAAACAGAGCAAAAATCGAAATGAAAATATAGAACGCAAACAGCATGGTGTTCGGCGAGGAAGCCAGCAACCGTATCGCCTGCGGGAAGGTGATGCTGTGCTTCTCCTTGCCCGTGCCAAGCATGACATTGCGACGTTCGACACCAAGCACGGCGACCAGACCGGTCACAAGACAGATCAGACCGCCGATTTCAGCTACCTGGGTCAACCGTTCCGGAGTAAAAACCTTCAGGTAGGTTCCGATGCTGTAATTGGAGATAATTGCGGTCAGCACCATGAGCGTCCAGCTTGCTCCGGCGATTTTGCCTATATCTTTCTCGTCCACCATATCGGCGATCAGGGCATAATAGGCCGTGGTAGCCACCTGAAGACCAAAGCCGAAGGCCAGGAAAATGAAGCAGAGCTTCCAGAGACCAACATCGGTCAGGGCGGAAACGATGATACTGACAAGGTTCCCTGTCCCGTCGAGACGCACTTCGTAAGCGGCTGATGGAGCCAGTATGAAGGTGACTATGCAGCTCAAAAGGCCGATGAGAATATAAGGAGTCCGGCGATACCCAAGAATACTGTGTCGGTCGGAGAGGTTGCCAGCCCAGACCTTGACACCGAGAATCGCCAGCAGCTCCTTCAGGCTGATCAGCCCGAGTGCAATCGTGGCCGGCAGGAAAAGCTCCTTGATCATAACCCGGTTCAGGATATCCTGCACAAAACCGAGCATGATGCCGAACCCTATCTGGAAAAGCGAGAGCCGGGCCAGATTGAAAACTCGAATAAATTTATTCATGTGCCGCCGGGAAATGGATTGGGGCCGGTTTGGAGTAGCTTCGTCATATAAGGCCCTAATTTACATAAAACCCCCGCTTTCTCAAGGGTTTCAGCGCTATGCCCTCTTTGGAAATCAGGTCAATTTTGGTTATCGTAAGCTGAGTAAAAAAGGCGCCGTTTTGTCATTGAACCCGCAAACACAGGCGCTAACGATCATCTTGGGGGTGCTTTACCAACCGGCAAGGCTGAGATCAAACCCCTGTAACTTGATGCAGATAATGCTGACGCAAGGAAAGATGAAGCAAGTCCCGTCTCTCCTGCTTCACCCTTCTTTTCCGCCGGGCACCACCTGTTTTCCTTTTTCCGGAGCCGTTCCATGACCACAGAGAACGCATCATGCCCTGAACAGCACTTCTTTGGCCCCTCCTCCTCACGGATGCACATCAAAGGCACGCTCTGGCCGATCGAGGTCGGAATGCGCAGTGTGGCCCTTACCCGAAGCTATACGTGCAAGGGCGAGACCTTTTCCTCAATGCCTCTCTACGATACCAGCGGTCCCTTCGCCATTCCGGATTACGAACACGACCTCCAGAAAGGGCTCACGCCGCTCCGCGACCAATGGGGATTCGATAATGGCGCCGTTGAATCAGACGGCGCCGAACCCTCGATGACCGGCAGAAAACCCCGCGTGGCTAAGCCTGGTCAAGCCGTCACGCAGATGCACTTCGCCCGCAAAGGGATCGTTACACCGGAAATGGAGTATGTGGCCATCAGGGAGAATCAGGGACTCGACCCCTGGATCGAACGCTCTGGCGGCAAACCTGTCACCCCCGAGATGGTGCGCGATGAGGTGGCGCGTGGACGGGCGATCATCCCGGCCAACATCAACCATCCCGAGATCGAGCCGATGATCATCGGGCGCAACTTCCGGGTCAAGATCAACGCCAACATCGGCAACTCGGCACTCTGCTCATCGATTGACGAAGAGGTCGAAAAAGCGGTATGGTCATGCCGCTGGGGCGCCGACACGGTCATGGATCTGAGCACTGGCAGAAACATCCACCAGACCAGGGAGTGGATCCTGCGCAACTCACCGGTGCCCATCGGCACGGTGCCGCTCTACCAGGCGCTTGAAAAGGTTGGCGGCAAAGCCGAGGAGCTGAACTGGGAGGTCTATCGCGACACCCTCATCGAACAGGCAGAACAGGGGGTGGACTACTTCACCATTCACTCCGGCATCCTCGCCGCCACCCTGCCCCATGCCGAGCAGCGCAACACGGGCATCGTTTCACGCGGTGGCTCGATCATGGCCCGCTGGTGCCGCGCCCACAAGCAGGAGAACTTCCTCTTTACCCGCTTCGACGACATCTGCGAAATCCTGCGAAGCTACGACGTCGCCGTCTCGCTCGGCGACGCGCTCCGCCCCGGCTCCATCGGTGACGCCAACGACACTGCGCAGTTCAGCGAACTCAAAACCCTCGGCGAACTGACCCTGAAAGCCTGGGAGCGCGACGTTCAGGTGATGATCGAAGGGCCTGGCCACGTGCCGCTGCACCTGATCCGAGAAAACATGGAGATGCAGCTCCGGCACTGCCACGAAGCGCCGTTCTACACCCTCGGCCCGCTCGTCACCGATATTGCTGCCGGGTACGACCACATCAACTCGGCCATCGGCGGAACGCTCATCGCCAGCCTCGGCTGCTCAATGCTCTGCTACGTCACTCCAAAAGAGCATCTCGGCCTGCCCGACCGCGACGACGTGCGTGAAGGGGTGATCGTCCACCGCGTCGCCGCCCACGCCGCCGACATCGCCAAAAGCAGTCCGACCGCATGGCTTCGCGACGAACTCATGAGCAAAGCCCGCTACGCCTTCGCCTGGGAAGACCAGTTCAGCCTCGCCCTCGACCCGCTCAAAACAAGGCAGATCCACGCTCAGAACATGGCCGCCACCGGCGACACCTCAGCCAACGCCAAATTCTGCACCATGTGCGGCCCCGACTTCTGCTCGATGAAGCGCTCGCAGGAGAC
>JAAXWL010000003.1 GCA_013334975.1 Chlorobiaceae bacterium
AGATCGATGCGGGAGCGATCAAGCCGGCTGAACCAGAGATGCCCAGCCTTGTCTGAAAGATAGAGGAAAAGCCGCTTGACCCTTATTGAATGGCATTGTTCAAGGAGTTCCTGAATAACCTTAGGACAAAGCGTCGTCAGCATTTCCATAAGCTGGTAACACTCTACAAGATCGAAGGCTGTCGATGCCAAGTAGAGACATTCCAGCATAGCCCGTTCAGGTGAAGAAACGAGGATGGAAAACAGCGGTAATGAAACCTTTGGTCAATGCTTGCTGTGGTCCAAGGAAAGAGGTTTTTTCATGGATGACTGGACGATGCCAGTCATACTTTGTGAACCAGGCAGGTAACGTGGTTCCCGGTGCTGAAAAGAGGAAAACCGGCTCCTTATCAGAACGCACGTAATGCGCAAATCCTTGCAGGGAAAGTGCGGTTCGCGCACCGGCATGGACCGATATATGACCCTGCTGTTGCAGCGTATAAAGGGCTCCTTCCCAGCCTATGTTTTCACCAGGCCGTTTACTGGCACCGATGCCTACAGGCTCAAGCCACCCGGATTTCCTGTAATATTGCTGGAGATCATGAGAGATTCCCAAACCTTCCAGCCGGGACGCCAGCTCAACCGTACCCGGGATGTGTCGGGTAAGGAGAAGGTTTAATTTTAATGTTCCAGTGGTAGTCACACTACCAAGGTGCTTGTTTTTTAAACATCTCCAATAGTGTTGCATCCAGGTTGGAAGTCGGTGGGACTTCTCGGCTACTTGAATCCCACGATTTGCGGCCACGAGTCCTACGTTTTCCTCAAGGTGCCCGGCTGATCAGCGGAGGCCTCCGCCTTTTTTATGGCCCTCGATGGTCTGGCCGTAGATGTATCCCCACGCTTCGTTAACGACGATCTCAAGGAAGCCTCACGGCTTACGTGGTTGATGCCAGACCTGAGACCTGACGCTGTTGCGGTATTACGAACCCGTTTCTGTTTCTGGGGCTTACAGATATAATGCCGGTCTCTATCCCGTAATGGATAGCATCGGCTACTCTCCTTCCGAACTCCGCCAGGCACTTGTCATCGCTTGTATCCTGTAGGTTGTACTGGCCCTTTATCCAGTCAAGCGTGTCTGGACCAAAGATCGACAAGAACTTTTCCAGAGGCAGCGGGCTCTTCTCGTGTTTCCATTGTGAGACGCTGGACTTGGTTACGCCGAAAAGCTTGCCAAAATCCTCATCCGTTGCTGCCCCTGATTTCCTGATCAGGTCGCGGACGAATTCCCCTTGCGCAATTATTTTCTCCATAGATGTTCATTTAAATTTTATTTTGTTAAATATTGTTTGATAGTATTTAACATTTTCCGTCAAGTTTACAAAGATAGTACACGGAAATTTAAACATCGTTCACTAAAAGATGACCAATGAAGACGAAAAAGCCAAGATTGCCGGACGGCACATGGGAAAAAGCCATAAAGGCTTATTCGGTAAGGTTTCCAGAGGAAGGTGAGCTTTCGTTCACGACGCTGAATGGTCGATATCACCGGGGATGCCTAAAAATTACCAGCGTCATAATTGATGTGGTGTCTCAAGAAAAAGTACGAAAGGATGTTCAGCGTCGCGAAACTAAGACACTTCATGAGAAACTGAGGAAGTTGATGTCATGAACGAGCGACCAAAAGAACTGATGCGGATGCGGCGTGTGCTGGAGATCGTCCCCGTCTCCAAGACGGTGTGGTATCGGGGAATGCAGATGGGACGATTCCCGAAACCGGCGCCGCTTTCGGAAGGAACCGTGGCCTGGCGCTCTGAAGACGTTTGGGATGCGTTTGATCGACTGTACAACAAGCAGTCTGCCAAGGAGGCGGTAGCCTGAAAACGGGAGGAAAAAATGAAGGAGATCATCAGGAGCCTCTACCTGCTGCTGCGGAGGGCAACCAGCCACTACGAGATCGGGATGTCGGAGCGGACGGAGATCGTCTACCGGGACGGAGCGACCTCAATCATCATCAGCGGTGGCGGGGTATGAAACACCTTGCGGGTATCGCGTTACTCATCGGATTCTGTGCGCTCTACGAGCAACAGGTCAACGGGGGTGCGGAATGGCTGCAGTACATCGCCGGCGGAAGCCTGCTTGTGCTCGCAGCCATTCCTGCTCTTGTGGGTGCGCGATGGCTGCTACATGAGAAGTGCTTGAAGCATCGGAAGGTCAATATCAACGAAACGGGAGGCGGTAATGGATATCAGGTTACGGAGGCTTCGTCTCAAGAATTTCAAGGGCGTCAAGAGCTTCATGCTCTATGCCGCTGAGAGCGATTGGGTGAGCATTTACGGGCGCAACGGGAGCGGGAAGAGTACGCTGGCCGATGCGCTCTCATGGTTGTTTTTCGGGAAGAATCAGGTCGGCGACACTTCGTTCTCAGTCAAGACGCTCGATGAGTCGGGTCAGGAGATCCACTATCTCGAACATGAGGTTGAGGCGGTGCTTGAGGTTGATGGAAAGGAGTTGAGCCTGCGGAAGGTCATGACGGAGAAGTGGGCCAAGAAGCGTGGGAGCCAGAGCCCGGAGTTCGGAGGTCACGAGACCACCTATTTCGTCCATGAGGTTCCGCGGAAGCAGAAAGAGTATCAGGACGAGGTGGCAGGGCTTGTTCGCGAAGACCTGTTCAGGATGCTTTCAAGCATCACCTATTTCAATTCGATGCGCTGGCAGGACCGGCGGAAGATTCTTCTTGAGGTGATCGGGTCCATTGAGGATGCCGACGTGATCGCCGCCCATGGTGATCGCTTCATCGAGATCCCCGCGATCATGGATGGGCGGTCGTACGACGACACGATCAAGATGTTGCGGGGGCGGAGGCCGAAGATTGCCGACGAACTCAACGTGATTCCGGCGCGGGTCGACGAGGCCAAGCGGAGCATCCCAGGAGACGGGGCGTGCATGCCTCCGCAGGGGGCAAGCTATTCCGGGCTGACAGCAAGGCTCTCGGGCCTTCAGAACAACAGGGCAGCGGTGTTGGCCGGCGACACGAGTGAGGTCAGGACGTTGATTGCCGACAAAAAGACGCAAATCGATGAGGCCGCACTAAAGCACCAGCGGGTAGCCGTGCCGTTCGAGATCAGGCCAAAGAAGAAGGACGCCGAGCGGGACAGCCGGTGTGATGAGATCGAGGCGTTCCTGGCCATGCCAGACGGGGAACTGAGCTGGCAGGAGTGGCTCAGGGTGCTTCTTGAGGACTTGTTCGTCATTGACGCTCCCTGCATCTACCCGAGAAAGACGAAGGGAGGCAAGCTCTACGCTCTGGAACTGATCGATGGCGCGACGGTGGTGAGGAAGATCGACCAGGGTGGCCGCACCCCGATGCCGCCGGATATCGCGTACCAGCAGGTGCTCAAGGGCGTTCCCGGTCCGACCTACACCCGCGAGGAGCTGATGTACCGGCCGAGGAACCGCCGCTCGCATCGGGTCTACGGGTTCTCGCCGGTCGAGCAGATCCTATGACGGTGAACATCGCCATCAGGCGGCAGCTCTCGCAGCTCCAGTGGTATACTGAGGGCTCGGTGCCGGACTCGATCATGTCGGTGCCGGAGACCTGGACGATGACGCAGATCCGGGAGTTTGACGATTGGTGGCAGGAGACGCTGAGCGGAAACACGGCTGCGCGGCGCCAGACCAAGTTCGTGCCGGGAGGAGTCAATCTGGTGAACGCCAAGGAGGGACTCCTGAAGGACGAGTATGATGAGTGGTTGGCCAGGGTGATCACTTATGCCTTCTCGATGACGAACTTCCCGTTCGTCAAGCAGATCAACCGGTCGACCTCGGAGACGGCGGCGGAGCAGGCAATCAATGAAGGCCTTGCGCCGACATTGGGGTGGATCAAGATGCTTGTAGATTCGATCCTGGTGCGGTGGTTCGGGGTGACCGACCTCCATCTGGTCTGGGTTGACACGAAAGACCCTGACCCGGCACAGCAGGCCGAGGCCCGGCAGAAGCAATCCCAGGCCGACGAGATCGATATCCGCAGCGGCGTGCTCGATATCAACGAGGCGCGTGTCAACCGCGGGCTCAAGGAACTCACCCCCGAAGAGCTGGAGGAGCGTAAGCCCAAGCCGGTTACGCCGGTCGAGGAAGGCGATCCTGACGATTCCACACAGCCGAAGGGCGGCAAGCAGGCGGAGAAGCTCGAAAAAAAAAAGGTCGGACTGTCTCACCTATTGACCGGGAGCGTGAAGGCGTTTCGGTATTGAAGGGGTCGCTTGAGGCGTTCCTCGTCGACTATCTGGCAAGGAAGGGCAGGGAGGCCGCCAATCAGGTGGTGGCACTGTACGACCGGATGACGAAGGCTGATGACAGCCGGGCAGCGACGATCATTGCCAGCATTCGTCTCGATTGGGTGGACATTGTGCCAGAGGTCGCCGAGTACCTCTTGGAGATCAGCAGGGAGGGAGTGCGTGCGGCGGCAGTGCAACTCGAACTCACCGATGCCGGGATAACTGAGCTGGCGTTCACCAGGGCCGAAGCGTGGGCCCGTCACCGTGCTGCCGAGCTTGTCGGCATGAAGTGGATCGGCAGCGAGTTGGTGGAGAACATGGACCCGCTCTGGTCGATCACGGAGTCGACGCGGGACATGATCCGTGCTGATGTAATCAGGGCCCTCGATGAGGGGTGGAGCAACCAGAAGCTCCCCCAGGCCATCAGGGAGAACATCGGGTTCAGCCAGGGCCGGGCGGAGATGATCGCCAGGACCGAGACGGCGTTTGCGGATGTGCAGGGAAACCGGGCGTTCTATGAAGAGGCTGAGCCGCTGGTCGGACCGATCACTTGGATGTGGGTGACGGCGGGCGACGACAAGGTGAGCGACATGTGCCGGATGAACCAGGGCGCGGTCAGGCCGGTAGGTGGGCAGTTTCCGAGCGGTGCGACCGAGCCGCCGCAGCACCCTCGGTGCCGGTGCGATGTGTTGCCGATTTTGAGAGAGTGAGAAAGATGGCGTGGTTTGCTGGAACGCCGGAGTACATGAACATCATGATCAGGGGTGGCTCGGAAGCACCCCATCACACCTTTTGGCAAAAATCACCATTTTTTACGATATTATACGTCATGCCGTACATGTGAGACTTATGAATCACACATGACAGCAAGACCTTCCCGGCACATCATGAGGGTGCAGTTTGCCCTTGCAGTTAGTTTTCTGTAGTAGCAGTACATCTGGACTCTAAATCAGAACCTGACCAACCCCATGCACGTGAGTTCAACTATCCCATGACGAACAGCAAGAAAAACCTATCATCAACGGTCAGGCCGCCGGAGGCCACTCAGGCACATAGTGTTCAACCGATACAGAATCTGATTCTCATCTTGGACCCTGTTGGGACCATTCTTGAGGCCAATGCAGGGTTTGTTTCAAGATTTTGCATGGCAAGCCGAGAGTGTCAAGGCGCCAATGTCTATGATCTCCTTGGATCTGTCGGCGAGCATGACCTTATGGCTCAGTGGAGAGCAATGGTTGACGAGGTGCTCCGTTCGGGCAAAGAACTTGCGTTCGAGGAGGATCGGGACACGCGGCGCGTTTGGTATACCGTGAATCCTGTAGGTCCTTGTGACCGTGAGGTTGAGAAACTGTTTTTTTGCAAGCAGGATATAACTGTGCTCAACCAAGCTCACAAACAGCTCGATAACGAACTTGCGAAAAACAAAATACGGTTCAGGCAGGCTTTGGAAGCTGCATCCGCGGGCGTTTGGGAATGGGATACGATTACCGGCGAGAATATCTGGTCGGATGAATTATGGGCATTGCATGGGCTTCAGCGAGGAGATGCTCCACCGTCCTTCGAACTCTGGGCAAGCAGTATTCATCCTGATGACCGTGAAAGAGTCATCGAAACCGTGATGCGGAGTGCCCAGGCTGAAGTTGATCTGCATGTGGAATACCGTGTTCGCCACTCTGATGGATCAATTCATTGGCTTATGTCTCGTGGCAAGCCGGAACGAGATGAACGTGGCCACATCGTCCGCTACATCGGGACAATCATCGACATCACTGATCGAAAACGATTGGAAGACGACGTGATGCAGAATCAGAGGCGTTGGGACGCTATTTTGAGCCAATGGCGGATTGGTTTGTGGGAACTTGATTTAAAGGATTATACGGGTATCCATTCTCTTGCAGATGCTCAAATATTCGGGTATGAATCTGCTGAATCGGAATGGTCATTCGATATTTTTTTATCCCATGTTTACCACGAGGATCGGCCGAAACTGGTTGAGTACATCCACAACTCAGTGAAAAATCGAGTCGATTATGCTTTTGAGTGTCGAATTGTCCGTAGAGATGGAATGCTGCGATGGATCAGGGCAATGGGAAAGTTCAAGAAAGACGAATCAGGTGATGCTATATCCGTGATGGGTGTGGTAGAGGATATCACTGAGCGCAAGGAGGCCGAACTTGAACGTCAAGGCCTGGAAGAACAACTCCATCAGTCTCAGAAGATGGAAGTGCTCGGGCAACTTGCCGGCGGCATTGCCCACGACTTCAACAACGTACTTGCGGCGATTCAGGGCAACACCGAACTCATCATCAACGCAACCCCTGAGACGAACCCCATACAACAGAACCTGACCAGCATCAGTCACGCCATCCAACGCTCGGCGGAAATGGTCAAGCAATTGCTCACCTTCGCCCGAAAGCAACCAATCCAGCCAAAATCGATTGAACTGGATCTCGAACTTGAGCGGATGCGTCTGATCCTTCGCAAACTGATCAGGGAAAACATCTCTCTGCGATGGCAGTTGAATTGCCCCGAAACCGTCGTCAAACTCGACCCTGCAAATTTTATCCAGATCGTCACCAACCTCATCATTAACGCAGGTGATGCCATCGATGGACAGGGGAGCATCACGCTCGACACCAGCATCGTCACGACCGAATCCTGCAAGGAACTCAAACGGTTTGGCGGTAATGCTGCAGGCGACTATGTCAGGATAAGGATTGCCGATACGGGATCAGGAATTTCCGACCATGCGCTTCCGCATATCTTCGAACCGTTTTTCACCACGAAGGGGATTGGCCAAGGAACCGGACTGGGCTTGTCGATGGTCTTCGGATCGGTCAAGCAGCACCAGGGATATATCACCTGTGAAACCGAATTGGGCAAGGGTACGACGTTCAATCTCTTTTTCCCGGTCGTTCAGGAATCCGTCGGTGCCGGCGATACGTCAACACCGGAAACCAGGCCTGTCGCACCAGACAAGCGAGCTGTGCTCATTGTCGAGGACGAACCCGAAATATTGAAGATCATTTGTTTAATGCTTGAAAATGCTGGGTTCAAAGTGTTTTCAGCAGAAAACGGAGAAGATGCGATCGTACTTGCCCGTCAGCATGCACAAGAGATCACCCTAACCGTTTCCGACGTCATCCTGCCTGGCATGAACGGCGTGGCAATGAGCACAGAACTGCAGCAACTGAACCCGATGATGAAGTTCCTGTTCATTTCTGGATACAGTGCCGATACGTTGGGTTCATACGGAAGGTTACGAGATGATGTCAATTTCATCTCGAAACCGTTTTCACTCATCAACTTCCTCAATATGGTTCAGACCGTATTGAAGACCCCCGCGCAGCAACCTCCGTACCGGACGAACTACGGCAGTTTGCCCACGCAAGCCGGAGAATCGAGGCCTCGTTTTGGCGGCGCTGAAGTTGGTTGGAGATGAATTCCCCAGTGGGGCGACCGAACCGCCGCAGCATCCTCGGTGCCGGTGCGATGTTCTGCCGATTGTTGCGACCGAGGCCGAGTCCGATTGACTAACCGCGTGACATGACAATGTTGCTTAATAATGAAAAACCCTCGTGGTTCAGGCGAGGGTTGTGAATGCGCATTTCCGAAACATCCTCTCCTGCCGGCTCACAACATGAGGGTTCTGCATGTTATTCAGGCCTCAGCGGCCTTCTTCGGTTCAAGTTTAATGATCAGGTCACACCCAACGGCTTCAGCATATTTCCTGAGCGTGGTTATGGACGGAATGTGTTTGCCACACGCTTCAAGCCGTGAAATGGCGCTTTTGGTCGTGCCGATCTTGATGGCAACCGCTTCCTGTGTCATGCCGGACATCTTGCGTGCTGCCAGTAACTCTCTGATCAAGGTGTACTTCGGTTCAAGGGCATCATAGCCTTCCTTGAACTCCTTGCTTTCCATAGCGTTACGCAGGAATTCCTGATGGTCGTGCTTTATGGGCTGATAGGTAAGGTCATCCATGGGTTATCTCCTTCATTCGCTTCAGTGCGATCAGTAGCTCTTTTTGGGGTGTTGCCTGTGTTTTTTTGATGAACGCATGTAAAATCACGATCCTTTTGCCCTGCATAAAACAGAAAAAAGCCCTTCCGATCCCGGCATTCCCCTTTGGGCGAATTTCAAATAGACCGTTGCCCATCGCCTTGGAGTGGGGCATCCTGAGGTCTGGTCCGTAATCCATCAGCAACTCAATGAGACGAGCATAATCGATCTTGATGGATTTTGGCCAAGCCTCAATGTCTTTCAGGATGCGAGGATGGAAGTATTCGATTTCATAACTCATGGCACAAGTTAGCAACTGTGTCAACTATCTGAAAGGTTTTTTTTCTGGTAAACGTTCAATAATCCTACCCCGCCATCGCTTTCAACATTACCGCAGCCATGGATGTGGAGGTGTTTCAGGACAGGGACCGAGCCCCCGCAGCACCCGCGGTGCCAGCGTGACGTGGTTGCCGATTTTGGGGAAATGAGGAGGATTGCGTGGGCTGCTGGAAAGCCAGAGTACATGGGCACAAAGACCTCATTGGATTTTAACTGCAGCCAGACGATTGTATTCTTATAAGTGTATGTAAAATAAATAAATAAAAGTTGCTTTGTGTCGTAATATGTTGGGTAATAACAAACAAATAAAGTAAGTTATAAGTAAGAAGTTTCATCAACCAGACCGGCTCAGACGGAGGCGATAGTGACACAGCAGATTGAGAACAACAACATGACGAGAGACATCAATTTTATGCTTGAGGTCGCGAGGTACGAAGAGCATTTCGGTTTTCAGCAGATGCTGGAGCATCTCGAAGAAACGAAGGCCACGCTCGAGAAGGCGATGCGTGACATTGACCGCGGCATGGAGCGGGTAAAGAGCGCGCGTGAAGAAGAAGAGGGTAGGACAGTTCCGGAAGAGGTGTTTTCATGGGTCGTCAACGATCTCCAGAACATGACCCGCAACCTGCGTTTTGACAGGGCGGTGAGCGTCTCCTCTCGCTACGCTATGGCAAGGGTGAAACTCGAAGCCCTGAGGTAACAGAAGAAAACTACTAAACCAGCCAAGGAGGCAGAAATGTCAGCATTTGTGGTGGATCGGGCGCATGTCAGTTACCTCGCAGCGATAGCGTTGTCGGCAGGCGTCCAGGGGTATGGCGGCATGACTTGGGCCCACAACGGCATGAGGCGTGAACTTCGGCAAGGTGATTATGAGGGGGCGGCCAACCTCGCCCTAGAGCTCTGGAATGAGAATATCGAGTCAGTCCTTACTCGCTATCCTGACTGCAGGGAGTCGTTCCCCCGTGGGCTCCCTGGCCCCATAAATGAGGACTATGTCTTCAGGACGACCGACATCAGGCCGGTGCTGGACGTCAAGGCGGCGGACATCTTCAATGCGTGCGACTGTTACGAGTACCAGTCATGCGAACATGACGGGTGGCCGTCAAGCGAAGCGAAAGCCTATCTCGAAGCCTTGCGGAAGAGGGCTGCATGCCTGACACCGGGGTATGAGGATGCGGCTTGGGGGGCTCCCGAGTCTTACGAGGCGCAGTTCAGGGCAATCAAGATCACACGGAGGAAGTGATGGACTACACGATAACGCTGACACAGAAGGAACTTGACATCATCAGGGTGTCGCTCGATGGGTCGGAGAGTTACTACGATGGGGCCCTGGAGGCGTCGGATGATTTCCCGGAGTCGGAATATTTGAACGACTCATTGCTTGCCATGCAGGCTCTCATCAGGCGGTTGGCCGAAATTGACCGGGTAAGACCGGCATGAGCTTGTGCTTTTTTTTGATGGTTATTTGTTTGGATAAAGTAAACAAATGAGGATCGATGAACATGACAGACAAGTGCGTAGTGATTGACACGCCGGAGGGGATCGAGATGTACCGGCTCCTGGCTCTGCGGTCAGCCCTGCAACTGGAGTGCAAGGGGCTCCGCTTCAGAGGCGGGAGTGCGGTGAAGACGGTCAGGGAACTGATCGGCTCGAAGACCAGGTCGCGGGAAAAGCTCCTCGCTGAGCTGGACGGGGTGATCGAGGGAGCAAAAGCGCAGTACGGAAGGAAGAACTAAAACGGAGCGGGGAAGTGGAAGGTCTACGGGAAATGCAAGCCGGGGGTCACGCCTGCTCAGGCGTTCGCCCTGGCCAAGCAGAAGCAGGCGGAGCTTTACGAGGAGAAGCCGGCCCTGCGTGAGTATCGGAAGCGGTTGCTGTGGGTAGCGGGTTTGGGGAAGGCATGGAAGCTGCACGCAGCGATTCAGCTCCTTGGTGACGATGTTGACGGCATCTGGTCGGAGTGCTGCGACGGGTTCGGTGACAACGTCCATGCGGACGTCGATGAGATTGCGGAGCTGGTCCGGCTCTACGCGGCGGCGTTGGAACGGGTAGGAACGGGGGCATAGCCATGAACCAGATCGACTTGTTTCAGGAGACTCACGGGTTGAAGACGATGACTCCGATCTATCGGATCAAACTGATCAGGGAAAGCGGCCTGGAGTACAGTAAGCAGCGGCTCACGAAGGCGGAAGACGCATATCGGCTGTTCATGGAGCAAGGGCTTGGCGATGAGGCGCAAGAGGTGCTGGTGTGCCTGTTCCTGACGACGAAAAACACGGTGATCGGGTTGAATGAGGTGAGCCGGGGGACATTGACCGCCTCGCTGTTTCATCCGAGGGAGATCCTGAAGGGGGCAATTCTGGCCAATGCACATGGGATCATCATCGGTCACAACCACCCGTCGGGAGATCCGGAGCCGAGCAACGCCGACAAGCAGGTGACGTCGTTGCTGAAGCAGGCGGCCACGCTGGTGCAGATCGAGTTGCTGGATCATGTGGTTGTCGGCCATGACAAGTGGTACAGCTTTCGGGATAGCGGCCTGTTGTAGTTTTGTTTGACCTGATTTGTTTGTAATTTGAAAACAAGGAGGTGTCTCGCGGGATTCCTTGTGGGTCCCGTCAAAACAGAACTGCAACCAAGGAGTGCCATGGTGGAACTATTGTCAGAGAAAGAGTTGATCGAGAAGAGCGGGTATACGTCACAGCAGTTGCTCAATTTTCGCAACGGGCGAAAGGCGGGCAAGTACGAGTACCCGCCGATTCTGGAGGAGGGGAAGCACTTCATGAAATTCGGGGGCGGTGTGGCGTATACCAAGCTCGGGGTGCGTGTGGTGATGCAGCGTGTCCAGAAGAAGACGGGCTGTGAGTGATAGCAAAAAACCCTCGCAGGTGAGGCGAGGGTTTGATGAAGAGCGGGAGTTCAGGCTTCCGCTTTCGTTCGTTTCGGCTCGAGCTTAATGACAAGGTCGCAGCCAACTGCTTCAGCGTATTTCCTGAGCGTGGTGATTGACGGAGAGTGTTTGCTGCCGGCTTCAAGCCTGCAAATTGCGCTCTTCGTCGTGCCGATCTTGCTGGCAACCGCTTCCTGAGTCATTCCGGACATCTTGCGCGCTGCCAGTAACTCCCTGATCAATGCGTACTTCGGCTCAAGGGCTTCGAATTCCTTGCGGAATTCCTCGTTCTCAAGATCCTTTTGGATTGCCGCCTGAACATCATAGCGCACCGGCTGGTATTGTAAATCTTCCATTATTTCATCTCCTGCATTCGTTTTCTGGCAAGTCTTATGTCTTTGGGTGGCGTTTTCTGGGTTTTCTTGATGATCGCGTGAACGATGATGATTTTTTTGCCTTTAACGTGGCAGTAGAACGCTCTCCCGATTCCATCCCGCCCATGGGGCCTCATCTCAAATAACCCATCACCCATCGCTTTGGTATGCGGCATCCGTACTTGTGGGCCGTGTTCCATCAACAGTAGCGAGATATGCCGGTAATCCGCCTTGATGCTTGCAGGCCACTTCTCGATGTCCGCCTCAATGCTCGGGTGGAAATATTCGATTTCGTGGTTCATTAGCAAAGTTAGCGATTACGATAACTATTGAAAAGGATTTATTGAATAAAAAGTTCAGCACCCACGGTCCTGCCTTCACGGTGAACCGCCATACCCTGAGCCGATGGTTTCGTTTCCAACCGTGTGCATTGCTATATTGTTGAAGTAGTATTGCATGAATCTAAAGGTCATTTAACTCACCTAAGCAAAGGAGGCCCCCATGTCGGTAGAGCAGGCAAAAGCGTTCATCGAGCGGATGAAGACGGACGAAGCGTTCCGCGAGAAGGTGATGAGCATCGAAGACGCGGCAGGAAGGATCGCGTGCATCCGGAGCGAAGGGTATGACTGCACCGAACAGGAGATCAATGAAGAGGCGCAGGTGGTAGGGGGCGTGGCGGCGGCAGGCGGTGGCATGTACTCAATCATGATTCACAGTATACCCAAAAGGTGTTAAGTCGGGTTCCCACACCTCCGGTATCGCCCCTGATCGGGAGGCAGTGTTGTCAGGCAGGCCATACGATGCCGGAGCGGTCGTAAACCGTTCCGGCATCAGGCGCGTACCGGGATAACCTGGGGTCAGGGGTCAGGCCTTGCAAAACTTGCATTTCCATCATCGCCAACGGACACTTGCAAGTTTTGCAAGGCCTGACCCCAATTTCGTCTCGGTGATGTCGAGGTGCTTCAGGACATAAACCCGGTAGCGCATAATCAATCAATTAACCCATAGGAGGCCCCCATGTCGGTAGAACAGGCAAAAGCGTTCATCGAGAAGATGAAGACGGACGAAGCGTTCCGTGAGAAGGTGATGGCCATCGAGGATACGGCAGGAAGGATCGCCTGCATCCGGGGAGAAGGGTTCGAGTGTACGGAGGAGGAGATCAACGAGGTGGCCCAGGAGGTCAGGGACGACAGCGTACTTGGGGCGGGGATTGATAATTTGCGGATTACATGCGATCGATTGTTCCCCATCATAGGCTGCGATGGCGCATTATTTTATTTATGTTAGAATCGTTTAGTATGGAGAAAGCCCGCTCTGGTAACCCACGCCTCCGGTATCGCCCATGATCGGGAGGCAGTTTCGTCAGGTAGACCATACGATGCCGGAGCGGTCGTAAATCGGATAACCTGGGGTCAGGCCTTGCAAAACTTGCAGTTCCAGCATCGCCAACGGACACGTGCAAGTTTTGCAAGGCCTGACCCCAATTTCGTCCTTTCAACTCACCTAAGCCAAGGAGGCCCCCCATGTCAGTAGAACACGCCAAAGCGTTCATCGAGAAGATGACGATGGACGAAGCGTTCCGTGAAAAGATCATGGCAATCGAAACACCGGAGGATCGGCTTAAAGCCATCTGCGCAGCAGGATTTGAGTGCAGTGCGGAGGAGGTAAATGATGCCGCCGAGGACGCAGGCAACGTGGCGGGTGGGGGGCGGGCAGAATGGCATCGCCGGCGTCGGCGGTGTGGTGTTGATGGTCTGACCACACCTCCGTGACGCCCATGCTTGGGCGATATTTTCCGCCGGACTAACCTGTGCGATGCTCGAGCGATCATACACCGCTCCGGGATCAGGTTCGTACCGTGGCCCCAGTGATGTGGAGGTGTTTCAGGAGATAGACCCAGTATCTGGTTAAGCCGCCTTGCTTCGAGACCAGATCGTCCAGACCGCCCCGTAGCCAGCGGTGCCATCGGGTGACGTACTGCCGGAGCCTCGTGATGGAGGCTCCCTGCTCATAAAGCTGGCGGGCACGTTCCGTGAGGCGGTGTAGGCTCGTCGCCGAAGGGTGCAGCTTGCGGTCGGGGTGGATCTGGTAGCCGAGGAAGTCAAAGCCGTTTTCCGTTCTGCCGATGAATCGCCTCACCGGGTTTGCTGCTTTCGATGGCGGCCTGAACTTTCAGGCAATCGCCCCCAATCCTTTACGCTTGACAATGGAGAGCAGCTTAAGGGAAGGCCCAGCGGGTTTCTTCCTGCCTCGTTCCCATTGGCTTATAGATTCCTTCGTCACGTTCAGGTAGTAGGCAAAAACAACTTGGCTTACCTTTTCCCGATTTCGTAAGGCCTTGATCTCTTCGGGTGTGAATTCATGCACCTGGGTCAAGCAGGATTCATCAAACCCGCGCATGGTCTGTTTACTGACAGCTCTGGCCTCGTACATGTCGGAAACGGTCTGGTGGATCGCGGCAAGCGCGTCACTCTTGTATGTTCTCGCTTTTTTCATCGCGCTTTACTGGCACAAAGGCCCCTCGTTTGATTAATGCCTGAAGGCTGGATTCGGATTGTGAAAAAACTTCTTTGGCAAGAGCATTGAACTCGCGTTCCTCTGCCTTGTTGATGTTGTCTCGCGCGTTCTTTGGAAATCCATAAACGAAGAACGCATTTTTCCCTGAACGGAACAGAATGATGGACCTGTAACCGCCTGACTTGCCTTCCCCGGGTCTTGCTATTCGCTGTTTGATAACCCCGCCACCATAATCAGCATCAATCAGGCCACGCTCGGCATCCATGATAGCATCCCACAACTTTCCGTCCGGAATGCCTTCATCTTTGGCAAACTTGTGGAACCACTTGTTCTTGAAAATCTGCACGATGGAACTGCTACTGGTTTCCTCTCTGTTTAACCATCAATATATGGTACTCGGTTCCACTATTCCGAACAATTTATTGCTGTTCACGCTGCATCACGGATCCCCTCCGGGCTTTTTCTTCTCGACACAAACGTTTTATCCGTAAATCTCACCGCTGCAACTGCATGGTCACGAAATCAGGTGTGCGCGTGGTGATGCGGCGTGCCAGGAAGAACAAGAGCGGGGAGTGATGGATGGTGGCAATGGCGTGGGCGTATGCCGGCTAATAGGAGATAACGATAATATTTATTTACAAAAATAGCTTAAATTGTAAATAAATATTATCGTTATGAGTAATCGACCAACAACATTGTATCCGGCATCGGCAAAAGAATTGACGGACTTTGGCCAGCGTCTAAAGGATGCCCGCCTCCGTCGCCGTTTTTCCATGGATACCGTCTGTGCCAGAGCCGACATTTCACGTCCCACGCTCTACAAGATCGAGCATGGCGATCCCTCGGTGTCAATTGGTCTCTACGTTCAGGTACTGAGGGTTCTCAGCCTTTTGGATGACCTGTCGTTTCTCGCCAAAGACGATACGCTTGGCCGGCGCCTCCAGGACGAATTGCTCCTGTCCAGAAAAAGGGCCCCACGAAGAAAACGACCGACAGGGGGAAGTGATGAAAAGAGCTGAGGAAGAACAGCTTTGGGTCTGGCTGGATGACCCTGCTTTCGGGCCGCTGCAACATATCGGGCGTCTTTCAAGAGGGGTTCGTGGAACCGTGCGGTTTGCTTACGAGCACACATGGCTGAAACAGGCACACGCATTTCCCATGGATCCTGAACTCGATCTTCAGGCTGGGGAATTTTTCCCGAAAGATTCCAATTTCGGCGTATTCATGGATTCGTGTCCCGATCGGTGGGGCCAGGTTTTAATGAAGCGCAGAGAGGCAATAGTAGCCAAAGAAGAGGGGCGCACACCCCGAACGCTTGAACCCTGGGATTTCCTGATAGGTGTACAAGACGCCACACGCATGGGGGCTTTGCGGTTCACCCGGCCTGACGAAACCATCTTTCTGGCCAATGCGGCGTTATCCGCCCCGCCCATATCCAAAATCGCAGAGTTACAGGAAATCGCCATCGAGCTGACCAGGAAAAAACAAGCTGATCCGAAAAAGCTCAAGGAATGGCTCAAGGTCCTAGTGGCGCCCGGCTCATCCCTTGGCGGCGCAAGACCTAAGGCCAACCTGCTTGATGATGACGGCTCTCTCTGGATCGCCAAATTCCCTTCCGCCGACGATGATCATGATGTTGCCTTATGGGAAAAGCTGCTCCAGGATATGGCCCAAAAATGCAACATCACGGTACCGCCAAGCCGCATTGTTCAAATAGGGAACGGATATCAGACCTATTTGGTACAGCGTTTTGATCGAACGGAATACAGGCGGGTCTTCTTTGCATCGGCAATGACCATGCTGCATCGCACAGACACTGAAGATGCAAGCTATCTGGAACTGGCTGAATTCATCGCCACCTATGGGGATGTCGATCATATCAACGGTGATCTTGAAGAGCTGTTCACCAGAATCGTCTTCAACGTCTGCACGGCAAATCGCGATGATCATCTACGAAATCATGGATTTATCCGTACGCCTTCAGGCTGGCGCCTGGCTCCGGCTTTCGATATGAACCCTTCGTTCAGAAAAGAGGAGCACGTCTTGTCAATCGATCTCTATGATCGAACCCCCAACATGGACGCTGTTCTTGCAACAGCCGGTTATTACAAGTTGAACGCCGCCCGCGCCAAAATAATCGTCAATGAGGTTTGTTCAGTGATAGACAGTTGGAAACCCATGGCAAGGAAATTGGGGTTGAGCGCGCATGAATGTTCAGAAGCGGAACATTTGTTCATAACCCGAAAGTAGCGCTTCCGGCATTGGTACGTGAGGCAGGTTGTGATCGGTTCTTGTGAAACTGCAACGACTTTGATTCTTATTAGGCGTGACACCAGGAAATGGTGTCTTGTCGCCATGATATCGTCACGTCGAAATGCTCCAGGATTGCAGTGCCAATGACGGCGGAGGAGCCGGTTAGGGCCCGGGCCATAGCGGTCATCACTTCGAGCGCACCCGGCAGTATTCCGTATTCGAGGTCGTGGTCATGGCCGGCGAGAGTAGTATTTACGCTGAATACCGGAGCGGTGAACCTGCCGTTGAGTGGGTGGAAGTCCTCCTTCTGTCCGATCGGCGTCATGGCCGATACCAGTTTCGGGTCGATGTATGAGAGGTGGGCGCCGGTGTCGAAGATGGCCATGGTCGCTACATCGCCCAGTCGGACGGGGAACACCGGTATGCCGCCGAGGGTTTCCATCTTGTCGACTGTTTCCCCGTCCGGGAAATCGTCGGCGAATTCCAGGATGCCTTCATTCCACCGGATTCGCATGGCGTGCAGCCCGGCCAGGATGTCGCAGCCGATGAGTGCCTCGATCTTGATGTCCGCCAGTTCGCTCAGGGTGTCCGTCGTCACCCCGGCCATATCGGTCGGGGGCGCATATCTATTTCCTGCGAAATCGAAAGGTGCTGGCGCGAAGCTCGTCGGGGAACCGGTGTCGACGAGGGCGTTGCCAGTCGGCATAGGGACGATGATGTGCCCGCGGATGGCATTGAAGGGGACGGTTATCGTCATGGTGTGGAGGCGTGTTTCGGGTTTGTGCCAACTGCTGCTTTATGCAGAATACGCCATCGAGTAGTACAAAAACCGTCCTATGCGAAAAAACACTCCAAATATTCGCACCAGGGACAGTTTTTGTCCGATACCCCGCCTTAGCTTGCTGTTGATGCGAGGCAGATGGCCTGTTCGATGGCGACGTACTCAGCGGCGCTGAGGGTGCGGAGGTCAGCTTTTTCCACCGCGAGATGACGTTTTTGCTTTCCCTGGCCTTCAATGACCGTGAGTTTACCGTCGGACTCCATCGCGACAAGGGCCTTGCTGACAGCCTGTTGGATGGATGGCGTGGGATGAGGGAGGCCGGAAACCGTCTCCCCATAAGCCTGCATGGAGATACGGTCGGCGTGGCTGACGATGTGGGCAAGGCGCTGGATGTCCATCTCGGGATTGCCGGCGCAGCGTTCGAGAATGATGAGCAGCACCGTTCTGAGTTTGCGGTAGTCAGTTGCTGAAAGGGATGGGGCTGTCGCCTCGCAGACACGGAAGAACTCCTCATCGGCGCTTTGCCGGACGGGTCGTCTCTCCTCCACCAGAGTGCCGATCGAAATGCCCAGCGCCCCTGAGAGTTTTTCAAGCTCCTTGAAGCGTACGTCCTGGCTCCCGGACTCGATTTTGGTGATGGCGGTCCTTGGCAGGTCGACCTGCCTGGCAAGCTCGTCCTGGGAGAGCCCTTTCTCGCAGCGGAGCTGCTTGATCCTATGTCCGATTTTTTCCTGTTCCATTTGCACAATTATACGAAATGTTCTAATATCGAACAATAGGGGTTCTATGAGAGAACGTTTGGGCCCCGGGCGGAGTGCCCGCAGGGCGGTCCCGGATACCGTCCACACAACAAACAAAATACGATAAAGGAGGCGGCCATGGTGGAGTTGAATGCGCGGGGGGACGAACTGGTGTTCCGGTTCCCGGAGGTACATCCCGAAGCTGCCCTGAGGGTAAGTTTCAGGCGCACCCTGCGTATCCCGGACGATGGGAAAGACTACCCGCTTCCGCCGGGGTTGGGGAATTTCCCGATGCGCCTTGTGGACGATTTTTCCGGGAACGTGCCGAAGCCGTGGATGCGGGACGGAGGTGTGATGCTGCCGATGTACCAGGCTGAAGCCTTATGGGTCGGGTTCAATACGCGAGAGGTCGACGACCGTGCGGAGTACCCGTTTGCCATCAAGATCTCCACGGGAAAGGTCAATGCCGCCTCGGGCCAGCGGATGCGCAAGGGGCTCAACATGGAGCCGCAGGACTATGTGGTAGCCCCCCGCCAGCCATGGGTCGACGGGTACTGCGTCGAGAAGGGGGTGATCCGGCAGTTCGTCGCCATGCCGCTGGGCAGCGGGTATTCGGTCGAAGAGCAGGTGACGGGTAGCGGCGAGTTCGGCGGGATGCAGGTACTGGTCTACCCGATGAAGCGCAGTGCGTTCGAAAAGCGCTTTCCGAAACCCGAACCGATGGGCCGAAGGTATGAGCTTTCAGGTCCGGAGGATTCACCCAACGTCTGCTACTGTTTGAGACCCCACTCGATGGGCTTCGCCCCTGGCGGCAGGATGCGGCAGGAGGTCTACGAGGACCCGTATGAGCCGGAGGAGTGGGATCTGGAGAACTATTCGCACTGCTTCGTGCACATCGCCAATTCTGAAGTGTGGGGTGAGATTACAGGCAAGCGTCCGCCATATCCGCCGATGACCGCAGTGGAGTATTCGCGGTACGGGCTGCCGTGGTTCGACTACTATGCCGAAGAGGGTGCCGAAGCCATCGATGGCGCTGAAAAACTGAAGGGGCTGAAGAGCGTGAAGGAAATGGGGGAGATGAAAGGGGACGGGCCCCTGCCCGGAAACGGAACGGTCGAGCGGCTTCGTGTCAGGGAAATCGGGCGGAAACCGAGGCTGGTCAGGGAAGGGGAACTGGAGTCCCCAAAACCCGTGAATTTCACCCATGACTATCTCAAGAAATTTTGGGACGCTCTGTAACGCGCCCCGGGCCTGTTCTGCGACGACAATGCAATCATAAACAAAAGGAGGCGACGATGAAAGACGGCTATACGCACATCACGGTCATCCTGGACCGGAGCGGTTCAATGGAATCCATCCGCGAGGACGCCATCGGAGGGTTTAACGCCTTCGTTGGGCAGCAGAAAACCGGTCCGGGAGAAGCCAGCCTGACGCTCGTCCAGTTCGACTCGCTGGATCCGTACGAGGTGGTCTGGCATTTCAGGCCGATCGAAAAGGTCCCCGCGCTGAACCTGGAGACCTATGTGCCCCGAGGCGGTACGCCGCTTCTCGATGCGCTGGGCAGGGGCATTAACGACATCGAGGCGAGCATCGGAAGACTCGATGATGCGGAGCGGCCGGAGCACGTGATCGTGGCCGTTATCACCGACGGGCAGGAGAACTCGAGCAAAGAGTTCGACAAGAATCAGATCGAGCAAATGATCAAGAAACGCTCCGCCGCCGACTGGGAGTTCGTCTTCCTCAGCGCCGACCTTGCCGCCATTGATGACGCCATGCGAATGGGTTTCCGCCAGGACGCCACTGTGGCGTTCGAAAAAAGCCCGGAAGGTGTGGCCTGCTGCATGGAAACCCTGTCGTCGAGGGTGTTCGCCAGACGTATGGCACCAAAAGGAAGCTGGAAGGATCTTTGAGTCTTTCGCGTATTTTGTAGAGTAAATAGTCAACCCGGGGATTCACCACGTAACAAATGCAGCATCATGGGTTTTGAACTTGATCATGAGCAACTGATTCTGGGCCAGTCCGCTGGCCTCCGCATAAAGGTCGTCGGTGTCGGCCGGTTCGGATGTCTGGTCATCAACCACATGGTCGAGAACAATCTGCAGGGGGTCGATTATGTGGCGATTCATTCAGATCCCCGGGTCCTTCTTGAATCGAAGGCGTCGATCAAGTTGAGGATCGGCGCGGGTGCAGCCCTGGAAAGGGAACAAAACAGGTCCTTGGGGTCGGGTTCCGTTTACCGGCGGCAACTCAACGATGAAGAACGTCAATACATCGCCACCCAGCTGCAAGGCGCCAATGTGATCATCCTTGTCGCGGGGATGGGAAAGGGCACCGGGACCAACTTGGCCCCCGGCATCGCACTCGTGGCCAGGAACATGGGCATATTGACATTGGGAATCGTCACGACTCCGTTCAGTTGCGAAGGGAAGTCGAAAGCCCAGAGTGCAGAGGAGGGGATTGCGGAACTCAGGAAGTATATCGACACGCTGATCAATATCGACAACGAAAAGGTGCTGGCGCAGTCGGCCAATCCCTCGGTCGACGAAGCCTTCGTCCAGACTACGGAACTCGTTTGTGGTACGGCCAGGAGCATTGCGGATGTGCTGTCGAGCCGTGGCCATATCAACATCAGTTTCGCGGATTTTGCCGAACTGCTGACTGATGCCGGCGAGGCCTCCATCGGAATCGCTACGGCATCAGGCGAGGGAAGTGCCTTGAAGGCCGTGACGAATGCCTATAAAAGCCTTCAGATCAGCAAGGAGGAGGCGAGCCGGATAAAGGGCCTGATGGTCAATATCACGGGCAAGGTCGGCATGAAGGACCTGACTTCGGCGATGACGTACCTCCTGGGCCAGGTCGGCAGCGAGGCCACTGTCATCAATGGCTATATCGAACAGTCGCAGGATATCGGGGTGACCCGGGCAACGCTGATCGTGACTGGCATCAGGACGGTGTCCAAGCCCGTTCAGCCGGTACAGCCAATCACCCCGCCAGGCTTTCCGCCCATACTGCCTCCAGGGATTAAAGACCGGGATCGCACGTTGCCCACCTACGTCCGTAGGCAGATTCGCGTTCCGGGTCTGGAGGACAGCCCGTCTTATCCGAGCTCGTCATCGGGATACAAGGATAAAATCAATAAAAGCAGGCCCGAGACGCCCGCATTCGAAAGGGTGATAGCTTGATGTACATGACTGCTCAGTCAAAAGCCGCGCGCAGGCTCTTTCGGGGCATAACCGTCGCACTCACGTTTCTGCTTGCCGCATTTTGTGGCATTCGGGAGATAGACGCCAAGCAGGCACCGTCCAAGGCTCAACCCCAATACCTTGCCCATGAAAGGTTTCGCTTTGAACGAAGCATCACCATTGCAAAGCCGTCATACTACACCGAAAGCGAGTGGCGGAAACAGCGTGGAGATGACCGTAGGACATTCTGGCGATGCGACTATCCCGTGTTTGCCGGAGGGCATGCGGCGACGCGCATCAACCGGACGCTTCGGGAGTATGTTTATTCCGTAAGCACCTATCAGGATGTGCCTCCTGTCCGGCCCGGTACGTTTAAATCCGCTGCCGATGATCTGATCAAGAGCTATCTGGAAGAGCGGCGCACATCGGGAATCCAGAGGCCGTTCCAGGTCGAGGTAAACGGTTCAGTGCTGCTGAACAGGCCCGGTCTGTTGACGGTGCACATGACTGCGCATCTCGATTGCGGGGGTGCCCATAGCCTTGATCCGATAAAGGTGTTTGTATTCGACAGCAACACCGGCTCACAACTGAAACTGGCCGATATCTTCGTGCCGAAGTTTGATTCGCGCTTGAACCGCCTTATCGACAAAGCGTTCAGGAAGCAGAACGGACTTTCGGCTACGGACCCGCTGGATAAGCCAAAAGGCGATTTTTTCGGGTTGTCGGAAAAAAAGCTGACCTACCCTGGCAACTTCGCCGTGGGCGTCGACGGCATCACATTCGTGTACAATGAATACGAGATTGCCGCATATGCCTACGGCCCTATCGAAATCCTCATCCCCTGGGCCGAACTGCGCCCGATACTCAAAAAGGCCTTCAAGGCGCGGTGCGCGGCGGCATTTGCTTCGCGATAATCCGGCCGTAAACCGCTTAGGCGCTCCCCGTGCGGTTCATATGCGGCATGGGAAAATGAGGCATAACAAGCGGTTTTGACTTGCTGTTT
This sequence comes from Chlorobiaceae bacterium, assembly GCA_013334975.1. GTDB lineage: Bacteria > Bacteroidota > Chlorobiia > Chlorobiales > Chlorobiaceae > Chlorobaculum. The sequence continues at coordinate 22,334 of JAAXWL010000003.1, forward strand.
TAGTAGATTTGAGATAACTCTAACTCAGGCAAATCTGTAAATGGCTATAGGAACGTCGTTTGGGATTTGGTTTTTGAGATATCTTTCGGGGCTAATTTAAGTTGTCGATAACTATGCCTGCATTCGTCCACCACGAATTGAGCCTGATCAACCCTGCTTTTGATTCCCCTCTGGTCGATATTCTGACTGAACTGGAGCACCTGCGCCGCTTAAGGCTGTCGGGTACTACTCCGGCGCCGCTGTTCTTTCAGCTCAAGCAGATCTTTCACATGCTCGAAAGTCTTGGCTCGGCTCGCATCGAAGGTAATCACACCACGTTGGCAGATCTGGTCGAAAGCAGGCTGGAGGGAGAACCCTCGGATGCAACCGATCAGTTGCGGGAAATGGAGAACATTGAACGGGCGATGAGTTACATCGATGAGCATGTCCAACCGGGATCGGTTCTGACGGAGATGTTTATCCGGGAACTGCACGCTCTTACCGTTGCTAACTTGAAGCGAGAAGGCGATTCTACACCTGGAACTTATCGGCAGGTTCCTGTCAGTATAGCCGGGGCCAGTCATCTGCCCCCGGATGCATTTCTGGTTTCAAACTACATGGCGGAACTGGTCGATTTCATCAACCGGGGTGATCAGCCAAAGTACGATCTCATCAAGGTTGCACTTGCCCATCACCGGTTCGGCTGGATACATCCATTCCGAAATGGAAACGGTCGCGTGGTTCGTTTGCTCACCTATCTTCTGCTCATCAAATACGGTTTCAATGTGCAGACTGGTGGTCGAGTTCTCAATCCCACAGCGGTTTTCTGCAATGACCGTGACCAGTATTATCGCATGCTTGCGCAGGCTGACAGCGGCACTGCGGGCGGAATGGAGTCCTGGTGTGTATATGTTCTTCAGGGGATACTGGATGAGTTAAGAAAAGTTGATCGGTTGGCTGATTTTTCTTACCTGCAAGAAAACATCCTGATTCCGGCTCTTTCCTCTGCTGAAGAGCGGCAGGTAATCACCCGCCAAGAAGCGATGGTACTTCAACGTGCGGCTAAATCGGGTATTGCCAAAACTGGTGATCTGACCGGTACGTTAACTGACTTAAGTTCGGGTCAGCGCACCTATTTGATCAAAAAACTTGTAGAGCGCAAAATGTTGCAGCCGATCAAGGAGGGCGCGAGACAATATGCCATCGGGTTCAGTAACAGCGTGCTTATGCGAGGTATCATCATGGCTTTGTCGAATGAGGGCTTTATTCCGGCAAGCCTGAACCGCCCCGTCCAGAGATCGGGAGAGTTCGATGCCTGAATTCATTCGCCCTGAGCGACCCGTTTGATGCGGCTTGACCTATTAGAGATTGAACACGGCAATTTCAGGTCGTGAACCTAATCGTGCAGAGATGATGGACATTCCTACACCTCTGGAAACGTAGAGTTTGCACCCGGGTATATCGTAAAAACCTGCCACGAAGTGGCCGCTACCTCTTGGAGTAGATGGTGCCCACCCTCCAATCGTGATCTGTCCTCCATGGGTGTGTCCAGACAGGCATAGGGAAAATCGACTTGAACCCATGATTCGGCGTACTTCTGGCAGTTCGAAAAATCCGGGCGAGTGTTGCAACAGGACGGTTGTTGTTACCTTTTCCTTGTGCAAGTACCCGATTCGCTCCAATAGCCTCGGGTCAGGGTTCCCGCCAGTGAAGTCATCAAGACCTATCAGTTGAATGGTGCGTTTTCCCTTTGTGAACGATGACTGTTTATTGAGAAGAAGTTGATTGCCCTGGCGACTCTCGATGGCCGTGCGCAATTCCGGGAAGTCCAAGCCACTCCAATGCTCCCAGTTGCCAGGGACTGCAATCAGAGGAATCGGGCCAAGATCTTCGACAAAAGCTTGCAGCAACGGCAGCGCGTCAGCACGATCGATCATGTCACCAGTCAAGACCACCAGATCAGGTCGCAATGCCTTCACCTGCTTCACCAGGGACTTTTCCCGCTCTCCGAAGGCATGAAGGTGAAGATCGGAAAGTTGCACGAGTCGCAAGCCTGGCTCATCACGTTGATGACGCATATCGTGACGGGTAACCTCTCGACGACCTGGTTCAACAAAAAATGCCACGATCAAGACTGCCAGCAAACTGGTGAACAAGAGTATTCCGACGAGAGGACGAGCGCTAAACGTCATTGGGTGGAGTGATCTTCAAAAGTTGTGTTTCGGAGGATAGCTGCTCCGCTTTCCTGAGCTGGCGTTTCCGGTAACCCGATATGCTGAGAAGAATGCCGACGCCCAGGGAGTTGAAAATCATCGCGGAGCCGCCATAGCTCATGAACGGCAGGGCGACGCCCGTGGTTGGCAGCAGGCTGCAGGCGACAGCGATATTGATGAAGGCAAAAAAGGTGATTGCGATGGCGATGCCGGCTGCGACATATCGGCCGAAACCGTCAGGCGCGTGCTTGGCGATGATGATGCCGCAGACCAGGAATCCCGCGAACAGGGCGGTGACGGCGACGGCACCGAAAAAACCGTACTCCTCGCCGACGATGACAAAGACAAAATCGTTGTAGGAGAGCGGCAGGAAGAGGTCCCGCTGCATGCTGTTCCCGATGCCGCGGCCATCCAGTCCGCCGTTGCCGAGACCGATCAAAGCCTGTACGACCTGGTAACTCATCGCTTTTTCATCACCGCTGAAAAAGGAGATGAGACGGGCCACCCTGTAGGGCGCGGCAAGAGCAAAAGCAAGTGCCAAGGGAAGAAGTGGCAGGGCCGTCATGAAAATGTGTCGGATGCTGACCCCGCCGATAAACATCAGTATAAACCCGATGATGCCAATAAGGGAAGCTGTACTGAAATTCGGCGCTAAAGCCACAAGGAAGACCACGACAAGGAGGTTCGCGAGCATGGGGAGGTAGGAGTCCCAGAGGTCTGTTATATACTCCCCCTTTTCGGTGATGAGCCGGGATAAGTGGAAGATCACCGCATACTTGGCAAGGTCCGACACCTGGAACCTGAACGGCCCGAAGCCGAGCCATCGCGCTGCTCCCGAAATAAGGTGCACGGCTTTCATCATCAGCAGGAGCATGAGCAGGGCGATGCTGGCCAACAGGAGGATCTTGCTGGTTTTCTGGAATACATGATAGTCGAGCCTGCCGACGAAGCCGATGACGGCAATGCCGAGCATGGAAAAGAGGAGATGGCGCCACAGGAAGTACTCCGTACTGGAGAATTTCTTCATGGCCCATCCCGCTCCGCCGCTGTAGACGATGATGATGCCGATACACATAAGGATGGAGACAATCAGGAGCAGCAGTTTTCCCACGATGTCAGCACTGCGGGACGGCGCATGGAACTGCTGGGATAAGATCTCCTCTGCGCTATTAGGAATGTCAGATGTAATCGGCATAGCCATAGTTGATGAAAGGAATTATCCGGTTGCGAAATCGTAGACGGTTATGCATGCCTTCCCACCGTTGTCATATGCTGTGCGGGGCCAGTGCAAAGCCAAACAGAACGCCGGTTACAAAGCGCCGGGCATTTGTGCTTTCCAGGATCCCGACTTTCTGGACGGTCCAGTCGATGGCGAGCGGCAATGCCAGGATTACTGACAGGACAACAGGTGGCGTCGCAGATCGGGCGCATAACGGGAAGACGAACGAGCCTATCCGAAACGCCCTTTCCGGTCGCAGGTTGCAGAGCGGTGCACTGCCGAATCGTCGAATGCGGCCGACCATCGACAGACCTACATTGAGCAACAGAAGCAGATCACTACGGCAATAATGATCCACATTGGAATAAACATCGGTCGACTCCTTCTATCGTTTAGATGGCCTACTATGCAGTTTACCACAGGGAATAGGACAAAGGCTGTCCCGGGTGTGATGTTTTTTCTGGCTCTCGCGGCAAATATCCTTGATCAGCGATCAATTCAGGTAAATGCGAGGCGCTCAAGGCCGGCGTATTGATAATCGGCCCCTTTGCCCCTATACAACGGAGCGATGTTGCCGTTTTCTTCCGCTCTGGGGTCGAACGACTCCTCGAGGCTTGTAAACAGGACAGATGCGAAATTCCCTGCGCTTCCACGGCGATAACGTTCGCATGATTCCCATATCTCTGGAAGGTTGTCGGGCTTGATGGCTTTTTTTGCGGGGTAACGAACCGCGCGGACGACGACCCACTCGGGGCCATCAGGCCCGACGAACCAGAGGGATGGGTTGATCTCTGGGTTGTTTTGCCAGGACATCAGTTGATACCCGTCTTTTTCTATGTGCTCCCGAACGACCTGTATCGCAAAATCATGCAACTCCCAATCCGTCATGATAATGAACTCGTCGCTGATCAGGTCGGGGGGATGAATACGTTGCCGTGTCGCGGCATCAAGGAGGCCCCAGCCCCTTACCGTAGGAACCCATTTCTCCGGTGTCTTGCGCATAGGCATGATGCAGGCGTGTCCCGCACAACCATCGGCGATGGACAGCAATCCCTCAATGGTACCCGGTGTTTCAAGACTATGGTCGACATCCACGATCAGGATGAAAAAGAGCTGGTTGCCCAACATGAACGAGAGGTGCTCCAGGAAGGGCGGATGCGGGTGCGCCCTCAGCCAGCGGAGTTTCTCGGCTCCCGGCTGATTTTGTAGACGCATGCCGGCCTCGTTCCAGCAGTTTATGAAATCTTCAGTAACCGTTGCCATTGGGATATCGAACATATCCTCCTCCTTGGTTTATGCTTCACTCCGGCTTTAATAATCAACCACGGGCCTCTGCTTTACTGGACATGGTATGTATCGATCGATTCGCGTGTTATCGTTTCCCTCAGAATAGAGGGAGCCCCCTATGTGCGGTTGTTATTTTGCCCCGCAGATAACCGTCCCCATGCTTCTTGCCAGAAGACAGCCGGTATGTGTAGCGCCGGTCCGGATACTGCAGGGAAGTGCTTATTCTGGTTGAGCACCCATTTGAGAGGAAGTGTTGATGTCGTAGATTTCGACCCTTTCGCAGATGGTCTATTCCGTTTACCGTGCATGAGCAGATTTCTTCTCGGTAGTCGTAGAATAATTAGGGCTGTCACAACCATAACAGGGCAAATAGTTCCGTACGTAGTTCTCCTGCTCGGTTGTTTCTATTGCCCCGGGTCGCACTTCGCGGACGGTGTTGATAGCGTTGTTCGCATCCCATCCCAAGTCGAGCAACAGCAGGCCTGCGACAAGGCCTGTGCGACCCAGGCCGCCACGGCAATGAAAGAGAATGTGTTCCCCATTGGATAATCGGCGCTGTAATGCCTTTGCCTGACTGGGCCAATCTTTTTGAAAGGTCTCATCCGGCACTGAGATATCCCTAATGGGCAAATGCACCCATTCGATGCCAGCTTCCTGAATTACGTTGCCAAGATGTGGTACTCCGAGAAGATCGAGCTCGAACTGTTCCATGAGTGTGACAATGACAGCCGCCCCCCAGTCCTGAATCGCGCTGATATCGATCTCCAGATTCCGTGCCCAGGGAGTACCGAAGAGGCTGTTACCCTGCTTGCCGGGGCAGAAGGTCAATCCGATCATGCCCGGAGAGAGGGGGATTTCGGCGATCTGAAGGGGGTGGGACTGACTCGTTCTTGGGAGCATGGTTTTGCTTTATTATGGTTTTGATGGCCGAAACCGTCGTTGCTGTAAGCGCCTGGCCCGGTTGCTTGCCGCTCTTTTTGCCTTGATTGCAGGTTCGCTGGTCCTCAAGCCGCAATCTCAGGTAAATGTTCGGGTGTGCTATCTTTGGCCAATCCTTGCAGGGGGTTGGGCTGAGAGGTCGACTAAATCATATGGTCGCTTGAGATATATGGTAAGGTTCAGGGGGGCGTCGCAAGATTCAAGAAAATATCGGATTGCAACGCTTTCGTTTTCAATGCCAGTCGGTACCACTGCAATACTGCGTGAACCTGATTGCCGGTACAATACTTCTGCTGCACACAAGGCGCCGGAAAGGGTGAGAGCTGGAAATATGCCATTCTTCGGCTGTATTCCGAGTTCCTCCCATGTTGACATCCGATATGACACAGCCGGTCATACCGCCCACGAAAAGCATGTGTTTTTGATAATTCGTTATAATTTCCTGCCCAGTCCATCGCTCCGCGTCCATGAGATGATGCCTTCACGCCACGAGACGGCAACGTCGAGATGCCGCAGGATCGAGGTGCCGATGACCGCCTAGGCCCCGGCCATGCCCATGGCCATCGAGGTCATCATCCCTACCTTGCCCGGCAGGACCCCGTATTCGATCTCGTTGGCAAGCGCGTCGATGCTGGTGCTGACGTTGTAGACCGGCGCCTTGAACCTCCCGTTGAGCGGGTGGAAGTCATCTTTCTCTCCGGTAGGAACCATCTTCGCAACCAGCGCCGGGTCGATGTAGGAGAGGTGGGCCCCTGTGTCGAAGATGGCTTTGGTCGCTGTGCCGTTGATTGTGACGGGGAAGACCGGCGTCCCGGCGAGGATGGCTAACGGGTCATTGACCTCGCCGGGCGGGAACCCGTCGGCGAATTCGAGGAGGCCGTCGTTCCATCGGATTCTCAATCCGTGCAGATTGGTCAGGATGTCGCAGCCGACGACCGCATCGATCCGCATATCGGCCAGTTCGGCCATGACCTCAGTCGTCAGCCCCATCATCGATTCGGGGAGGTTGAACCTCTTTCCAGCCAGTTCGATCGGCCAGCGCCCGAAACTCACCGGTGAGCCGGTGTCGACCAGGGCGTCGCAGCCCGGAAGCGGGATAATGAGGTGGCCGCGTACGTTGTTGAAGGGAATGATTGTGGGCATGTTGTTCAGGTGTTCAGGGTTTTCTAAACAAACCTACTGCACAATTATACATCAGGATCCAGGACAACTCCTGTCATACCTCCGGTGGGATTACGATTTTATTTTCAGAATAATCGAGGCCCCGACGATTTTTTACCTACCCATGACAGCTGTTGTCCTACCATCGGTACTAAATTTTACCGATGACAGGAACAGGCAACAGCAGCAGAACCAGCACACGCCAAGCCATGAAACCACAGACGAGGTTTGCAATGAAACGGATGCATACCATCGACAGGGAGCTGCGAGCAGGGAAGTTCCCGAACTGCTCGACACTCGCAAAGGATCTGGACACATCGTCCAAGACCATCCAGCGCGACATCAACTATATGACGCTCATGCTCAAGGCTCCCATCGCCTATGACAACAAGGCAAGGGGCTTCTACTACACTGAGGAGTGGTTGTTCTTTCCGAGCAGTTACTTCAACGAGCTTGATGCTGAATCCCTGCTGGCGACCAGGGCGGTCCTGTCTCAGTACGAAGGGGCGCCCTACTACGTCGACATCTGCGCCGCGCTCGACAAGGTGCTCCGCAACTTCCCGCCCGCAAAGAAGGAACGTCACCTCCTCGATGTCTACTCCTTTGCCCAGGCATCGGCGGCGCTGCCGGATACAGAGCTATTTCGCATGCTCGAAGGGGCGATCAGGAACCAGCTAAAGGTCAGGTTCCGCTACGAATCGCTGCGGAACGGCGCCGCAAGCCAACGGACCGTCCACCCGTATCGCCTGCACCTTGCCGAGGATACCTGGTACCTGGTTGCCTTCTGCGAACTCCGTAAAGGGCTGCGTTTGTTCATCCTGCGCAACATCAAGGAGCTTGAGGTGCTGGACGGGCACTACCGGCCGGATGCGGGTTTCGATATCGACGGCTACCTGCAAACCCGGATGTTCCTGTTCATCGAAGGTGGCGGTAAGCACACGGTCAGGATCCGGTTCTCCGAACGCTTCGCCGATTACGTCAGGCATCGCCGATGGCATCCCTCCCAAGAGCTCGCCGCCAACACCGACGGGTCCATTATCCTCTCCATGAACGTCGACGCCTACGACGTCGTGGCCTGCTGGATCATGCAGTTCGGCACCGGCGCAGAGGTGCTGGAACCTGCCGGACTCCGCAAGAGGGTCGTGCGGGAATCCCGGGCGATACCAGGACTTTATGACACGAATGACCGGGTATCGAACCATGCCCTGCAGGAGGAACAGGAACAGGAAAGAAACAAGGAGTAAGCCATGCTCACAATGGAATGCGAAGATATCAGCATTGAAAGCCTGGCATATGCCATGGAAGTAGCTGCCATCGTGGTTGACCGGCCAAACGAGGAGACCCTCTACCTCAAGGAGGGAGTCAGTTTTCCCTTATGGCTGATTCCGAACACGGCCAGAAACGGATCGAGCTTCACACCTACTGCGAGTTCAAGAAGTGCGCCGACACCGACCGCCTTCCGGGTTCATCGATGAACTGAACAGCGAGTACGTCATGGTCCAGTTTTCATCATATGTCGATGATAACGGCCGGGGGCGATACACCCTATATACAGGTTTCGGCATCATCGTGCCGCAGCTGATCCATACCGTGAGAAGGTTTTCGTCGATATTCCAGAGCGGGCTGGCGAAGATGGATTCCGACGACGTGTTCTTCACCTGGCGGAGTTTCGGCGCCTCATAAACTGCCGGATTGCCGTGTGGCGATTGAAATAAACAAAACAACACAAGGGAGGGAGATATGGCCGTCGTGGTAAGGGTGCGTAACGGGAGAATCGAAGAGTATGAGAACGGGGCTTACCGGCGAAGTTATGGCTCGAACATCGTAGCTGCCAGTACCGACGGGAGGATTGTCGCCGGAGTAAACAGCAACGGGCGGGTCGAGGAGTATGAAAAAGGTGCATATCGAAGGTCGTACGGCTCCAATGCAGTTGGAGTCCAAGTGTCAGGCGGCGTCGTGGCTGTACAGACCTCGAAGGGACGTACGGAGGAGTATGTCAACGGCGCGTATCGTCGATCCTATTAAACAGATTTTCAAGCGCCTGAAAGTACAGTGTGTCGAAACAGATTGGGTTTCCGATGAAATGGAATTTTCCATGAGGAATTCTCCCGGCCGTTGCGATACTTGTGCCCGATTAGTTCGATCAACACAATACGGCTTTCGCTTGTTACAATTGACGACGGTTGCGATGGTTCACGTTTGTTGGCCATATCACCCTACCCCTGGCCCCTCTCCGCCTGCTACTGGCAGATTCGGCATTCCCTCACGGTTCAGCCTACAGTTTCCTGCGGTTACGTTTCCTGGCAGCTTCACACAAGCCGATTGCTCAATCTGCATGTGCCAGCGGGGTCAGCTGACGGCACAGCTGGTTCGAAAAAAAAAACAGTTCAAATACGCGACTTCACGTCGCACGTCGGGTAACGGCAGCGCATTGCTGCGCCACCGTCCCCTAAGAACCGTGCGTGCGACTTTCACCGCACACGGCTCAAGCCTCGGCTAAGGCACCATCTGGTACCCGGTAACGCCATGGCATCGATTCCTTCATCTGTTTCTTCCGGACCGCGAAGTACTGAGCCCACGCTGGATCGTGCGGGTTAGCACCTCCCCTGATCTTGACATGCCGCCGGATTGGTGTGTCGGCTTCTCTGATGAGTTGAATCTCATCGTTTCCGCCGGTTTCCTCCCGGGCAGCGAATGTTCCCGTTCTCCCGCCCCGAGTCTTGAAGTATTTCCTCATGACCCAATAGGAAGGCTTGTTGGGGTGTCGCCGATCTGCCCATCTCCATAGCATGAGCCAGATTCGATTGTCGTTTCGAGCGAAGGTATCCTTAGCGATCACGTGCCGGTGATAATTCGCCCATCCCCGCAGAACAGGGTTGAGCATACGGATAAGGGAAGGCTGCGTGGCCGTTTTGTTTGCCTTGATGATTTCCTGTACCTTTGTGAGGTGGCTTTTGATGTTCGCTTTCGACGGTTTGATGAGTAATTTCTCGCCGTATTTGCGGACATTCCATCCGAGGAAATCGAATCCTTCCGTAATATGGGTTATTCTGGTTTTCTCCTGAGACAGTGATAGGCCGCGTTCCGCGAGGAACCCGACCAGCACCGGCATCACCTCCTTTTCAAGCCACTCTTTCGAGTGTCCGGTGATGACAAAGTCGTCAGCATAACGCACCATGTTCATTTTCAGGCCTTGTCGGGTTGCTTGCGGGAAAGCGGTTGCAAGCGCCTGTTCAAGACCGTCCAACGTCATGTTTGCCAGAACCGGGCTGATAATACCGCCTTGCGGCGTACCGGCTACTGTGGGGAAGAGCTCGTTCTTGAACACAAATCCTGCCTTGAGCCATTGGCGAAGTATCGAGGTGTCAACTGGAATGTTGTCGACCAACCACTCATGGCTGATAGCATCGAAGCATCCTGCGATATCGGCCTCCAGCACCCACTGGGCCTGATTGCGTTTGGCAAGGCAGATGAAGCATTGTTCTGCCGCATCGGCCGTTGACCGCCGCGGCCGGAACCCGTAGGAGTTCGCGTCCGCGGTTGTCTCCGCAACCGGTTCCAGTGCCAACAGGTAAAGTGCCTGCATGGCCCTGTCCTTCATGGTGGGGATGCCAAGGGGCCGGGTTTTGCCATTTCTCTTTGGGATATGGACTCTCCGGAGTGGAAGGGGCTTGTAGCCCCGTCGCTTCAGCGACGCTATGGCATTGGCTTTTGCTTTTGATGTTTTCCAGACGTTGTTGTCGATGCCGGGGGTGTGTTTCCCCCGGTTTTCCGTCACCCGTTTAACGGCAAGAGCTTTACCGCTGAACGAGTGGGTCAGCAGCCACTGCAGGGCTTTCACCTTGCCGAGGCGGCCTTCCTGCGTTGCCTTTACAATCCGTGCCTGAAGCCTCTTGACCTGATGATTGACCCGGGACCAGTCGAGCCCTTGCCAATCGGGGACGGAAGGTGCACATACAGGATAAACTGCATTCATTTGCATTCCTTGCCTTCAGAGGTTCTTCAAGTTTCATGTAAGGCGAGACCATGGGGAAGTCTGCCCGTTTTCACGTGGGGTGATGTTGCAACCCCTATCCGTCCGGTTACAGGACAGCATTCGCGTTCTCCCCACTCCTTTACCCGCACCACCGTGGTCGTTCCTTGCGGTTCGATTGCCCGAGAGAGACTCGGGCGATGGTACGGGCTTACCGTGTTCCGCGTACTGAACATGCGAGTGATGTAGGCCCCATCTATCCGCCGGCGGGAGCTGTCGGCCGTGTAAAGGCAAGTCCGAGATCCTTTACCTGTCCCGCTTACCTTTTGGTGCAAGCGTATCAGTCAGCTTTCGCTTGTTACAATTGACGACGGTTGCGATGGTTCACGTTTGTTGGCCATATCACCCTACCCCTGGCCCCTCTCCGCCTGCTACTGGCAGATTCGGCATTCCCTCACGGTTCAGCCTACAGTTTCCTGCGGTTACGTTTCCTGGCAGCTTCACACAGGCCGATTGCTCAATCTGCATGTGCCAGCGGGGTCAGCTGACGGCACAGCTGGTTCGAAAAAAAAACAGTTCAAATACGCGACTTCACGTCGCACCGGACAGCATTTGTCCTACCCGGTGTCATAATTTCGGTAAAGGACATTTCCACTGCGACCTGCATTAAACCAATAACACTGGATAGCCATGACCAGCTCAGACTCAATTACGTTCGAATCAGGTGCGGAACCCCTGCATATCGATTCGAAACGAATCCATAAAATTCTCAGGGAACGGATCAACAAACCAGAAAACCTGCTGCTGCTCAAGCATTGGGCTGAGAACGACGAGAGTGACGGTATCAGGATGTTGGCGCTTAAAAAAATCGCCGATAGCTGGCGGAATAAATTGGAGACCATGGAATGGCTGAAGGGACGTGCAGTGCTAGATGCCAGCCTGAAAATTCGTCTTCAGGCTATTCATATTGTCGCGTCTGACTGGCGAGTAGAACAAAACGACGAAACAGATAAAACGATCATTTGGCTGAAGGAGCTGGCTACGGTTGCGGAAAATGAAGATATCCGCAAATGTGCCGTTCAAGCTTTCAATAGCCTAATGCCCAATAACCCTATCGACCTATTGACTGTGCCGGATCCATTTCATGGCGGAGATAATGACAATGAGCGTGGGGACGACTCTCGCGTTTGGACATTAAAAAACGTGATCTGGCGTAGTAAATTTGATACGGTGACTTTGCATTGGGCCATGCAGCAGGCGGAGTTCGATGAAAGCGATAGAGTCCGGCTGATCGCAGTTGAAGAAGTTGCCGATGCATGGCAAAGCAATGCCGAGACCTTGATCTGGCTGAAACATCGTGCGGTAGTTGACAAAAATGACAAAATACGGAAGGCTGCTATCGAAGCGATCGCTTATGGATGGCGAGATGAACCTGACACACAGGCATGGCTCAATGCGCGGGCTATTGAAGAGAAAAGCTCCGAGATTCGCGAGGTGCTACAGCATGAGTTGGACTGGGGTTGGCGAGAACTTCCAAACGCAATCGAATACCTTCGGCACAAAGCTGAGGGCGGCAAAGCAAACATCTGAGGAGAGTGCTGGACATGACTGATCATGGATTAACCCTTGAAGCATTGACCGAGCTGATCGAAACGACAGAACAGCCTGTGATTCTGCTCGAAGGCCGCCGCGCAATGCCTGTGGATGACTATGAGTCCGCTCGCTTAGTGGCGGAACTCCTTGCTTCGAGGTTTCCAAACGCTCGGTTTCGTTCAGGCAATGCGACTGGATCCGACGAGGCATTTTCAAAAGGGATTGTGGCTGTTGATCCAGCACGACTTCAGGTTATCGCCCCCTATAAGACGCATCGCCTGAAAGCAAGATTTTCCGGGGCCGCATACGAATATCCGGATGCCCTTTCTGCTGATCAGATCAGGAAAATGATTGACAAGACCATCTCTGCCTCACCCAAGTCAGCCTCTTTGATGAAATTGCTTGGGCAAAAAGGCTCGCTTGCGGCAAAGGCTGATTATCTCCTGCGCGACACGATGAAAGTGATCGGCTTTTCTCCAGCATTTCCCAAGGCAACAGCAGCACTGTTTTTTGTTGATCCGGCCGATCCTATGGCAGGCGGGACCGGTCATACCATTCGTGTCTGTCAACATGCGGGCGTCCCTATCGCGTTTCAAAATCGATGGAAGCAATGGATTCAGTAGATATTACGACGTCGAAGGCCGTTGGTATTAATCAAACGTCATGATGGTTATCAAACAAAGATGGGCTATGTCGTTGCTCATGAGGATATCAAGACGCAGCTCGCTATGAAAGGTGCCATCGTAGAGTCTGCGTTCGGTCCCGATTCGGAAACCGCCAAAAAAGCAATGGCATTCATCCTGGCCGCTGAACATGGTGATGAAATCGCACAGTTTGAGCTGGGTTGGTTGCTTTTTGAGAATGAACGACGCAGGGAAGTGGTTAGGAAAAGCCTGCAAGCATGGGTTTGAGCACGGTTGCCTGGCATATCAAAGCATTAAAGAACAGTGTGCCTTGGCTGATGATCTTAAACATGAGTGGCTTGTACTAAATCGTAGTATTTCGCAAGACCGATCTCCTTTTTGACTCCCTGTATTATTACCGTATTATGCTTGTGGTCATCAGGGAATAAGTGATTTGAAAAATCAATTATAGATATCATGAAGCAGTCCCGGCCCCCGCTGGTTCGCATGCAATACATCGATCAGCAGCTCCGTGAAAACCGGTATCCGAACTGCACTCGAGTGGCCCGGTATTTCGAGGTGTCTACCAAAAGCATACAGCGTGACATAGAATACATGCGGGACCAGCTGCATGCTCCTATCGCCTATAAGAAGGATGAAAAAGGCTATTACTATGAGCACCCCGGGTGGTCGTTCCTTCCGTCCACCATGCTGGCGCGGAACGAGGCTGATGCCCTTATGGCCACCAAAAAGGTCCTTGCACAATACCAGGGCTCGCCCTACTACGAAGAGGTAAGCCGTGCGCTCGACAAAGTCCGCCAATACCTTCCTGAGAGCTCAGCCGCAGACGAGTTCCTCAAGATCTACTCCTTCGAGCAGTCTTCGCATCAGGCGGTAGACCCGAGGACATTCGCGCTCATTGAAGATGCCCTCCGCAACAAGTTGAAGATCACCCTTACCTATCGGGCATCCTGGAATCAGGAGGTGACGGAGCGTACCTTGCATCCTTACATCTTCCATTACTCGAAAATCAGGGATACCTGGTATCTGATCGGGCATTGTGAATTGCGAAATGATGTCAGGACCTTCGCCTTGAACCGCATACGGACTATTTCGATAACCTCGCAGCACTTCGCTATTCCTGAGTCGTTCTCCATCGAGAACTATCTGGATAAATCCTTTGACCAGATCCATGACAACAGGGTCTATGATGTGGCCATCCGCTTCAATCCCTATCAGGCACAATGGGTCAGGGAACATCGCTGGCATCCTACCCAGGAGATTGAGGAGAACATGGATGGTTCGCTGACCCTTAAACTGAAGGTCGGCGCCCTTGAGGCGGTCAAGCGATGGGTCATGCGTTATGGCAGTGAAGCAGAGGCGTTGGAGCCTTTGGAACTCAGGGTGATGATCAAGCAGGAACTGCTCATGGCCGAGCAGCTCTATGAGGATGTCCGGGCGGTAAAGGTGGAGTCACTCTCCCTGTTTTAAGAGCGCCGGTCGTCAGGTACGGATTTTCATCCGGTCACGCAAAACGTGATGGCGGTTATGTTATCTTTTCCGCCAGCCGCCTTCGCGTATGCAATGAGCTCCTGGCAAGTCGAAAGGGGAGAGCTTTTTGGGGCCAGCACTTTTATGATCTCCTGTTCGGTCAATTCGCCTGTCAGCCCGTCTGTGCAGAGCAGCAGCTTATCCCCATCTTCAAGGCTTACCGTGCTGATTTCAGCATCGATCTCCTGTCCCATCCCGACGAAACGTGTTATGTGACTCCCGCTGGGCAGGAGTTCGGCCTCTTCTTCCGAGATGGCCCCCCTCCGTAACAGGTCATTCGCCACGTTGTGGTCCGTCGTAAGCCTTTCAAGGTGTTTTCCGCTGAGCAGGTAGGCCCGGCTGTCGCCCTTGTGGGCGATGATGGCCTTGTCGTCCCTGATGAGGCAGGCGACGATGGTCGAACCCATACCCTCCCATTCGGGAAGCGCCCCGCTTCGGTCGCAGACCAAGCGATCGAGGTCCCTGATGGCCAGTCGAAGGGCGTTGGCAAGTTGGGGGCCGAGATGATCGTCGGTAAGCTCCTTAAGCCGCTTCCTCATCAAGGAGGGCATTGCTTCCGCGATGGTGGCTGATGCCATGTCTCCGCCCGGGCGGCCGCCGATGCCGTCAGCGACGACGAAAAGCCCGAGGGCTTCATTGATGTCGTAGGCGTCTTCATTGCGACTCCGGCAATTGCCGATATCGCTTATGCCTGCAACTGTGATCCTAAGCATCCGATATTCACTTTTTATTAGCAAGATTGTTCCTTACGGTCAGGAGAACTGGCGGTCATGCTTCAGTCCCTTTTCCCACAAGTTGTTCGGCAAGTTCCAGCGCGTCGATCGGCCAGAGTTCCTTTGGTCGCGGGCGTTGCACCCTTGGGTTGCCGCGTTCAGGCCTACAGCCGAGGATGGTCGACCTCCAAACCTCGGGAATGGTTTCGATGCCGTACACCGCACCGAGCAGCGCACCGCAGATGGCGGCCGTGGTGTCCGCATCCCCGCCCTGCATGGCCGTTTCAAGGATTGCTTCCCCGGGATCATTTGCGTGGAGCAATTGGTACAGCGCGTTCTGGAATGCGACCAGTACCCAACCGGCATTGGTAAGGTAATCTGCCGGCGGAGAGCCGGCAGCTCGTTTGATCGTTTCCGCCAACATCAGGTCGACCTCCATTTCCTCCATCCAGCCGAGCAGGGAGGTGTAGAGAGCTTCCGGCTCAGGACCGCTTCTCACCGCTTCGGCTATCGCCATCGCATAGAGCGCATTGGCCTGTCGGCAGACAGGGTTGATGTGGGTGAGCGCAGCATCGGCCATGGCCCATTGCGCGGTTTCACCGAGGCTGAAGCGCGATCCGAAAATTCCGAGCGGGCTGATGCGCATCATGGCGCCGTTCGCTTGGCTCCGGCTGTCGTGCCTTCCCATCAGCGCGCCATGGATGGTGCGGCCGATGTCGAATGGCATAGAGTCCCGCCACCAGCGGTAGGCCTCCAGTGCCCGGTCGGGATGGTAGCCCCCTTGCCGCACGATCGATCTGGCCAGGACAAGGGCCATCTCGGAGTCGTCCGTCGGCTGTCCGGCGATGGTATTCCATATGCCCCCATCGGCAAGGTGCAGGCCACCCGGATATAGTTCCATGATCTTTTCAGGAGAGCAGAATTCAACCTGGCTGCCGAGGGCATCACCGGCCAGTTGGCCGAGGAGGCAGCCCTGCGCGCGACTGATGATTGCTGTGTCGATCTGGTCCATGGGACGTCTGTGTTAATCTTTTGTTTCAGATTCTTTATTTGCGGCCTCTTTTTTGAAGTACTCCTCCCTGAGAGATTCGTAGGTCTTCTTGGTCAGGGCGACGGCGGCGAGGGCCTCCTGCTCTTTTTCGAACAGGGTGACGCCGCAATCGGCCATGTTCCTCACCATGGCAATCGAAGGTTCTACGCCGTCAAAGTCGATGTAATCCTTGTATCGGATCTCCCCGTCATCCTCGTCGACAGAGAGGCGCCCATGGTACTGATAGCGCCCATTGATGAAATTGAAAAGCATGCACGCGTCCACGAACTTGCCATCGATAACGCTATAGGGCGCATAGATGAAGAGGGCCAGGATCCGACTTTCCTCGTGCGCGTCGAGGTACATCCGGAAATTCTGGTTCCCGATGTCGATCACATTGGAGATGCGGCTGATTCTGCCGTTGTCGACGGATTCCACCTTGCTATCCCAACCCTGTGTCGCGCAGAACTCCTCCAGGACCCTGCTGAGCGGGGGAATCCCATTGCATTGTTCTTTCAGGCCCTCCTTTTTACTGGAGGCGCCGAACGCATCCTTTATGGTATTCCACGCATTGTTCCATACTACCATTGTTCACTCCGATTGGTTGCGGGCTGCTTTGAGGGCGGCTTTCTTGTCATAGTCCTTCCTGACTGCCTCGTATGTCTTACTGGTCATCGCCACGGCAGCAATGGCATCTATATGATATTTGAACAGTGCTGTTGCGCTGGCAAGCATGTTATGGATCATTGCTGCAGCCGGTTCAAGGTTGTCGGTATCGATGACCTGTTTGTAGCGGATTCCTCCCTCATCGGTCAGGGAGAGACGTCCGCTGAAATAGTAAGAGTCGTTGATGAAGTTGAAAAGCATCTGGGCATCGATGGACTTGCCTTCGATGACCTGAAACGGGGCGAACAGGTTCAAGGTGAACCGTTCCCGTTTCTCGTCGCCTTCGATATAGAGCATGAACGACTGGTTCATGATCTCGATTTTGGTCGAAAGTTGGCTTTCACCGGTTTCCTCGTCGCATTCGACGGGATCACCCCATTCTACATCGGCGACGAACTCTTCAATGATGTTGGCGAGTGGCATCTCTTGTTCCTCCATGTATGCTTTTTCTTATCGTGGGCTTGCAATCCTATTCGGTCGCCGGGCTTTCTTCACTGTCGCTTTCGGCGGCGGCTTTTTTGGCCTTCCGAGCCTCATCCTTCTTCACGTAGTCTTCGCGGACCGCCTCATAGGTTTTTTTCGTGAGCGCGACCGATGCTATGGCCTCATTGTGCTCCTCGAACATCCGTATGCTGCTGGCGAACATGTTGTGGATCAGGTCGGGCACCAGTTCGATGTCCTCGATATTGATGATCTCCTTGTAGCGGATCACCCCCTCTTCTGAGACGCCGATGCGCCCGCTGTAGTTGTAGCTGTCGTTCAGGTAGTTGAAGAGCATGCATGCGTCGACGAACTTGCCCTCGACGACATGGAACGGAGCGTAGAGGTAAAGCGAGAGCTTGCCGGCTTTTTCATCCCCTTCGACATACAGTCGGAACGACTGGTTGATGATGCCGACGCTCGTCGAGAGCTGGCTTTCCCCGGTCTCTTCGTTTATATCGACTTCGTCGCCCCATTCGTTATCTGCGATAAATCCCTTGATCACTTCGGTGAGGTTCATGGTGGACTCCTTTGGTTTCGTTGTTCAAACTTTCCCCGGTTCCGGTACGGACGGGTGGTTTTCCGTGCCTTTTTTTATCATGGGCCGACCCTCCGTCTCCGCCCATGACGATGTGTACTTCTGTCTGTGATAATGATAAGACATTGTATAGGACAAAGGCTGTCCAATACCTGTAAAATATGATGTTGGTGTATGCAAAATCCTCTTTTTGACGCACTCGATAAGTAATTCGGTATTTTTTTCATCATATTGACATAGATGCTTGATGCTGATCTAGGATTCACGATTTTTCTGGATTTGTACGTTTTTATGGTATGGGACGGCTTTTGTCCTATGGCGAGGGTTATCCTTGTAGTTGCATGGTTTTGTCATGACGGCAACGTGTCATAAAGCGTATGATCCATTTCCTCCTTGCCCCTGATACTTCAGCTGCGCTGTTGGTCCGCCGCCTTGTCGCGTCTTCTGGCGGTCGCATGGAAGTCGTGGTTGGCTCGTGGCCAGAACTACTCATGCATGCCACGAACAGCCATATCCTCCCGCCGCCGGCCGAAGAGTGGCCCGCAAGGCTAGCCGAAGCCGTCGCGACGCTCGACGACGCTTTCTGGAGCCGTTCATACAATAGTGTGAATACTTCCGAGCGAGAAGCTATCGTTTCCATCGTCGGCGGGCGCCTCGCCATGCTTCTCGAGTCGTTCGGCCCAGAAGGTTCCATGCGGCAGTTGCGCGGCCTCGGGCTGCAACCACGCCTGCAGCGCCATGTCGAAGATCTCTCACGGCTACATGACAGTATGGGCTTCGTCCTGCCTCCCAACCTTCTTAAGGTCCGCGATATCCTGCAGGCAGGTTCCGAGCGCGTCATGCGGACGATGTGCGTCTACCTCGTCGAGGGTTGGCCGAGGCTCAACCCATGGCAGCAGGCCCTCGTCGACCACCTGAACGCAAAGGCCGCGGAGTCCGGCCATGTCCCTGATGCGTCACTCTTCCCGCTCCTCGAATCGGCGGTCTTCGAGCCTTCGGGCCAACCAGGCACATCCCTTCGCTTCATGCAGGAGAAGCTCTTCAGCCTTCCCCCGGCGCAGGAACTTGACGAGTCGTCGCTCCAGTGGCTCGCTGTCCGCGACCACCTGCAAGAGGTCGAGGTCGCGGCGGGCATGGTGCAGTCGGCTCTCGGGAGCGGCAGTGCTGCGACCTACGCCGACTTCGGCCTGCTCCTGCCGGACGACCGGCGTTACGGCAGGGCCGTCCGGTCCGTCTTCGCCATGGCAGGCATACCTCTGTCCGGCCTCACCGTCGAAACCGCCGCACGCGACCTCGGCAGGGAAGCCGTCCTCAACCTGCTCCTCTGCCTCGACAAGCCCGCCCCCGTCATGGCGCTGGCCGCCCTCCTCGCCTCGCCCCTCATGCCATGGGGCCTTGAGGAAGGAAACAAGGTCGCCCAGTATGTGGTCAAGGGGCGCTTCCGCCTGCATGCCCCCGAAAGCGCTGGCGACAAAGGCCGGCGCATGCTTGACCTCGTCACCTTACCTGTCGGCAGCGCGAAGGAACTGGACGCCCGGCTCGCTGAATTTGCGGTCTTGATGGACCGCTCCGAAACCCTGGCGGCACATCGGGAGCGTGCCGAATCGCTCTGCGGACTTCTCAGATCTTCCCTTGAAGGCAGCGGCCCTGTCGACTGGGTTGCGCTCAGGTCCATGGCCACGCCCGAACGCCTGGCTGCCCAGCCTTTCGCCGAAAACTTCCTTGAGGGGGTAGCGGTCTTCGAAGAGGGGAGGGAGCCGTGGAGGAGGGTGCGCCACCTCATCGTGCTCGGCTGCTCCTCGGGGCACTACCCTGCCACTGAGTCCGGCAACGGGATCTTTACCGACACGGACCTTGAAGAGCTGCGCCAAAAGGGCGGGCTCGACCTCGAGACCTCCGTCGACAGGAACTCCCGCCATCGCGACCTCTTCAGGCGCCAGCTCGCCTCCGCCTCAGGGCAGGCTACCTTCCTGGTGCCCCGCCGCGACGCCCTCGGCAAGCCCCTCGAACCCTCGGCGAGCCTTATCTTCGCTGCTGCGCTCTTCAAAGGAGGGCAGAAGGCCGAAGGGCTCATGCTCGACCTGGAAAAAGCGACGCACCTCAGGAGCGCCCGGGGCGTCCCCCGTGCCGGGAACGCCGTAGCCTCATCCATAGCGCTTTCGACGGAAGACCTCCGGTTCGACGAAGACCTGCTCAAGATTGTCGCGGGGGCGGATGGCGCTCCGGCTTCGGAGACGCCGAGCAGGCTCGATACGCTCCTGGTCTCGCCGCTCGGCTGGCTGCTCGAGCGACTCGAGCTCGAACCCCGTGAGTGGGACCCAGAAGCCTTCGATGTCAAGGCCAAGGGTACGCTGGCCCACGCGGTCTTCGAACACCTCTTTGCCCCCGGCGGGCCCCTGCCCGACGACGCACACCTTGAGGCGATGGTCGCGGAACTGCTCGACAAAGCCATCGACGATGCGTTCCTGTTCCTGAAGCGCGGGGAGTGGATGGTGGAGGTCGGGCACCTCCGCCAGGAGATCGTCAAGTCTGCCAAGCGCTGGAAGGCGATGCTTCAGGCAATCGGAGCCAGGGTGGCCGCCACCGAGATCCCCCTCGAGGGGACGCTCGAAGGCCGCCCGATCAACGGGAAGGCCGATCTGTTGCTCGAACTCGACGGCGAACGGCTTGTCGTGGTAGACTACAAGAAGTCTTCGAGCGGCACCCGGGAGAAGAGGATGAATGCCGGCTACGACCTGCAGGCGGAACTCTACCGCACCATGATCACGAGCGGCGGGGTCCGGCAGGGCAGTAAGGTGGACGAATCGGCCGTGGCACTCGTCAATCGGTTCAGGAACTCCGACCGGATCGGCACGCTCTACTACCTCATGAACGACCAGATGGCGCTCTCGGCGACCAAGGGATGGTTCCCCGACATTGCCAGCCTCGTCGAGCTTGAAACGGACGTTTCATGCAATGCGATAAGGGAAGTCGAGGAGCGCCTCAAGAATCTCGAAGCGGGCATCCTGCACCTGAACTCCGACGCTGACGCCAAAGTCTGCTACGAGGAGAGAGGGCTCTCCACCTTCGCGCTCGACAAGCCGCTCGTCAAGCTGTTCATGAAACCCGCCGGGCAAGCCGGAGAGGGGCAGGAGACGGAGGTGGCCGATGCATGAGGCGAAGCTGGAATTCAAGGCGCTCAACATCGTCTCTGCCGCCGCCGGCACGGGCAAGACCCACTGCATCCAGGAGACGCTCGCCGAATGGGTCCGTACCGGGCACGTCGCCCCGGACCGGATCGTCGCGGTGACCTTCACCGAAACCGCGGCCGCCGAACTGCAGACGCGAATCCGCGAAGCGCTCGTCAGCGCCGGCATGCTTGAAGAGGCGTTGCGGCTCGACAACGCCTACATCTCCACCATCCATAGCTTCGGACTGCGCCTGATCGGCGAGTTCGCCTTCGACGCCGGCATCTCGCCTTCGCCTCGGTTGCTCAACGACGACGAAGTGCGCCTGCTCCTCGGCAGGGCGCTGGCCACCTCCGACAGGGCGAACACGCTCGTGCAGGGCCTCGACAGGCACGGCTACAAGGCGAACCATGACCGGACGGTGTCGACCGAAGACCGTTTCCGGAAGCGGGTGCTCGCCCTGGCCGGCAAGCTTCGCGCCATGGGGAGCGACACCGGTTGCGATACGCTCACCGGGTATGCAGAAACCGGCATCCGCACCAT
The DNA here is from genome assembly GCA_013334975.1 of Chlorobiaceae bacterium. Lineage (GTDB taxonomy): Bacteria > Bacteroidota > Chlorobiia > Chlorobiales > Chlorobiaceae > Chlorobaculum. The sequence continues at coordinate 44,009 of JAAXWL010000003.1, forward strand.
CTACGGCGAAACGCACGGTGAGCAAGAGCCCCTCCGTCAGGCGCTCTACCAGTCCGTCGCTACGCTCATGGAAGCCTTTCCAGGTGACCTCACCAAGGTCCATGGAGCCAAGTACGGTGTCACCATTCACAAGAAACTGACATCCGATTTCCGCCAGATCGCCATTGCCCGGGCCGGCGGGGGGGAATGGCTTGAGCACGACTGGAAGCTCTGGCAGTACCTGCGCAAACTTCGCCAACAGTCCACCCGGCAAAACCCCCTCCCGGAAGGCTATGCCGACGCCGTCACCACCGTCATCTCAATGGCCAACAGCCTCCCGGAGCACCCCGGCCCCCTCGTGGACGCCGTGGCCCACGCCGTCGGCCTCCTCGAAGCCACTGTCGACCTTCTCGGCGCCTATTCGCTGGAGAAGAAGCAGCGCGGCCTGGTGGACTACACCGACATGGTCTCCGAAGCCTACCGAATGCTGGTCGACCCTGAAAGCCCGGTTTCAGCAGCTCTCAGCCAGCGGCTCGGCTGCCTCGTCGTCGACGAGTTCCAGGATACCAACCCGCTCCAGTTCTCCCTGCTCTGGTCCCTGACCCGGGGCAATCTGCCCACCGTCGTCGTCGGCGATCTGAAGCAGGCCATCATGGGATTTCAAGATGCCGACTCGCGGCTTTTCGAACGCCTGTGCGGCGACAACCCCGCTGACACGACAACGCAATCCGGCAACTTCCGATCCTCGGCCCAACTCATGGAGTGGATCAACCTTGTCGGCAAGGGGCTTTTCGGAGAGAACTACACCGAGCTTGCCCCGAAGGCCCCATACGAAAGCAGGGTGGAGCACCCCCTCGAAGTCATCGAGTCCGCCAGGAACCTCAAACCCCGCCAATGGGCGGCCCAGACGGTCCTGCGTATCTCTGAACTCCTCAATGCCGACCCGTCGGTCGAGGTGTACGACAAACACCTGAAGGCGCACCGTCCGCTCCGTGGTGGCGACATCGCCGTCCTTTGCTTCAAGAACGACCGCCTGAAGACTTACGCCGAAGAGCTTCGAAGGGCAGGCGTCCGCTGCCGCCTCCAGGAGGAGGGCTGGCTCGACTCCAGGATCGTCCAGCTCGTCTGGCACTGCCTCTCATACATCGCCGACCCGGGCGACCTCCACGCGGCGCTCTACCTCTCCGCCACCGAACTCGGGCACAGCAACCTCGCTCCGGCGCTCTCGGCTGTACTGGCAAGGCGCCCCTTCGACGGGTTCCCCTTCACCATCCTCGACGAAGCCGCCTCTGGAAGCCCCGACCGCACCGTCGGTGACCTGCTTGACGAGGTCATCGACCGCCTCGACCTCTACGGCGTCACTTCGGCCTGGCCGAACGCCCGGGAGGCACGGGCCAACCTTCTACGCCTCAGCGAAGAGTGCCTCGGCTTCATGTCGGCCAACCGGGACGCCATGGCCTCGGGCGGATACCACGGTACTGGCGTCAAGACCTTCCAGTCGTGGCTCAAGGGCAAGGTCGCTCGCGACCGTGACGGCGACCTGCAGCCCGAACCATCAGTGGGCGACGACGACGCCGTCCAGCTCATGACCTGGCACCGCTCCAAAGGCAGGGAGTGGCCTGTCGTCTGCGTCTGCGGCCTCGACCAAAAAGAGTTCCCGCGCCTTCCTGCCGAAACCGTCGAGTACCCCGGATTCGAGGGCATCGAGCTTAGCAGCATCCTCGACCATGCCCGCATCGGCATCTATCCGGAATTCGACGCTCCTGAACAGCATCAGCAGTTCCAGGCCGGACTCTGGGACGAACTCGGCAGCACCATGGACCGCCTGCTCTACGTCGCCATGACCAGGGCCCGCGAAAAGGTAATCCTCGAATGGCCCTCCGCTCCTCAGAAGGACGAGGACAAGATGACCTACTTCAAGAGGTTTGTGGCCCGTACCGGGGCGGCCATGACCCCCGAAGGCATGCAGATTGCCGGTGGCATCTATCCCTGTCGACACGACAACCTTGGCGAAATGGTGCCCGATCCTCTTGATGCTGTTGAACCGGACCATCAACTCCCGACTATCGGCCGCCGGGCAATCACACCCGCCCCGTTGCCCGATTCGCCCACGCCGGAATTGTACACACCCTCCTCGCTGCACAACAGTGAATGTGCTATTCCGGGAGGGCGCAGGGAAGAGGTGTACGGCAGGCCGCTCGTCATAGATTTCCCCGGGATCACCGATCCCCAGGAGAAAGGAAAGATCCTGCACCGCGCCTTCGAGGTGCTCTCGCAACATCCCGAACGGAAGGTGCTGCTCTCTGATGCGGTTGGCCGCGCGCTCACCACGGAACAGGCCGACGCCATAGCAGGGGCCGTAACGGCCTTCGATCGCTGGATTGCCGAAACCCTGAAGCCCCTCTCCGTGAATGCGGAGGTGCCCCTGCTCACCCTCGACGGCAACGGTTCGGTCGTCACCGGTTTCGCTGACATGCTCGTCGAAACCGCCGACGGTATCTGGATCGTCGACCACAAGTCCGACCAGGTGACAACGCCTGAAATCCTCGAAGAACGTTTCCGGATCTACTACCCGCAGCTCAAATGCTACGCCGACGCGCTGGCGACTGTGGCTGGGTCGAAGCCGGTCCGGGGGTTCGTCGTCAACTGGCTCAGCTTCGGCATGGTCAGTGTACTTGAAATCGAATAAAGATTAGAAAATAAGCACAATGCATAAGGAGCAATAGCGATGACTCCCAACGAATATCTCCGGCGCATGCCGGAACGGATGCCTTCGTGGCTAGAGCGCTTTAGACCGGGAGATCGATTCGATCGTGATGCATTTTTTTTATCACGTATTGTTTACTACCCCGGATCCTGGTTTGATGGCCATGCAGTCAAACTGTTTGGTTCATCACATAGCGCCCACTGTTTTATTTATGTCGATTATGGGTTTTCTCTGAAGAGGGTAAAAGAGGAATTGGCCCATCCTGTCTATAGCTTTCGTGGATATGACATGGTAGCGGTCATCCAGTTGAGCATGGAAGATCTAACTCCTTCGGGCTGGCTTCCGCATTTTTCTCGGCCGATCAGAGATCCCTTTATGACCGGTTCGATTAAGCCTTTTGGTTTTTTGTCAGTTCTCGAACGGGATGATTCGCTTGACGACAGTCATGGCCCATGGCGGCTTGCAGTTCTTTTTCTTGGAGCCGACGGTATCGCCACTTATGACGCGCTGTTCTGCCAAAGAGACGGTACTCCGCCACCATTCGCAATTCTCTTGCAGGATCATGGTTTTGGTGGAAATTATGATCGATTCGGACAAGGTGGCTTTATGGAAGACATAGCCATCAAATGCAATGCCCTTCCTCAATTACTCTTTGTCGGCGAAACTACAGGTGAATGGATGGGCTATCATCGTATCGATGGGTTGACCCATGAGCGAGGAGGGATGAGCAGTTTTCAACGCAGTTTATTTCAACGTCAAGATTGATCATTTTCCCAATGGCAGACCCGAAACACCTAGAAATTATCAAACAAGGCCCGGAGGCTTGGAACGATTGGTTCGCAAAGCACTCCAACATTACCCCGGACCTCAAAGGCGCGGATTTCAGCGGCATGTCGCTCGTTGAAGTTCGGCTAAGCGGGGCAAACCTTGCAGGGGCGGTCTTCACGCACGCTGATTTGACTCTCGCCGACCTCAGCATGACCGACCTGTCGAACGCCGACCTCCGCAGCGCAAGTCTGGTGGCCGCCGACTTTAGGGGCACCAACCTGGCCAGCGCTAACCTAAGGGGAGCCGACCTTCAGACAGCTATCTTCGGTTTTACAGACTTGGCTGGTACTGATTTCAGCGATGTATCTTTTGGGCTAACCATGCTGAACTTCACCGACTTCAGTAAAGCCGTTGGGCTTAACACTGTCAAGCACGCCAAGCCCTCTTCAATCGGGGTCGAGACAATCCTTTGGTCCGAAGGCCACCTCTCTGATGAGTTCCTCCGAGGATGTGGCGTTCCGAAGGGCCTCGTCGAGTTTTTCAAGAACTGCGCGGCAGCCCCGTCAGGTTACCACGGAACCTTGGGACCGACGACCTTGACAGATCTACGAAACAGCAGCATGAACTGAGAAAGATAGCAACTCAAGATGGTCCATTCAATCTGGGTTGGATGTATCATAAAGGTCAGGAAGTAAAAAAATCTTCAGTTGGCAAAAACGTGGCACAAAACAGCATGGAACGATGGTCAAGAACGTGAATGCCAGTATTATCAGAAAATCAAGACTTAAGAAGTATAAGTTATTGAGAATGTTTGTTTTGTAAGACTTATGCTTATTGGAATGTATGTAAACTAAAACCGATCAAATGGACGTCTTCGAGTTTAGAAATCGCTTAATAAGCGAGTATGAACAGTTCAGCCGGAGCTTCACCAAACCGGATGCAGAGGACATTCAGACATACCTGAATTCCTGCTACGACCAAGGCGTCTTTTGGCCTGCTCCACTCGTCCAGTTGAACCCGAGCTTTGTCCCCGGAGGTAGCGTAGAGGATTTAGTCAGTAGCGGGGTTCTCCATCGCGAATGTGCCCGGATTTTCAGGGCCGGCAAAAGCGAGAGTGGAATCGGGGTCACCCTCCGATTGCACAAGCACCAGGAAGAAGCTATCAGGGCCGCACAACGCAAGCAGAACTATGTGCTGACGACAGGGACCGGTTCAGGAAAGTCGCTCAGCTATTTCATCCCGATCGTCGATCATGCGCTTCGTCAGAAGGACTCCGGGGATACTGCCCCACGGGTCAGGGCGATAGTTATTTATCCGATGAATGCTCTTGCTAACAGCCAGAGAGAAGAATTACATCGTTTTCTGAAATTGGGTTATGAGGGGGGAGATGGACCAGTAACGTTTGCGAGATATACTGGCCAGGAAAGCAGCGAAGAGCGCGATGCCATTGCAAGGCGTCCACCAGATATCATCCTCACGAACTTCATGATGCTGGAACTCATGATGACTCGACAGGACGAGGTAGACAAAGCGATTGTCAGGGCTGCAAGGGGGTTGAGGTTCCTGGTATTGGATGAGTTGCATACATACCGCGGGCGTCAGGGGGCTGATGTGGCCATGCTGGCGCGAAGGGTCCGAGCCGCCCTCAATCCCGAAATGATCTGTATCGGAACATCGGCAACCATGGCGACCGAGGGAACGCCAGAAGAGCGAAATACTGAAGTGGCCAAGGTGGCCAGCAAGCTTTTCGGCTCCGAAGTCCTTCCTGATAACATTATCACGGAGACACTCCAGCGCTTGACTGAAGACAGTCCTTTGAAAGATCCTGAAGTTCTTTTGTCTGCTGTTTCTGCCGAACTGCCCTCTCAATCGGATTTTGCATCGCTCCGCTCCCATCCGCTGGCCGTCTGGGTCGAATTGCATCTCGGATTGACCCAGGAGGCTGGAAAATGGGTCCGTGCCCGACCGAGGACATTAACAGCTGCCGCTATAGAACTCGCAGATGAAACTGGAATAGGGCATGAGCTCTGCCTGACAAGACTGAAGGACTTCTTGTTGCTGGCGTACCAAACAAAACGCAATGAGTATGATGACCGTAGCCGCCTCTTTGCATTCCGGCTACACCAGTTCATTTCAGGCGCCGGCGACCTGTTTGCGACTCTCGAGCCCCGTAATCAGCGTTACCTCGACGTGCATGGCCAACAGTTTCAGCCAGGCCATACTGACAAGTGTCTCTTCAATGCCGTCTTTTGCCGGGAATGTGGCCAGGAGTATTTCCCGGTATGGGCAAGCGGTCCGAAAAATTCACCGGCAATGTTCGAGCCTCGAGACCTCGGCGATAGGAATCGTGAACCAAACGACGGCGATGATGTGGTCGTCTTCGGCCTCCTGATGCCAGATAATGAACAGATTTTTGACGTTGAGGATGCCGAACGTTTCCCCGAAGAGTGGGTTGATTATGCCCGGACCCCTCCTGCACTAAAAAACAATTACCGGAAATACCGTCCCATACCCCTGCAGGTCAGCCCGAACGGGGATGTGGTCAACGCAGGAATGCCCGCCCTATTCATTCCCGGCTCATTCCGTTTTTGCCTGAAATGTGGGATCTATCATGACGCGTCTCTTAAGAGTGACATGTCAAAACTCTCCAGCTTGAGTTATGAGGGGCGAAGCTCCGCTACGACGGTGCTGACATTGGGGGCGATGCGTTACCTGCTGGAAGAGGCTGGAGAACTGGATCCTCAGGCCAAGAAACTCCTCGGCTTCACGGACAACCGGCAAGATGCTGCGTTGCAGGCTGGCCACTTCAATGACTTTATCCAGGTGTTGCTGCTTCGCGGATCCTTGCTTGCCGCGATCGAGCGCCATGGCGAATTGAGCGACGAGGTCCTGGCTCAGTCGATCCAGGAGGTACTGCATTTGGAGAAAACTGATTTCATGGCCAATCCGGAGGCGATGTTTCTGGCTGAAAAACAGGCGCAGCGAGCACTGCGTGACATCCTTGGTTATCGGCTTTACTACGACCTGAGGCGTGGGTGGCGGTTGACCAACCCCAACTTGGAACAACTTGGGCTGGTAAGGATCGATTATCAGGAGCTCGAAGCGATTTGTAATGAATCGTCACTTTGGGCGGATGCCCCGCCATTGCTTTCAGGGGCTACGCCCGAAGCCAAGCTTGGCATTGCCCACCGATTTCTCGACGTGATGCGGAAGGAGCTGTGCATCAAGGGTCACTACCTCGACCCAGACCAGCAGGAACAGTTCAAGCTTGCAAGTTTCAGCCATCTTCGTGAGCCGTGGGCCGTTAATGAAGACGAGCGCCTGCAGCCGAGTCGCTACCTTATCCTGGGCTCAAGGCCTCCTGAACTCAACCGTCAGGATGACCGTGCTGCTTACCTGTCCTATCGTTCTCGTTTTTCTCGCGAGATACGCGTCATGGGCCTTTGGGGGGCTGATGCCGCAAGCCGATGGCCGACAAAATTCAATGAGGAGTATTTCAATTCGATCGTCACCGCCCTGCTTGAAGGACTGACAAAAGGCGGAATCATCCACCCTCTCGAAACTCGCGCTAACGTTCTTGCCTACCAGATCACCGCATCAGCTCTCATCTGGCGTCCTATCATAGGCGAACAGAAAGTTGCGAATACGACCTTGAGTTATAACCAGTTCTTCCGGGAGCTTTATCTGAACATTGCGAAAGCACTGAATGGAAACTCACGGATTCTGCAGTCGCTGGAAGCTCGGGAACATACGGCCCAGGTCGATTCTGAAGACCGGGAGAAACGGGAGAAGCGTTTCAGGTCTGCAGAACTGCCAATTCTTTTCTGTTCACCGACCATGGAACTTGGCGTGGATATCGCCGATCTGAACACGGTATACATGCGCAATGCTCCGCCAACTCCTGCGAATTATGCACAGCGAAGTGGTCGTGCAGGAAGAAGCGGTCAACCCGCCCTGGTGTTTACTTACTGCGCAGCAAAGAGCCCGCATGACCAGTACTACTTCGCCGACCCGGCCCGGATGGTTGCGGGAAGCGTGACCCCACCCCTCATTGATCTTGCGAACGAGGATCTGGTCCGTAGCCATCTTCATGCCGTCTGGCTTGCCGAAACGGGGCAGAAGCTGTCAAGTTCGGTCAACTCGCTATTGAAAATGGATGACCCCCAGCAGCCCCTACTGGAAGAACTCGCATCCCAAATGGACCGCCCAGAGGCACGTGATCGTACCGGCAGCGTTTTTTCGATTGTGCAGAGTATGCTCGCCAACGAACTGACGCCCGAGCAGGCCCACTGGTTTAGCCACGGATGGGCTGATCGAATGATCGTACAGGCGTACCGGCAGTTTGACCTCGCTTTTGACCGATGGAGGGATCTGTACCGGGCAACGATGCGGCAAATGGAAGCGGCCCACGCAGTAAGAATGAATGCAGCTGCCAGCCAGAAAGAACGCAGCGAAGCAGATCGGCGGTATATGGAGGCAAAGACACAGCAGGATCTCCTGCTCCAGGCTACTTCAAAAATGGAGTCGGATTTCTATACCTACCGTTACCTCGCGAGCCAAGGGTTCCTTCCTGGTTACAATTTCCCGCGGCTGCCATTAATGGCGTTCATCCCGGCCAGGAGGGAGAAGGTCGGCAAGAACTCTTTCCTCAGCCGGCCACGGTTCCTCGGCCTTTCGGAATTCGGGCCGCGAAGCATTATTTACCATGAAGGCAACGAGTACCGGGTGCGCAAGGTGCTCCTCGGAATCCGCGACAATGCTGGCGGCGATGCTGTTGGCACACAACTGCCCCTGCGGTTGGTGCGGATGTGCCCAGCTTGCGGCTATGGGCATTTCGGTGAGCAACTTCAGATGGAGCGCTGTGTGGCATGTGATACAATATTGGAGGGTGGCCTGACACTGCCATCACTGTACCGGATTGAAAACGTGAGTACCCGACGAGCCTACCGGATCACATCCGATGAAGAAGAGCGTGTCCGGCAAGGCTACGAGTTGCTGACCACGCTACAGTATGCGCAGGAGAACGGTGTGCTTCAGGTGGTAAAAACCCGTTTCGAGCTCGACGGGGAGCTATTGGCTACCGTTCATTATGGACCGGCAGCAACGGTTTGGCGTATGAATCTCGGATGGAAACGCAGGAAAGAAAAATCGATCTACGGTTTCAATATCGACACCACGACAGGCATATGGGCAAAGGATGCCCAGGCTCCTGAGGAGGATGAAGAGCAGGAGGCTGGCGCATCGGTGCAGCGGATCGTTCCTTTCGTTGAGGACCGCCGGAACGTGCTGATCTTTTATCCTGCCCCTGAGCTTGACGAAGAGGCGATGGTGACACTTCAGTACATGCTCAAAAGGGGAATCGAAGCGGAGTACCAACTCGAAGAGGTTGAGCTCGCTGCGGAGCCAATGCCTAGGAGAGAGCAACGGACCGCAATTCTGCTCTATGAGTCTGCCGAAGGTGGCGCGGGCGTACTGACCCGCATTGCGAGTGATCCGCATTCGCTGGCGCGTGTCGCAATAAGGGCGCTGAAGGTCGCTCATTACCGAACGGAAGATAAAGAGTGGAGTATCGACCGGCTGATTGATACCGGCAGTGAATGCGAGGCCGGGTGTTACAAGTGCCTGTTGTCATACAGCAACCAGCCAGACCACAAGCTGATCCAACGAAAAAACAGCACGGTACTTGACCTCTTGTGCCGTCTGGCTTCTGCGGATGCAGAACGAGGAACTGCAGGGCGGAGCGCAGACGAACAGTATGCCGAACTTATGCGTCTTTCGGGTAGCAGCCTGGAACAGGTATGGCTAGAGACCGTCAAGCGCACAGGATATCGACTACCGGACCGGGCGCAGTTCTCGATGCCCGAATTTGGGGTGAGGCCCGATTTTGGATATGATGGCGACTCTCCCGCACTGATTTTCATCGACGGGCCACACCATGAGCACGATCGACAGATGCAGATTGACGATACAAAGCGGCGCAGTCTGCGTGACGCAGGCTACGAAGTAGTAATCTTTACCCGTGATCGTGAAGCATGGCCGTCGAAGTTTAGCAACTATCCTGACATTTTCGGACAAGGAACGAACGTATGAGCATGATCTATCAGCCGGGAAGCCTGGTTAAGGCAAGAGGACGAGAGTGGATCGTCCTTCCGGAATCTTCAGAGCAAATCCTGCACCTTCGTCCTCCAGGATCGGGGGATGATGACGTCGCTTTGATCTATCTACCTCTGGAATCAACTCCGGTAACATCGGCGACGTTTGATCCGCCACTCGTCCAGCACGCTGGCACTCAAGCCGCCGGATTGATTCTTCGCGATGCCATTAGGTTGGCTTTCCGTTCAGGGGCAGGCCCGTTCCGCAGCTTTGGCAGCCTGGCATTCGGGCCGAGGGCCTACCAATTGGTTCCGCTGCTGATGGCGCTGAAGATGGATACGGTCCGGTTGCTGATTGCTGACGACGTCGGTATCGGCAAAACGATCGAAGCGGGTATGATCGTCCGTGAACTCATGGATCGAGGAGAAGTGACTGGGTTCACCGTGCTCTGTCCGCCCCACCTTTGCGACCAGTGGCAGGACGAACTCCGTGAGAAATTCAATATCCCGTCTGTCGTCGTCACGAGCGGTTCTGCATCAAGCCTTGAACGCGGCCTGCCTGCGGGGACATCGTTGTTTGATACCTATCCGGTGACCGTTGTAAGCCTCGATTACGTCAAGCAGGATCGCCGACGCGACGAGTTCCTCCGGGCCTGCCCAAAACTGGTGATCGTGGACGAAGCACACACCTGTGTCCAGGCCGGCACCGCCGCCAGGCACCAGCGCTACCAGGTGCTGAAAGGTCTCGCAACAACAGAGGATCGCCATATACTGTTGCTTACCGCAACACCTCACAGTGGCGACGAAGAGGCCTTCTATAACATGCTCGGCCTGCTGCGGCCCGATTACGGTAGGTTGCGCGACATGGAGGCAACAAGCCGAGACAGGGTGCGCGAGCAACTTGCCAATCAGTTCGTCCAGCGTCGCCGGGCCGATATCGCAGAATGGCATGACTCATCGGTCTTTCCTGACCGGCTGAGCCGTGAGGCCACGTATAAGCTCAGCGGAGAATGGGGCGAACTGTTCAACGACGTGCTCGATTATGCTCGCCGCCTGGTCGAGTCGTCAAAAGGTGACTCGCTGCTCAAGCAGCGTATGAACTGGTGGAGTGCCCTCGCGCTTCTGCGGTGCATCAGCTCCAGCCCGGCTGCGGCAGCAACCGCTCTTCGAACGAGGATGGGGGTGTTGACCGATGCCAGTGAACAGGTACAGATTGAGGAACTGGATCGCACTGGAGAAGAGACGGTCTACGATGGCGATACGGAAGGTGACCTTTCGATTGATGATAGCCAGCCGGCAGCCCAGTCGGCAGGCATTTCTGACAATACTGATTCCCGGGAACTTGCTGTGTTCCTCATGCGTGCAGACGCCTTACGGGGCCCGGAACGGGACGGGAAGCTGAAAGTATTGTTGGCTCAGATCGACGAGCTTCTTGATGCGAAGCACAACCCGGTGGTGTTTTGCCGCTACATCCAGACCGCCCATTACGCAGGCGAATACCTCCGCCAAAAACTCGAGCGTCAGGGTGTGACGGTAGCGGTAGTCACCAGCGAATTCACACCGGCAGAACGTGCGGTGAAGGTAGCCAGCCTTGGCGATGCCGAACGACGGGTGCTGGTAGCTACGGACTGCCTGTCTGAAGGTATCAATCTGCAATCCCTGTTCGATGCGGTACTGCATTACGATCTCTCCTGGAACCCGACGCGCCATGAGCAACGGGAGGGCCGGGTTGACAGGTTCGGGCAGAACGCTAAGGTTGTCAGGATGGTCATGCTCTATGGAGAAAACAACCCTGTTGATGGCGCGGTACTTCAGGTCATTCTCAGGAAAGCAGAGCGCATCAGGAAAGAACTCGGCGTTTCGGTGCCGATGCCCGACAACTCCAGCAAGGTGATGCAGGCGGTTATGGAAAGCGTATTGCTGCGTCGGGGAAATGCACATCAACAAGGCTCCCTGTTCGATTTCAGCGATGTTGAGGAAAGCGTAGGCAAGGAGTGGGAAAGCGCTAAAGAAAAGGCGGCACAGAGCCGCACCATATTCGCGCAGCGTAGGCTCAAGCCGGAACAGGTCTTGCCGGAATGGGAGAAAGCAATTGCTGCCCTCGGAAGCCAGGACGATGTGGCGAGATTTATCCGGAATGCTGCTGAACGGCTTGGGGCACCGATCGAACCTGGCCGGACACATTCAACGCTGCCGTTGCGGCATCTTCCAAAACCGTTGCTGCACCGGCTTGACGGGGCCGGTATTAGCGGAAACTCCCTGAAGGTTGAGTTCACCAGGCCGACGGATCCAAAGCATGTGCATCGGAGCCATCCACTGGTCACCTCGATAGCCGCCTATCTTGCTGAACGAGCCCTTGACGGTGCTGATCCAGAGCTTGTGGCAAGGTGTGGCGCAATTTTTACCCAGGAGGTCTCAAGCCGAACGGTGGTAGCCCTGCTCAGGCTTCGTTCGCAATTGACAACCACGTATCGGTCAACCAAAAGGATTACGCTTTCCGAAGAGGCGCTTGTTGTAGCCTTGAGTGGCTCCCATGACCTGAAAATACTGAATGACACCGACGCAGCGGCGCTAATGGCTGCCGTTCCGGCGCGAAACATGGACCCCTCACGTCGTAACCGTGAGATTTCCGACGCGTTGAGTGAGCTACCCCTGGCTGAATCCGCATTGAATGCCCTGGCCCGAAAACGTGCTGACGAGCTGTTGCAGGATCATCGTCGGGTTCGTGAAGCATCGGAAAGCAGGTTCCTGCGGTATGAGGTGACGCCCTGCCTGCCGGTGGACGTCCTTGGATTGTACGTGCTGCTTCCCGCGCCAAAATTCTGAGTAACGAGGTCATCGAAACATAGACACCATGTCCCAAACCGAGCTGAATACCCTTGCACTTCGCATCGAAGGTGGCCTGCTGCCGGCGGAATTCATCCAGACTCTCCTGGAACTCAAGGCCGAGCGACAGTCTGCTGTGGACTACGGCATCCTTCCTGGCCTTAACCTGAAAGACGAGATCGGACGTTATTGGCGGATCGCGACGGCGCTCTGGACCAACTATCGGCAGCGTTTGTCGAAACCGGATGCCAATCAGGATCGGGTGACGCTCGAACACTGGTTGCTGCCGCTGTTCACACAGGTGCTCGGCTACGAAGGGATTGCACGGGTACAGGGGCTTCAGGTCGGGGAACGGCTCTTTCCTGTGACCCATCGGTACGGATCGACGCCCTTGACATTCATGGGGGAATCGATAAGCCTCGACAAGCGTGAAGCACGATTCGCCCCCGAGGGCCGGAAAAGGTCGGCACATGCGACGATGCAGGAGTACCTCAATGCCAGCCAAGAAGCCCAGTGGGGCCTCGCCACTAATGGCCTCACCCTGAGGGTCCTGCGCGACAACCCGAGCATGACTCGCCCGGCATACATCGAAGTGGCCCTTGATCGTATCTTCGAAGAGGAACGCTATGCGGACTTCGTCGCTTTCTGGCTGATCATGCACTCCACCCGGTTTGGCAACAGTACGGAGACGCATGGCGAACATATTCCGGTGATCGAACTATGGCACGGACAGGCGCAGTCAATCGGCGAGCGTGCGTTGGCCAACCTCCGCGACGGCGTGACTGAAGCGCTTCGCCAGTTCGGCAACGGGTTCATCGCACACTTGGGCAATAGTGCCCTTCGTGCCCGAGTTACTGATGGCAGCCTCACCGAAGAGGAGTTCTACAGGCAGCTGCTTCGTTTGATCTATCGGTTGATCCTGCTCTTTACCGCAGAAGATCGGGGTATCCTGCTCTCCCCGGACTCCACTGAACAGCAACGGGCACTCTACGCCAACGGGTATGGCACTGCACTGCTCCGCAATCGCGTGCTAAAGCCTAGAGCTGACCGCCACGCTGACCTTTGGCAGGGATTACTGGTGACGTTCCGGGCCTTGGGAACCGGTGCCGAACCGCTGGGCCTTCCCGCCCTTGGCGGCATCTTCTCCGCTGACCGGTGCCCTGACCTTGATACCGCGGAACTGCCGAACACCGCGCTGCTCGCAGGGCTACGCTCCCTCAGCTTCTTCAGGTCTGGAACCGCACTTTCAAGGATCAATTACCGTGACATGGATACCGAAGAGTTGGGGAGCGTCTATGAAAGCCTGCTCGAACTCCAGCCACGCATCACTGTCGAGACCAATCCCTGGCAGTTTGGTTTTGCTGGCGATATCGATGAAACCGGTGATTCCCGCGGCTCAGCCCGACGGTTGACCGGCAGTTATTACACACCCGACGACCTGGTCCAGGAGCTGATCGGAACGGCGCTTGAACCGAAAATTGCAGTCGCGTTGAAGACGTCCGATCCTCGCCAGGCATTGCTCTCATTGAAGGTGGTCGACCCGGCATCTGGCTCGGGTCATTTCCTGCTTGCCGCCGCCCGTCGGATCGCTGCCGAAGTCTCCCGCATCGATGCGGAAAACGAGCTTGCAGAGTCGGTTGCCTTCCGTCATGCGATGCGTGAGGTTGTCGCGCGATGCATCTACGGCGTAGACCTCAACCCGTTGGCGGTCGAATTGTGCAAGGCCGCTCTGTGGCTGGAAACCCTCGAACCGGGCAAGCCACTCGGGTTCCTCGACCACCATATCCGCCATGGCAATTCGTTGGTCGGCATCCTCGACTCCTCCATCATGGCTGGGGGAATTCCGGATAAAGCCTATGAACTGCTTTCCGGTGACGATAGGGAGGCCTGCAACTCGTTGAAGCGGCTGAATCGAAGCCAAATGAACGGCCGCCAGACCGACCTGTTCTTTTCAGGTTCCAGCGCTGAGGCTGCCGACACCGTCGCTACGCTCGAGGCCATGCCCGAAGATACGGTTGGCGCCATCGAGGCGAAGCGCAAAGCGTTTGCCCGGTACGAAAAGGATGAACGTTTCGCCCGTGAACGCTTTCGTTTCGACCTCTTCTGCTCGGCGTTCTTCGCCGCCAAAACATCGGCGAGCATGCAGATGGTTCCGCTTTCCGACGACCTTGGCAATGCCGGTGTCGGACTGGCGCCACGCAGCGGCGTTGCGGAACTGGCGCGGGAACTGGCTGGGACATTCAATTTCTTCCACTGGCAACTGGCGTTTCCTGAAGTCTTCGCTCAAGGAGGATTCGATGTGGTGCTGGCCAATCCACCGTGGGAGGTATCCCAGTTATCAGAAGAGGAGTTTTTTACGGCCTGTTCTCATCCGATTGGAACGATGACCGGTAATGCTAGAAAACAGGCGATCCAGTTGCTTGAAACTACTGATGTGCCATTATGGCATAAATTTCTAAAAGCAAAGCGCCGTTACGAAGGAACCAATAATTTTGCCCGTTTTGCAGAGCGTTTTCCACTGACAGCCAGTGGAAAAGTGAACCTTTACGCCCTTTTCGCCGAATGTATCTCACAGCTCATTGGCGACAATGGGCGCGCAGGCATGATCGTGCCGTCAGGCATCGCGACAGATGATTCGACTAAGGCGTTCTTTGACTCCATCGCCACCAATGGCAGGATTGCGAGCCTGTATGATTTCGAAAATCGGGAAAAACTCTTTCCTGCTGTCGATAGCCGGATGAAGTTCTGCGCACTTACTTTGGGCAGGCAGGAACAGGCCCGTTTTGTCTTTTTTGCTACCCGTACCAGCCATCTCCGTGAAGATCGACGGGCGTTCAATCTTTCAGCTGAAGACATCAGTCTACTCAATCCGAACACGAAGACCTGCCCTGTGTTCAGATCGCAGGCTGATGCGGAACTGACCAAGAAGATCTACCGCCGGGTACCTGTGTTGATTGAAGAGGGCAAAGGTGACGCTGGCAATCCATGGAAGATTTCGTTTCGTCAAGGACTCTTTAATATGACCAGTGATAGCCATCTTTTCTCTACCGCAATCGAGATGAGAGCTTCTGGGGCACAGCGGAACGGAGCCAACTGGATCGATATCGACGGGGACCTTTGGGTGCCGTTGTACGAAGCCAAGATGGTGCATCAGTTCGACCACCGTTGGGCGATGTATGAGGAGAATGGGGAGGATTCGCGGGATCTGACAGATGCAGAGAAGCAGGACGCTTCGATGACCGCGCAGCCGCGTTACTGGATCAAAGAAAGTGAGGTGAATGCGAAATTGGCAGGAAGGTGTGATCGGCAATGGCTGATGGGCTGGAGGGATATTACGAATGCCACGAATGAGCGAACGGTGATCGCTGGGGTGATTCCGAGGGTTGGGGTCGGGAATAACATGCCATTATGGTTTCTAGATCAACAGCATGGCCCACGTCATTCAGCGACATTACTTGCAAATTTTTGTGCTCTTACACTTGATTTCACTGCGCGACATAAAGTTGGAGGAACTCACCTCAATTTCTTCATTTTCAAGCAGCTTCCAATTTTGCCCCCAAGCCGATATTCGACTGAAGATTTGGACTTCATCGTCCCCCGCGTCCTTGAACTGACGTACACAGCCCATGACCTTTCACCGTTTGCACGTGATCTGGGGTATAACGGTCCTCCGTTCTCATGGAACACTGAGCGACGAGCACTCCTGCGTGCCGAGCTCGACGCTTGGTATGCGAAACTGTACGGACTGACAAGAGACGAACTGCGCTACATCCTTGACCCATCGGACGTTTACGGCGAGGACTACCCGAGCGAGACATTCCGGGTGCTGAAGAAAAACGAGACCAACCAGTTCGGTGAGTATCGTACCCGCAGGCTCGTGCTGGAGGCTTGGGATAGGTTATGCCAGGCTCCGGAAAGTTGCCATTAACGATTAAACAATAACCGTATGACCCCCAATTTGCCAAACGTATGGTGTGTGCGTGCTGAGTTCGGTACGTATACGAATCATTTTATCCAGGGAGGATTTATAGGTATCGGTTGGATCGATTCGATCGATCTCTCCAAAGCGGCAAGCAGAGATGATGTTTATCCGGTCTTCAAAAAGACCTTCCCTCATGAAACGAGCAACGTTGTCATCGGCCAGCAGGTTGGGCAGATATCCCGATTCCTGTTTGAACTGCAAGGCGGGGATTTTGTGATAACCCCTGATCAGAATACCGAGTATCTGCATTTTGGGCGCCTCACATCGCAACTACCCTATTTTGACCCTTCTCCGACAGATGGCTGTCCTTACAACCATCGACGGCATGTTGTGTGGTGTACTGAACTGTTGAGACGAAACGAGTTTTCGGTTCCGTTTCAGAACACGATCCGTTCCTCGCTCACGGTGTTTTCAATTTCCCAGCGAGAGGAGTTTTTGGAGAAAATAGGCACCATGCCGCATGGCACAGGGCTGAGAGGAACGCATATCGATCCTTACGACGCAGTACTGGAACAGATCCTCAAGTTGAATGACAAAGAGTTTGAGATCCTTGTGAAGGACTTGCTCACCGCAATGGGATTTGAAGAGTCTAAAGTAATCGGGAAAGTCTGCGACGGGGGTGTAGACGTCCAGGGAGAATTGAATATCGCGAACATGGCTAAGGTGAAGCTCTTCGTACAAGCCAAACGATACAGGTTGGGATCGAAAATCTCGGCGAGTACGGTCAAGCAATTAAGGTCGGCCATTCCAAATGACGGTCAGGGTGCCTTTATCACTACAGCAGATTACCAACGGGCCGCAGCTGACGTGGCTATCGCAAATGGTTTTGCTCGAATAGGGCTTATCAACGGCAGGCAACTTGTGGACCTGTTGATTGAGCATTGGGACGATTTATCCGAAGAATTACAAACCAAACTTGGACTCAAGAAAGGCCTCGTCATAGTCTGATAAACAAAATGAACATCGAAGTCCGTTTTTCAGCGGCCGACATCAATGCTGTCAGGACTCTCGTCGAAAAAATGAAAGATGATGAGATCGTTGTCGACCGTCAACACAGGAATGTAGACCGTTATGACCTCGACATTTCTCGGGGAAAGGTATGGAAAACGCACATCGGCTGCCTGCTGACTTCCCAACAGAAGTCCAGTGTAGGTTCACCGATACAGCGCTTCCTGGATTCATCATCGCAGCTTCTTTCGATTGGCCATTGCGACAGCCTCAATGATCTCAAAGAATTCGCATTTAAGGAGCTCAAAGAATCACCGGGAATAAGATTCACGGATAAAATCTCGGAGCATATCAACACGAACCATGACCGGCTATCGAAGGGCCGGTGGAGTGAGCTCCTCGATATTCTCCATCCTTTTGTCCTAACGCCTTGCTCGAAAGAAGAAGAGCGGGCGGCAGCTGAACGTATTCCTGACATCCTGAAGGGATTCTGGCCAAAGCAGTCACGAAACTTCCTTCAGTGGCTAGGCCTGACTCAATACGAGATACCTATCGACAGCCGCATAATCAAATGGCTGAAAGAGACCGGAAATTCAACGACCAAGGCATTGCTTCCGCCGGCAGCTTTTTCCGACAAGGATTATTATTGCTGCATCCTTGATGCTATCCAGGGGCTTTGCCGTGATGCACAAGTTCTACCGTGCATGTTTGATGCCGCAGTGTTTGCAAGTATTAAAAATCCCTAAAAAAACGCCGTCATTAGATCAGCAAATGCTTACAAATTAACCAAACCACTATCGTATGTCGAATAAACCTGATTCGATCTCGTTTACGATAGGCCCGTTGCGCCTTCGCCATATATCCGAAGAGAGAAGAGTCGCTACGCCCTGTTCTTGCGGTGAAAAAAAGTCAGCGAAAACGAATGTCTATAAGTTATCACATTCCAGCGGCTGGTTCTTGGAGATCGGGTATCTTGATTTCGGTGACGAATGGGACGTTCGTACCTTAGAATATTCTCACGATTGCCCTCTCCCACTTCATAGGCTGAAGCACGGACTTCGGCTCGGAATACAACGGCCCGTTGAGGATAGAAGCTTTGTCGAACTTCGACAGGCCTGCCCCAAAAAGGACGGAGCCTCTTGGGCGACTGCTCGGAAAGTGTCTGCATCTGAACTCGACGAAAAAGCGGGTTTTTCAGTCAAGCCTGCTCTCGAAAGTATTGGCGCGAAATTCGGAACTCGTGAAGACCTGCTCGGAGATACCAATAAACACAGGAAATTTTTATGTGCAGTTTTTCCTCCAAATGATTATACAGTGCCTCTTTTTGCCTATATCACCACCAGAGTTCTACCCCTATTGTCTGTGTCTGGAAATTCTCGGGTTGGTGTGATATCGTGCCCCCAAGTGATAGTTCAAGACGTCAATGCCTTTGAACCATCTTCCGATAATACCGGCTCAGCTGTCAAAAAAGTCATCGAAATACAAGAGGACCAGACGGGGATATCATATGCGGTTCTATTCTCTGCATATCTCAAAGATGCTGTAAGAATAAAGATATGCGATACGTACATCCGGTTGACTTACCAAGTCAGGAATCTTCGGGACTTTTGCAGTGTACTTCATCCTGTTGAGACGGGTATAGACCTACATCTTATTACCAAGCCTTGTATGGACGACGGCCCGGGACAGACCGAAAAGCTGGAGGCCCTTGCAAAGGCATTGGCGGAAGAAGGTATCCGTTTTACTTATGACTTCGACTTTTCTTTGCATGACCGATCGATAGAGACGGATACAGGTTGGCATATCATCTTGGGCAGGGGATTGGACATTTATAAAAAGTACGAAAGGTTTGCTCTCGCTGAAACCGACCAGACGAGACGACTCTGCAAGAAGACCACGATAGCTTATCATCGTGGCGATGTATGCGGATCTCCCGTACCTGCCGGGAATAGCGCTGCAATCCGAATCCAAACCGCTGACAATATCAAGGATATCGCTGGAGAAGAAGCCGATGAACTGGATGAGGGTCAGGATTCGGAGCCTGAAGTGATCATCCATTCGGGTTCATCCGGTACTTCTCAGGTAGCGGGCCAGACACCATTGGGAACGCTGCTGTGCTATAAGGAGGATGCCAAAAAAGGCAATGCAGAAGACCAATGTCGACTTGGCGACGCGTACTTCTTCGGTCGAGGGGTCGATCAGGATTACGAGGAGTCGGTGAAATGGTACCGGAAGTCGGCTGAGCAAGGTAATGTAGATGCTCAAAGAAAGTTAGGGAATGCCTACTATTTTGGTGCAGGAGTGGAACAAGACTATGAGACATCAGTAGAATGGTACCGCTTGTCAGCTGATCAAGGTGACGCGGGAGCGCAGAAAAAATTAGGAGATGCTTACTATTTCGGGGAAGGTGTACAAGAGAGCTATGAAGAGTCGATTAGTTGGTATCGGCTTTCAGCAGATCAAGGCAATGCCGATGCACAATATGATCTGGGCCATGCTTACTATTTCGGAGAAGGAGTCAAGAATGATTATAAAGAGGCGCTGAACTGGTGTGGCTTGTCGGCAGGGCAAGGAAATGCCAATGCCCAGAAATTGTTGGGAGATGCATACTACTACGGAAACGGGTTAGAACGGATGTATAAGGAGGCAGTTAAATGGTATAGGCTTTCTGCTGACAAAGGAAACAAATACGCTGAGAAAATGCTTGGTGACGCCTATTATTTCGGTAATGGAGTGGAACAGGACTATGAGGAGGCGCTTGATTGGTATCGAAAGTCGGCCGATCAGGGGAACGACGAAGCTCAGAAGTTATTGGGTGACGCTTACTTCAATGGCAATGGCGTGAGAAATAATTACAAAGAGTCTGTCAAGTGGTACAGTCTGTCTGCAGATCAAGGTAATGCCGATGCCCAGAAGCGTTTGGGTGATGCCTACTATTTCGGTCATGGCGTCGAACAGGATAATAAAGAGGCTGTCAGATGGTATCGAATGTCTGCAGATCAAGGTAATGCCGATGCGCAGTACGATATGGGACATGCCTACTATTTTGGAGAAGGAGTAGAAGAGGACTATGAGGAGTCTTTCAAATGGCATCAGTTGGCAGCGGAGCAGGGGTATGCGGCCGCCCAATTCGATTTGGGTTTCGCTTATGAAAATGGAGAAGGAGTGAGGCAGGATTATGAACAGGCTGCAGTCTGGTACAGAAAAGCTGCTGAGCAGGGGTACTCCGATGCACAATCGAGACTCGGTTACTTTTTCAAGCACGGATGCGGTGTTGTAAAAGACTTCGCAGAGTCGGTGAGATGGTATATGGCGGCGGCCGAGCTTGATGACATTGATGCACAACGAAGCATCGGAAATGCCTTTTACTACGGCCAAGGGGTTGATGAAGACCGTGCCGAAGCGGTCATGTGGTATCGCAAAGCTGCCGAACGAGGGCACTCGGATGCTCAATATGATCTGGGACTTGCACATCGTGATGGTCAAGGGGTGGTTGTCGACGCCCAAGAAGCTGTAAAATGGTTTCTTAAATCCTCCGAGCAGGGTAATTCGGAGGCGCAGTACGATCTGGCGCTCATGTATAGGCAAGGGCTGGGGGTCGGAAGAAATATTGCTGAGGCGGCCAAGTGGTTCGAAGCAGCAGCCCAAAACGGTCATACGGATGCCGAATATGTATGTGGCGTCAATTACGAGAATGGGATAGGTGTGAACCAAAACTATGATGCGGCTGTGGAATGGTACAAGGCAGCGGCAGCAGAATCAGATGTTGATGCCCAGTATCGTTTAGGCGTCATTTATAAGGAAGGCCGGGGCGTCCGCAAGAACAAGGCCGAAGCTGTGAGGTGGTTCGTTAGCGCTGCCGAGCAGGGGCACCCGGAGGCTCAATACGAACTTGCCCAAGCATTCCAGTTCGGAGAAGGGGTTCCTAAGAATATGGCTAAAGCTGCAGAATGGTTTCAAACGGCTTTCGAAAATAGCCGTAAGAATCAGAATTCATAACTTTTTCTATCTAGCGGAAAGGAGATTCAAATGCTGATTTACGCTAACGCATTTTCATTCGATCCCGATAACGGGCCGAAGGATATCGTTGACGTTTTTGCCCGATGGGCTGGCAAAAAAGCGAGATGTTATGTCGACTCGGATCGTTTATCCGAAGGCATCCACGAATTGAAACTGCCTGAAGGTATTGTCTTGAATTCCAGGGTCACGAGGGACGAAGAAAAGAATATGGTTTATCCATACTATTTTTCTGCCCGATTGTCCCACAAAGATAAGTCTGTCTCCGGTCGAAAATGGATCACAGAAATCGGTCTGAACCAGGACTCGAGCGAAGATTTCGTCGAATGCTCTATCCTGCTCAGGACGGAAGAGATAAGCGCGCGAGTCGTAGCTCCAATCCAGGTTACCCGGCCCATGCTGGTGCCAATGCTAATTAAATGCTGCAACCCTGTCGAAAGAACTCCGGGCCTTGAGGCCAAGTCTCTCGACAGGTGGAACGCAGTCGAGTTCTACAACGAGATAGAAAATACAGCCCGAAGGTATCCTTTCGTATTGGTGAGTTGTGATGAAGATGGGGTTTTTCCTGTCGATTTAAAAGGGTTGCGATCTATTCTCGTAGGCCTTGCCGATGTTGTCGAGATCCCTTGGGGTATCGATACCTACGAACTTGAGGCAGTCCTCGGTCGCCGCTACATCGCATTCGGCGGGGCTATCAATATCTTGTTTCTTCCAAGAATGCGCGAAGGAGAGGTCTTTTGTGAAAATAGCCTCCTGAAATCGACGTGGATATCGGAATTGCAGGCGGAAGGGAAAGATATCGCCAACGAGGTGCTTGGCCTCATAACCCATCGCACGAACCTTCCATATTCATGGAGACATATCTCACCGGAGACGGTGTCCGCAGCCATATTACGGTTTCGATTAACTCGGGCGATCGAACGTTCGAAAATCAATGACGGCGTTTCCGACTTATCGGAATATGTCTCGTTGTTGGAAGAGGCCGATAGGGAGCTCCAATCAAAAGACGAAGACATCGCAGAGCTTCGTAAAGAGCTCGAAGAAAGAGAAGTCGAGATACTGAAACTGGAATCGGATATCGCTGGGCTCAAATACGCCCTGAGCAACAGGCAATCTTCTATGTCGGATGATATTCTCAGCGTTCCGCATGGGCTCCGCTTCGAAATCACGACCGCGATCGTCAAAGACGTCGAACTCGCCCAAGGGCTGAAGATCATCGCTGCTCTGTTCTCGGATCGCATTGTTGTTTTGGAGTCGGCATTCAATTCCGCAAAGGAGTCGGACCGAGCTGGCTTTCATCATGGGAAGAAGGCTTTTGAGCTGCTTTTGCGCTTGGCTGGCAATTACTGGGAAGCTTTGGCTGAAAGAAAGGGAGATCGTGTCGCAAAGAGCGTTTTCGGTCAGGACGTATACGCGGCCAACGAGGCAAGTTGCTTATCTGGGGAGGGAGAAAAACGCAGGACATTCTATTACAATGGCGCGCCTTGCGTGATGTTAAAACATATCAAACATGGGCGAAAGGATAGTCTCGCGGAGACGCTTCGAATTCATTTCGAGTGGTTCGCCAGTGAGCAAAAAATCGTTATCGGCCACTGCGGAAAGCATCTTGATTTTTAGTGTTCGGGGAGTTACAAATCAAACTCAAGCCTAGCACATTGTTTCCCAGGATATTGACCGAGTACCCTGCCCTTATTTGCAGGGTTGGTTGGATGTCGAGGTTCTTTCTGGTGATCTGTCTGCCGGCGCTGGAAATCTCATCGCCGACATTGGCAGCCATACGCTGCTGTGTCATCATGTCTTGAGAGGAGTAACCTGAAAGTCGGATAATACGTCCACGATATCAGAAGGTCACACCAAGATATTGCAGGAACATCCTGTCCCTGGCGACTGATTCGGTAGACCAGCGGTAGCTGCCCATGGCGGTTTTTACCTGAGTCGTCTCGATGCAGTCGAACCAATCCAGAACCTGGGCAAGCGAGCGTTGCCCAAGCCATTTGTAAGAGAAATTGCCAAAAGTTGTGTTTTGAGGGTTGCTAAGCAGCAAGTGTTTCCTCGATTCCGTTGACAAACTTGACGCCCTGCAGCACCTTCTCAACGAGTTGGTGACCGGCGAGTTTCCTCCACTTC
>JAAXWL010000068.1 GCA_013334975.1 Chlorobiaceae bacterium
GTTTTAAGGGCTGTTTCAAGTGACTCTTCATCGAGGGTGCCGAACCCTTCATCCAGAAAGAGCGAATCAACCCTGACGTTACGGCTCGACATCTGCGACAGGCCGAGCGCAAGAGCGAGACTGACGATAAAGCTCTCTCCGCCGGAGAGGTTGCGCGTTGAGCGGACTTCTCCGGCCTGCCACTGGTCGATCACGCTGAGTTCAAGCGGCCCTGCCGGGTCGTGCAGCAACACGTACCGGTCGGTCATGCGCACCAGTTGGCGGTTGGCCTGGGCGATCATGATCTCGAAGGTGATCCCCTGTGCAAAGTTACGGAACTTCTTGCCGTCTGCCGATCCGATAAGATCATGCAGCTTCTCCCATCGCCTGCACTCGATTTGCTGTGCTTCGACGGCCTTTATTTTCAAACGATGCTCCGCCGCAGAGTTTTCGGAGGCTTCAAGCTGACTGGTTATGGCCCCGATCCTGCCCCGGATGTCGCGTAGTGCCTGCTGGCGTTGTTCGATTCCCGATGCAAGCTCTTCGGCTGTGGCCATAGTAAGACGACGTTCGAGCTCCGCATCAAGCCGCTCCTGCCGGTCGTCATGGCGAGCCTGAAGATCGGCTTGACTTTTCCGGAGAGCCTCCGAACGCTCTTCGATCGACCGTCTGCCTGCCTCGTCAAGACGTGCATCAAGCCATGCTGGCTCGTCAGCAAACCCTTTCTGTAGGAGGATCTCTGCAAAAGCCTCCTCGTGATGATCGAGTTCGGCCCGTCGCTCCTGCATGGCGCGCTGCAAATCTTCGATCGATGTATCGAGCACTGCCAGAACCTGACGGGCAGCGCTTCGGGCATCACCTGAGTGCGAGAGCTTTTCACGCAGCGATATCAGGAGGTTTTCAAGCCGCCGCTCCTCTTCATCAGGGTCTTTGTCCTGAAACAACGCCATCCGTTCCGTTCGGGCAGCACCGATTTCAGCGGTAAGCGTTTCGGCGCCCTCTCGTTTCGATGAGCGTTCGCTCCCGAGTGCCTGCAACCGGGTGTCGATGTTCTGAAGGGCGGCATCACCGGCAACGAGATCCTGTTCGATGCGTGAACAGCGCTCCCCGGCATCGAGCCACAGCTTGTTCCGCTCTTCGAGAAGCATCACAACGCCTTCGGTATCTTCGACATCAATCGCGGCAAGAGCGTAAGGGGTCAGCAATCCGAGAAACAACTCTTTTCGCTCGTCATGTTCTCGCCGAACCGCGTCGAACTCACGACAGAGATGTGTCAAAGCCCCCTCTCTGGCACGCAACTGCTCGCCCGACTGTTCGAGCCGTCGCTGAGCGGTATAGGCAGCCTCCTGGCGTTGCATGAGGGTTGCTTCATCATCCCGAATCCGGGTCTCGTCGCTCTCGAGGCGCTCGATACGTTCAGCCAGTACACTAACCGAAACCACTGTCTCCTGAAGGGCGACAATCACTTCCGGCTCAGCCTGACGCGCTGCGCTCTGCACACCCACCTTGCCGAGCAAGGTGAGGCACTTGCGCCCGGACTCTTCGCGCATGAGGGCAAGATCGTGGCGACGCTGACGCATCTGCTCGATCTCCTTGCCATACCCGGCCTGAAGAATTTCGAGATCCCTGAGATGCTGAGCCGCCTGCTGAACCGATCGTCTGGCCTCTGCAAGCGTTTGCGCATCGGCTTCAGCCAAGGGGTGGTGGCCTTCGCCATAGGGATGGCTTGCCGAACCGCAGAGCGGGCAGGGCTTGCCTTCAACCAGGTGCGACCGCTCCTCCTCAAGACTCCGCACCCTCAGGGCAAACATAGCCCGCTCTTCCTGAAGAAGGGCTTCCCGTTCGGAATGTTCAAGAATCTGCAGGGAGTAATCAAGCCTCAGCGTCGTCTCTTCCCTTTTCCGTTCAACCTCCTGCAAAGCGCTGTCGATATCATCGATTTTCGGGGCAAGCTCCTTGCCTGAGATGTAGAGGGCAGCAATCTCTTCAAGCAGTCGCCGACGCTCTTTGAGAGCGTCAAGTTCCAGTCGAAGGGATTTCAGGGTCGATGCACCAAGTTCCGATGTAAAGGTGGCTTTGAGTGTATCGAGAAGCCTGCAAGCCTTGTCAAAAGCCTCCTGGGCAGCTTTTGCCTGAAACCCGACTCCGTGCATCTCCTGCCGTGAAGCTTCGAGATCAACTCTTGCTGTTTCGATTCGTTTTTCGGTATCCTGCGCCCTTTCGGACGCAGGACGCAGAGCCTCAAGTGATTGGCGTATGCCGGGAAGAGCACCGGGCAATGTTGCGTCAACCTGCCGGTCAAGCTGCCAGTGCCGCAATTCCTGCAACGTCTCCCGCGCCTTTCGGACTGCATCGGCTACTCCGGCACGTTCAACCAGAAGCTCCTGGTCACGCTGATCGAGAACGTCAAGCTCCTGTCGCTTGAGTTCAGCCTCCCGAAGCCTGTCGCTGATCCTGAGGTCGAACTGCCTCACCTGTACCATGATCGGGCGGGAACGATCGGCTGACTCCTGTGCAGAGAACAGATGGCTTTCGGCAACCAGGTACTCCGATTCGGCCTGCTGCAAGGCAGCAATGGCTTCCGGACGTTGTTTCACCTTCACGGAAAACTCTTCGGCAGTGCGTCGCCATTCGTTCCGGCTCACCATCAAGACGGCATGAAGCGGTTCGACAGACGATGCATGACGGGCAAGCCGTAGTCGCTCTTCATCGGCACTAAAAGCCTCTCGTTCTGCTTCAAGCGACACCGCTTCCCTGCCGATCGAAGCAAGCGCCTCATGGAGCCTCGCAATCTCCTGAAGCCAGTGCAAGGCCGCCAGATCACCCTCAAGCGCAGTATGCTGACCGCTCTCCTCTGCAAGGCATGCAGTGCGCTCCTCATCGAGGGCTTTGAGCTCCTCTTCACCGAGCAACCGGATACCCTCGCATTCAAGTTCGAGCCGGTCGAGCTGCTCATGTTCGCTTCTCCGCCGTTCGTGGACCTTCATCGAAATGAGCGAGTAGAGCTCCGTACCGGTGATCTGTTCAAGCACGGGGGAGCGCTCGTCAGCATCAGCTTGCAGGAACTTCGCAAAGCTCCCCTGGGCCAGCAGCATCGATCGGGTGAAACGATCGTAGTCCATGCCGGTACGTCCTTCGACCTCCTGCAGGGTCTCCTGAAGCTTTGACTGAATGACCTTGCCGGTCGTGGCATCGGAAATTTCGTGTTTCTGCGTCTGAAGCTCCCCGCCCCGACGGTGACGGGAGCGGTGCTGGCTCCAGTGGCAGCGATAGAGTCCGGAGGCGGTCACAAAGCTCACTTCGGCGAAGCAATCGCCCGCCTGGCGTGACATGATCTCGTTGCTGCTCTTGGTGATCCGCCCGAGTCGCGGCGTTTGCCCGTAGAGTGCCAGACAGATGGCATCGAGAATGGTGCTCTTGCCGGATCCTGTCGGGCCGGTGATGGCGAACAAGCCATCCGAAACATATTCCGGACGGGTGAAGTCGATCTCCCACTCCCCCTGAAGCGAGTTGAGATTGGCAAACCGGAGCTTGAGGATTTTCATGCTTTCACCTCACTTTCTGCCAGAACATCCTCCTCGCGGATCGAGCGCACCACTTCGCGGTAGCTCTCCAGAAGCGCTGGCCTCAGCGCTTCGTCCGTACCGCAGGCATTGAGACATCGCATAAATACCGCTTCCGGATCGAGCTGCTGAAGTGTCTCGTCCGGTCCGGCCTGCTGCAAAACCTGCCCAAGCATCCGGTTGTTGCGAATGCGCCGGATTTCAAGCTTCGAATCTTCGACAGCCTTTTCAAGCACCTCCTGCACCACCGATGCCGGTTCTTCCCCACGGTACTCGATCTCAAGCCACGCCGTGCTGTCGGAGGCTCTGAGAGCGGCAATGGCAACATTCAGTTCGTCAAGAGAACCACCAAGCCTTTCGAGAGGCTGAAAGCAGGGAATCGTGATCTCGGTAACCGTGGGGACACGCTCCTGGAAATCAACCTGAAGCACCAGCTTCGTCTGCTTTGCCTCGCCAAATCCCATTGGAATGGGCGATCCGCAATAGCGCTTATGCTCCGCGCCGTCAACTTTCTGTGGTACATGGAGGTGACCCAGCGCCACATAATCGAATTCGGATGGAAAAGCGGATGAGCAAATGAGGGAGAGGGCCCCTGCATAGACTTCGCGAACACCGTCACCCTCGACCGTAATGCAACCCGCCGTAAAGAGATGCCCCATCGCAATCACAGGGATATGGACGCCGAAGCTCTGGCGGCGCACTTCGGCAAGGCGTGCAATGTCGGCATAGTGCCGCGACACCCCGTCGGAGAGCTTGCGGATTTTGTCTTCAAGGCTCTCCCCCGGCTCGACATAACGGATGTCACGATCCCTCAGAAAGGGAACCGCGCACACCAAGGCTTCCGGTATGCCCTGCCTGTCGTGAAGCACTCGAATTTCATCCTCCGGATTGCCGGTCACGGCGCCAAGCACATGCACATCAAAGGAACGAAGAAGCTCTTTGGGAGCATCGAGAAAGGTCGGCGAATCGTGATTGCCACTGGTAATAACGACATGTCGGCACGGTGAGCCCTGCGTCAGGGCAATCCGGTTCAGAAAACGGTAATAGAGCTTCTGGGTGACATTGCCTGGCGTCGTGGTGTCGAAAATATCGCCAGCAACCAGAAGCACTTCGATGCCCTGCGTTTCAATGATGCCGGCAAGCCACTCGAGAAACGACTCGAACTCCTGCTGACGGTTACGACCGTAGAGCATGCGGCCAAGATGCCAGTCCGATGTATGAAGAACTCTTAATGTCAATGGATAGTGGGAGAATTGATAATGGATAATGCTCAATGTAGGAAGAGGCACCGGGAGCGCCAAGCTCAGGTACAGCAAAAATATTATATACCGGAGATTTTACTTTACTTTGTAAAGTTCTTTGCAGAAAAGAACCGATAATTCGAAGTTCAGGGCGAATGTAATGTAAGATGTGGACGAAGTGGACTTTGTGGACTTTGTGGACAAAGAAGGTACTAAGCACTAGTGAGACATCACGCTTATACTGACGTATTTTATGGAGTCATTGACTTATCCAAATCGAAATCGGTATCGAAATCGATTTTTATATGAAAACAGAAAACAGAATCTTTCATTATCTGTTTAATTATCATACGGTTATCACAATAAACCACAATACCCGGTGAATTTTTTTAAGTCTCTTCAAGTGGAATTCGATACCGATACCGATTTGGATACTGATTTCGATGATAAATGATATTCCGACTATTTTCTGTTGACGGAACACTATGTACTATGTACTGGGTTTTCCCTATTCCCTATTCCCCACTCTCTTCCGGCAAGCGTTTTGATACTTTGGCGCCGAGTTTACGGATCTCTTCAGCTCTTCCGGCGAGGTTGCCGCGCCCTTCGGTGAGGCGCTTCATGGCAAGGTCGAAGGAGTCCGTCACACCGGCAAGCTTCTTGCGCGCCTCACCCATAGCTTCGGCGACCAGCACCACCTGGTCATAGATGCGCCCCGCCTTGTCGGCAATAACTTCTGCGTTGCTGTTCTCGTTCTCGCGCCGCCATATCTGAGCGATGAGCCGCAGGGTGATCATGAGCGTCACGGGGCCAGTGACCACGACGTTCCGCCCCGCCAGATCGTAGAAAAGCGACGGCTCTGCCTGCATGGCCGCCTGGTATGCCGGTTCGAGAGGAATGCACATGATGACAAAATCAAGCGTACGATTGCCCCGAAGCGCTGCGTAATCCTTCTTCTCCAGCTCCGACACATGCCGCCGCACAGACTGCACGTGCTCCCGCAACGCCTCGCTCCGCCGAGCTTCGTTCTCCTCGCTGCACCAGCGCTCGTAGGCGGTGAGCGACACCTTGGCATCAACGACCACCGCCTTCTGGCCCGGCAGGTGCACCATGAAGTCGGGGCGCAAGAGCCGCCCCTCCCCGGTGCGGTCGCTCTCCTGCACGGTGTATTCGCGCCCCTTCACGAGTCCCGACGCCTCCAGTAACCGCTCGACGATCAGCTCGCCCCAGTCCCCCTGCTTCTTGCTCTCCCCCTTGATGGCCCGCGCCAGATTGTTGGCCTCGTCGCTCACCTGATGGTTCAGCTCCTGAAGCTGACGCACCTGTTCAAGCAGCCGCGCCGATAGCTCCGTATCGCTGCGATGCACCTCATCGACGCGCTGCCGAAACGAATCGAGCTGCAAGCGAAACGGATCAAGCAGACTGTCAAGCCGCTGCCGGTGCTGCTCCGAAAGCACCGCTCCCCGCTCCTCCACGATCCGGTTTGCCAAGTTCTCAAGCGTCGCCTGCAACCGGACCTCATCCGCCCGCCGAGTTTCAGATACAGACACCCCCCGCTCTCGCTCATGCTCCACCTCCGCCTGCAACCGCGCATTCTCCACCGAAAGCACCTGGTTCTGTTGCTGGCTGCGCAAAAGCAGAAATCCAAGCACGACTGCAAGAATGACAAGCAGAAGAATGACGAACGTTGAGGTCATGGGGAAAAATGATGTTGCCTGTTCAGCTTTTTTTCAAGATAGCAATCAGCGCAATAATCAGGGAAAAGAAAGAGTGGCTGGTGGACTTTGTGGACGTTGTGGACGAATGTAATGTGGGATGTGGACGAATTGGACGTTACAAAAGGCGCACTGAGTTGCGCCTCTGCAAACCCGCCACCCCGCATTCAGCACTACTGTCGTGTCAACGGTAAATAGTCGGATTTTTTATCATCGAAATCAGTATCCAAATCGGTATCGGTATCGATTTACAGTTGAAAAGGGAGAAAAATACTCACCGGGTATTGTGTATTATTGTAATAACCAATTGATAATCAGAGAGATACAGCTATAACCTACTGTTCTGTTTTTTTCATAAAGAATCGATTTCGATACCGATACCGATACCGATTTCGATCTGGATATACAAATGACTCCCTAATATACGTCATCATAAGCTTGACAAAGCACGACTCCCTTCTTTTCTTACATTCTCAAGAAAACTATGTACTATTGACGTACCATGACCTTTTTTTTTCGATTTCGATACCGATTTATCAATTTTATCCTCATCCTCTCTCGTCACTCGTCACTACTTCTATTATATCATCCCAGTTGGTGGTGTAGTGGGGGGAGAGCTTTTCCTGGCGTTGTTTCCAGGAAGTGTTGGTGTCGGCGGCGATACGGAGGGTGCCTTGCCCGTAGCGGGAGTTGACTGCGTCAAGAGCCTGCATGAGTCGCGCCGAACGCTCCTGCACCTGCAGCGGTTCAGGCTCAAAGAGGGTCGTCTGGTGCTGTTCGGTACCGGTAACGGGAGTAAGGGCACTGAGAATTACGCCTGCTTTCTTGTAGGGCATTCCTGGCCGAAAAAGAGTACCGAGTACAGCCTGGGCTGCCCGGACGATGGCGAGGGTGTCCTGCGTGGCCACGGGAAGAGCGGCAGTTCGAGTGCCGTAATAACGTCGAGGCCTCTCTTCGAAGGGGCTGGTGCAGAGAAAAACCGTCACCAGCGAGGCCAGCTCCTTTTCTCCCCTGAGCTTCAGGGCGCACTTTGTGGCGAAATGGGCCACGGCCTGGCCAAGAGAGGCTTCGTCAGTGACGGCAGTGCCGAAGGAGCGTGAGGTGCAGATGCTCTGTTTTAAAGGCCTTACCAGTTCAAGAGGCAAGCATGAATTGCCGTTCAGCTCCGCCTGCACCCGGGCGCCGGTGATGTGCAAGTGGCGTCGCACCCATTCGGTCGGCGCATCGGCCAGATCAAGGGCCGTCCTGACGCCATTGGCGTTGAGGAATTCGGTATGCCGCCGCCCGATGCCCCAGACCTGGCTGACCTCCATCGAGGCCATCGCCCTGCGCGCATCTTCCCTGTCGTGCAGGATGCAGACCCCTCCAAAAGCCACTTCCTTCTTGGCCTTCCTGTTGGCAAGCTTGGCCAGCGTTTTAGTGGTGGCCAGACCAATGCAGACCGGAATGCCGGTATCTCGCCTGACGGTACGACGCATCGATCTCGCCGTAGCTTCAAAGCCAATCCGCTCGAAACCAGTCAGGTCAACAAAGGCCTCGTCGATCGAATAGACCTCCATCGCGGGTGCAAAACCGGCAAGCGTGTTCATCACCCGCGACGACATATCTCCGTAAAGCACAAAATTGGCTGAGTAGACCGCCACTCGATGCTCTTCGAGAATTTTACGGAATTTGAAGGCTGGCCCGCCCATCGGAAGACCAAGAGCCTTGGCCTCGTCTGAGCGAGAGATGAAACAGCCATCGTTGTTGGAGAGCACGACCACCGCTCGCCCATTCAACCCGGGATTGAATACCCGCTCACACGAGACATAAAAATTGTTGCAATCAACCAGTGCAAACATAAGCCTCCAGCTCTTCCATTGACAGGACGCTCCAACTCATACAGAATGTTTCTATATACCCGACGTTCCGCTCCTCACCGGAACTTTTACAGGGGAAAACGGGTACTTTATAAAACAGAGAGACATAAACCCAAGATGTCCTTACGTCATCATCAATCAATTAACAAAAATAAATAAAACAAGTTATACTTTTCTTTATGACAAAGCTGGCCAGTTTGGGTAAAGGCCGTCTCATTGAAGCAACAGAGCCAGTATTATTTTTTTCGTTTTTTATGAAAAATATGTATACTCACCCACACGACCTGTCGAACCTATACACAATATAGTTACCATATTATTTGCAACTGTCTCCATGAAAAAAAGAGTGTCAGCGTCGTTAACCTTGTTGGTGTGCCTTGCCCTGCATGGTCACGCCCAAGCGTTTGATGAAATCAGCTACGATGACTTTTCTACAACCAGCGGTCTTACGCTCAGCGGTGATGCCCACAAGGCAGGCGATGTGCTGCGTCTGACCGATGCGCAAGCATGGTCCATGGGTAGTGCTTTCGGTGATGCACCGCAAAATATCGACAACTTCAATGCAAGCTTCAGTTTCCAGTATTCAGGTTACGGCCATGAGTACGGCAGTGCAGACGGCATCGTTTTCGTGATCAAAAGTATCTCTTCCGGTGAAGGTGTCAATGGAGGATCAATGGGTTACCGCGGTATTGCTCACAGTATCGGAGTGGAGTTCGATAACTGGTACAACCCGGAGTACGGTGATCCCGCCAATCATGACAATCACATAGGCATCAATACCAACGGATCGGTCAACAGCATAGCCATATATAACATCAATCCTGCGGAATTCAATGGTACCGGCACCTGGTATGGCTGGGTTGATTACGATGGTATAACCTTGTCTGCCAGTACGAACCAGAGTGGAATCAAACCTGCCGAGGCAATGCTCTCTTCGGTCATCAACATTCCGGAGGTTGTCGGATCATATACCGGCCTTGCAGGCTTTACGGCAGCTACCGGTGCAGCATACCAGAACCACGACATCCTCTCATTTCAGTACACCGGTAACGAGCTCGGCGGCTTCGGTGGGGAGCCTGTTCCCGAACCCTCAACCCTGCTTCTCCTGAGCATCGGCGGAGCTGTAATCGCTTTCCGGTCAAGGAATAAGGGCTGAGGAGTGAGGGTTGGGAGAGAATGTAATGTAAGATGTGGACGAAGTGGACTTAGTGGACAAGAGGACAGGAGATCGAGCACTGGGTACTGGGGTTTCCCTAATACCTATTCCCTATTAGGTACTAGGGTCGCGTCAACGGTAAATAGTCGGAATTTCCTTTATCATCGAAATCGGTATCCAAATCGGTATCGGTATCGATTTCCACTTGAAGATACTAAAGAAAAACGCACAGAGTATTATGGCTTATTGTTATAATAAATTGATAATTAAACTGATACATCCAAAAGCAGGGTTCCTGTTTTCATACAAATAATCGATTTCGATACCGATACCGATTTCGATTTGGATAAGTCAATGGCACCTAAAATACGCCTGTTTAAACTTGACGCGACACTATTACCGGTGTTCCTCCTGTTCCCTATTCCCTATTACCCTTCTTCCCCATTCCCCCTTCACCTTGTCTTGTGAATGACGTAGGTTACTATGCCCCAGACCTGAAATTCACTCTCCTCGGCTATCCTGACGGGTTTGTAGTCGATGTTTGCCGGTACGAGATAGAGGCCGTCCTCCCTTTTTGCTATGCGTTTGACCGTAAACTCACCATCAAGAAAGCAGACGGCTATGTCTCCGTCTTTGGGTTCGAGCGACTTGTCGATAACCAGAATGTCGCCCTCTTCAATACCGGCATCGATCATCGATGAACCTTTTACCCGACCGTAAAAAGTGGCGTTCGGATGACGGACAAGCGCCCGGTTCAGATCGAGCTTCAATTCGAGATGATCTTCGGCTGGTGATGGAAAACCTGCCGAAAGCAGTGTCGGCGCCAGAGGAAGTTCAAGTTCGATCGTCAGATCTGCCGCAAAAAAATCCATACTCGCCGTATTACAGATGCACGTCAGTTTCATGATCATTGAGTTCTTCACATGTTCAAAGCAGAGGTATCTGCTCAAGGTACCATTTTTTCGCATATCATGACATCAGAAGCACTGCTCCGGAATGCGACCACTCAAGCGGTTTTCAACTGATACCAAGGTGAGTTGCCGGAGTTCGACTGAAGCTGAATTCAGGGAATCGACCGAAGGAAAAAAACTGGTGCTTGCATCGTCGATCCCGATTTCGTAAGATTCCAGAAAACCATCATGTCATGTGTGGACGTTTCGGATTCTTCGAGTTAAGCTGGTTTATAGAACAGCTTCGCCAGCTCGAACTGCCTTTCGTGGAAACTCCGGGTTTCAGCTACCACCAACGCTGGAACATCACGCCTGACGAACCGGTTGTCGCCTTGCTTGGTGATCATGATCAGAACGGGCTCAGCATCGCACGCTGGGGCCTCATTCCCCACTGGTCAACCTCAATCCCCAAAATACGTCCGATTAATGCAAGAGCCGACAGCCTTGCCACCAAGCCTTTTTTCCGGCACATGCTCGCTCGTCGTCACTGTATCGTCCCTGCCAGCGGTTTTTATGAATGGAAACCCCTTCCGGGAGCCAAAAAAGAGCCCTGGTACATCCACCGCAAGGACACGCGGCCTATGGCCCTGGCCGGACTTTGGGATACCTGGCAACCCCCCGGCCCGCCGTCGCCTCCACTTGTTTCGTGTACGATCATCACCACCAATGCAAACCATGAAATGAAACCGGTTCACGACCGAATGCCGGTCATTCTCGAAGAAAACGAGTGGCAAAGCTGGCTTGATTCGTCGAACCCGGCAGCCCTGCAACTTCTCGATAGCGCCGATGCAAAGGTACTCGAACTCTGGCCTGTTTCAACAAGGGTAAACCATCCACAAAACGATGACCCTCACTGCATCGAACGCCTGGCTTTATCGGGCTGAAACGGAACAACCCGGAAAATGTTTTCTCAGACCATGCCGTGCTCGATACCCTTTTAACGGTGTTCTTGTCTATGTCAGGATGATTTACTATATAACCAAATGATCATGGATCGATACTCTTTCTCTTCGATGGAGAAACGCTTTGAACCATATTTTTAATACAAAACGGTAAACCATGAAATCGACTGCCGGGATTTTCCTTGTCAGCATTCTGTTGCTCGGCGCCTGCGCCCAGAAGCAAACGCCTCAACCAGAAACAGCACAACCGGAAACAGCGCAACCGGAAACCGCCGCCCATCAGGAATCAGCAGAAAATGAAGAGAACAGCGCTGAACTGAGAGGATCGGATGACAATAACCTCACCGATCAGCAGATCACCGCAGGTGAGGAGGTCTACGAATCAAACTGCGCCGGATGCCATGACAGCGGCACCGGTGGGGCCCCGCGACCCGGTAAACCGGATGACTGGAAGGGAATTATCGATCAGAGCCTTGAAACCCTCACCAAACGGTCGATCGAAGGCTTTGCCGGGAAAAAAGGCATCATGCCGGCCAAAGGAGGCAACGAGGCTCTTACCGACAATGAGGTGACCAACGCCATCCGGTACATGATTTTCAAGACGCGCTGAAAAGCGGCACCGGCAACACGACCAGCGACGTGTGACGATCCACACCCCGCTGGCTGCTCATGGCTCATGGAAAAAGTACCCCGGTGATCACGGACGATAAGCGTTGGCCGGGTGGTGCTGCACCGTTCGGGCGTAGTGTACGGCCGGTTTACCGAAGGTCATTGCGTAACCGAACATATGGTCATCGGCAATACCGAGGCTCCGTCGAATTTCGGGCAGAAGCTGATCGATAGCCCAGGAAGCAAGCCCGTTCCAGAGCGTCCCTATACCCTGAGTCTGGGCGAAAAGCTCAAAAAAAGAGAGTGCGATCATGCAGTCCTCTTTTGGCGTTGAGACGCTTTTCGGAGCTGACGCGATGAGCAGATGCGGAGCATCCCTGAAAATGAGATCAACCCGGTGCTTTTCCCAGATTCTGACAAACCTGCCGTAATAACCCTTTGATGCCAGCAAGGCACCTTCCCTGTCCAATCGCGCCAATCCCTCCATCACCTCTTGGTTCAGACGGAGCACCTTTGCCCGGTCGTCGAGCACAGTAAAGCGCACCTGGTGAGAATTCATGCCGGTGGGCGCACAAGAGGCCACGTCGAGCAGTTTCTGCAGCAACTCCGGATCGAGATTGTCTGGCAGGTAACGCCTGACCGAACGCCGCCCCCTGATGAGCGTTTCAAGCTGTTTCGGATCGGGAAAACCACCCTTCAACGCCAGACTGTTTTCCGGTCTGAATCCGAGAATCGAAATGGCCCCTGCCGGACAGATGGCAAGGCAGTGCTCGCACCGAAGGCAAGATGGCTCCTTGTCGGCGGCAATCGACGGGAAACCTTCGTCATCCATCACAATGATGCGTGACGGACAATCTTTCGAGCAACTGCCGCACCGGGTGCATCGCTCCCTGTTGACTTCAAAATCTATCATAAAAAGTTACGGGTTAGTGTCAAATCAAGCTTAAAATGACGTATTTTTCAGAGCCAGTGATCTTATCCAGATCGAAATCGGTATCGATTATTTAATGTGAAAACAGAAAACCGATCTCTGGCTTTATCTGTTTAATTATCAAATGGTTATAACAATATAACAGAATACCTGGTGAGTTTTTTCAGCCTCCTTAAAGTGGAACCAGATACCGATACCGACAACGACAACGAAACCGATCTTGGTGATCAGTAATAAACACCATTATCCGGAACCGGACAAAATCGGATTACCGTTTGGTAAAACAATTCTTTTTCTTACATTAAGCTTCATTTTGGTGAAGTGGCCGAGTGGCTAGGCAGAGGTCTGCAAAACCTCGTACAGCGGTTCGAATCCGCTCTTCACCTCTACAGAAAAAAGGCACCTGCCTGTGATACGCTGAAAACCCCTGTTCGACCAGGGGTTTTTTTTGCTCCGCCCAAATTGAACCTGCAACGTTGTTTTATTTTAGGGGATGGTTCACTTACGCTCTTCCCCGGGTTTTCAGAAACTTTCTTGCCGCTGTTTTCAACTGCATAAATATTTCAGATGCACCTCAACTTCAAGCTCGGGAGTGTTCAACTGAAAGCTGGCACAGTCAAAAGAGGGGGGACCAAGAAAGAAGGATGGATTGCTGGAGGCACCGACGCCCTCTTTGGGAATGCCGAAAAAATTGTAATGCAGTTCGCCAGAGCGCGTTTCGTCGTGCATGACCGCTACCGCATAGAGGCCATAGGGAACATTTTCAAAGATGCAGACATTCGACTCCCCTATCGCCGTCACTCCGTCTTTTCTGAACGCCTGTTCCACTTTTCCGGGAAAACCGTGCTTATCGCTGAAGAGTGCTATGCCAAGTTCACCCTCGAGATTGCGGACATCAAATACCCTGACCACGATACGGCCGGTATCTCCGGGCGACTGCGTTTCATCGGGTAATGTGGTGTTGGCAGGAAGGTTCATGGATATTGCGCTGATAAACTCGAAGGACACGGAGAGGCACAACTCCAATGTAACAAACATTTCGGCTACCTGTGATCATCCGATACTAACCAACCGCTCTCCATCGCCGCTCTTCAACGAAAAAAGCCTGCTTTGCAACAGGCTTTTTTCCATTGATGGGTTTCCGGATGTCGGGTTTATCCGATTTTCTCCGCACCGGAGATGATGGCGACCACCAGTCTGTCGATCGTGGCCTCATCCATCAGCACAGGAATGTTCAGGCAGATACTGCTCTGGAGAAGCTCGCCGGTCCTGGGCCACAGCTCTTCGAG
>JAAXWL010000069.1 GCA_013334975.1 Chlorobiaceae bacterium
TATCATTACCACCCTATGCACCAGAACTTAATCCGGTTGAGCACTTATGGGATGAGTTGCTCGAAAAAAGCTTTCGCCAATGCGGTCTTCAACAGTTTGGAAGCTCTTGAAGACCACTTGGAGGTATCACTGAGGGCTATGGAGCTGGATATTCCAAGAGTTTATTCGATCGTGGCCTGGTCTTGGATTATGAGTGCACTGTTGAATTAGAAATGGAATTCCCCACCCAACCTCATCTTCAGCGCATAGCGATAAGCTTCAAGCCTTTCCGCAATTTCCACCATATGATCACCACCAATTTTTTCCAACAGGGCGTTGGCGATGACGGGGGCTACTGCGGCTTCGGCGACGACTCCGGCGGCGGGGACGGCGCAGGTGTCGCTGCGTTCGAATCTCGACTGGACGGCTTCGAGGGTGGCGAGGTCGAAAGAGCGGAGGGGGGAGACGAGCGATGATATCGGCTTCATGGCTGCGCGGATGTGGATCGGCTGGCCACTTGACATGCTGCCTTCGATGCCTCCGGCGCGGTTGGTTTCCCTTCTGAGACCCTGTGTTCCACCGGCGAAGAGTTCGTCGTGAACCTGTGAGCCGGGTTTGCGGGCGTTGTCGAAGGCTGGGCCGATTTCAATCCCTTTGATTGCCTGGATGGACATGATGGCGGCGGCGAGCATCGAGTCGAGCTTGCGATCATGCTGGACGTAGCTGCCGAGGCCCATCGGTACACCGGTGATGTAGAGTTCGACGATGCCGCCGAGGGTGTCGCCGTCAGCTTTGGCCTGGTCAATGGCCGCGAAGGCCTCAGCTTCGGCTTCGGGGTCGAGCATCCGCACCTGCGATTTGTCGGCTTCAGCGGCGAGGCTTTCGGCTCCGGCGTCGAGCAGCGCCTGCAATGAGGCTGGGGCGGCGGCTTCGGCAGCGGGGCCGATGGTGGAGATGTAGCTGCCGATCTGGATGCCGAGCTGGCGGAGGAAGGCTTTGGCGAGCGATCCGGCGGCGACTCTGGCGGCTGTTTCACGGGCCGAAGAGCGGTCGATGACTAGACGGATGTCGTCGAAGCCATATTTGATGAAGCCGGTGAGGTCGGCGTGGCCGGGGCGGGGGATGGTGATCTTCTGCACCTCGGTGGAGTTGTCCTCAAACTGTGCCATCGGGACCGTCCAGTTCTCCCAGTCGCGGTTGCGGATAACGAGGGCAACCGGCGAGCCGATGGTTTTTCCGAAGCGGATGCCTGAGAGCACTTCGGCGCGATCGGTTTCGATCTTCATGCGTCCGCCACGACCATAGCCCTGCTGGCGGCGGGCAAGCTCTGCATTGATGTCGTTTTCGGTGAGGGCGACGCCTGCCGGGAGTCCTTCGATGATGGCCGAGAGCGCCGGGCCATGCGATTCGCCTGCGGTGAAGTAGCGTATCATATCAGTGAGGGAAGAGATAGTCGTGAAAATAGAAATAAAGAGATGCCATCCCGAACGCTTTCGGGATGGCACTCCCAAGTTGAAGATAACAAAAAAGCCCGGCGATTTAGCGCCGGGCTTGGTGTCGTGACTACTCAGCCGGGTATCAGCGGAGCCTTTTGGCGGCTTCTTTGGCGTAGTAGGTGAAGATGATGTCGCCACCGGCGCGTTTCATGCAGAGGAGCGACTCCATCATGACGCGCTCTTCGTCGAGCCAGCCTCTTGCGGCAGCGGCTTTGACCATGGCGTATTCGCCGGAGACGTGGTAGATGGCTACCGGTACGTCGAAACGCTCTTTGGCGCGCCAGACGATGTCGAGGTAGGCCAGGCCGGGTTTGACCATGATGATGTCGGCGCCTTCGATGATGTCGAGCTCGATCTCTTTCATGGCCTCTTCGGTGTTGGCCGGGTTCATCTGGTAGGTGGTCTTGTCGCCGAACTGCGGGGCAGAGTGCAGGGCGTCACGGAACGGGCCGTAGAAGCTCGATGCATATTTTGCAGAGTAGGAGAGAATGCCTGCGTCGGAGTGGCCGGATTCGTCGAGAGACTGGCGTATGGCGCCGATGCGGCCGTCCATCATATCGCTTGGGGAGACGAAATCAGCACCGGCTTCGGCGTGCGAGATAGCCATTTTGCAAAGCACCTCGACGGTTTCGTCGTTCAGGATGATGCCATCTCTGACGAGGCCGTCATGGCCGAAGGGGGTGAAGGGGTCAAGGGCGACATCGGTCATGATGCACAGATCAGGCACTTTTGCCTTGATGGCGCGGATCGCTTCCTGAATGATTCCTTTGTCGTTGTAGGCTTCGCTGCCGTCTTCGGTTTTCTGTTCCGGAATACCGAACAGGTCGATGGCCGGGATGCCCAGATCCCAAAGCTCCTTGCACTCTTCGACTGCCCTGTCGATGGTGAAGCGGTAGCTTCCGGGCATGGAGGAGACCTCTTCAACGGCGTTGGTGCCGGGCATGACGAACAGGGGAAACACGAGGTCGTTGACCGTCAGCGTGTTTTCCTGAACGAGGTTGCGAATCGCGGCGGTTCTGCGGAGTCTTCTCGGGCGGTTGACAATGTTGAGGAGGTCAAGCTGGCTCATGGTTCTGGATGATTTTGTTATAAAGAAAAACGAAGATAAGAAAATTTCGTCAACTTCGTGAAGGAGCGCTTGCGTTTTTGAGGGCTTATGGTTAGGTTCGCCCTGCGATGCGTTATATTCTCTCATCGTTCGGACAGGGCAACAGTTAACCAATTTTTTCTATGACTCCCGATCTTCAGCTCGCGCTTGAATTGGCCGAAAAGGCTGGCAGGCTTACGCTTGACTACTTCGGCAGGAAGTCGCTCCAGGTCTTTTCAAAGCGTGACGATTCGCCAGTGACCGAGGCTGACCGCAAAACCGAGGAGCTGATCCGGCAGGGTATTGCGGCGATGTTTCCCGAGGATGGCCTGTTCGGCGAGGAGTTTGACGAGCACCCTTCGGGCAACGGACGGCGCTGGATCATCGATCCTATTGACGGTACAAGGTCATTTATTCACGGCGTGCCGCTGTATGGAGTGATGATAGCGCTTGAAGTGGATGGCGTACCACGGATAGGGGTCATAAATATTCCGGCGCTTGGCGAACTGTACCATGCTGAAACCGGTTGCGGTGCCTTTGTGAACGGCTCAACGGTTCGGGTTTCGGCCATTGCGGAAACAGCGGAGGCAACGGTGGTTTTCACCGAAAAGGAGTATCTGCTCGATCCTTCATCGACCCATCCGGTCGATCTGCTGCGTTTATCTGCCGGTTTGGTGCGGGGATGGGGTGACTGTTACGGTCACATGCTGGTTGCTTCCGGCAGGGCCGAGGTGGCTGTGGACAAGATCATGAGTCCCTGGGATTGTGCAGCGGTGATTCCGATTGTCGTCGAAGCTGGCGGTTGCTGCTTTGATTTCCACGGAGTGACGACCATCACCGGCAAGGGGCTGGTCAGCGCGAATCGGTTGATGGGCGAGGCTCTCGTGGCGGCTATAGGGGAGAGTTGCCGATGATGTTTCTCCTGATACTGCTTGCGGTGAATGTGGTGCTGCTTCTTCTGATCATCATCATGCTGGCGACGGGATGGCCTCTCAGGCTGCGTGACGAGATCGAGCGAACAGCCCAGAGCTTGCGGCGGGAGTTGGCCGAACAGCGGAGCGATTCGCTT
This sequence comes from Chlorobiaceae bacterium, assembly GCA_013334975.1. Taxonomy (GTDB): domain Bacteria; phylum Bacteroidota; class Chlorobiia; order Chlorobiales; family Chlorobiaceae; genus Chlorobaculum. The sequence continues at coordinate 3,632 of JAAXWL010000069.1, forward strand.
CAGCTCATGAAAAGCCTGCGTATCGTCGTTGAGGATGCCGTGAAGGAGTCGGTCGAGAAGGAGATGGCCTCCCGTCCGAGGAGCGGACGGCCAAGAAAAGCCACTTCGTCAAAGGCGCAGGAAGCGGGTGTCGCTCAGGAGAATAGTGTTGAAGAGGAGTCGGGAAGCGCCAGTCAGCCAACAATTCTTCAGACCTTGCAGATCCCGCTTTTCCCGGAGAAGGCAGCCACGGACACAGTCGCCGTGGCCAGTCGGCTCGTTCCCGCTGAACCACAAACCGAAAAAGCCCCGGAGGCGGAAACCATCCACATGGGGTACGTGGATGACATTCCGGATGTGGAGTAAAAAACTCTTTTAGGACATACAGGTCTTATAAGTCCTATAAGTCCTATAGTTCTTATAGGTTAAAGAAGAGCTGTAAAGATCAATTGAGCATTTTCATCACTCATCACTCATTGCTCTGTCAGCTTGCTGGCGATGGCTTTGGCGAAGTTGGGGCCGTCGAAGTATTCGGGGATGATGTCAACTCTGATGCCGAGCTTTTTGAGTGCACCGGAGGTGGTGGTGCCGATGGCTGCAATGAGAACATTGTCTGGCAGCTCTTTGTTGCCCATCGCTTCGAAGAAGTTGATGGCGGTGGAGGGGCTGGTGAAAGAGAGACAGTCGAGTTTGCCTTCGAGAAGGAGCGTTTTGACGTTCAGGGTCTCTTCGAGTGAAGGCTGAATGTTGTCGTACACGGTCAGCTCGACGCAGATGCCGCCGCGCTGGGCGAGCAGTTCGGGAATGGTGCCGAGCGAAAGGCTGCCACGGACAAAGAGGAAGGTTTTGCCTTTGATCTCAATCGGGTCGATCTCCGCCATGAGATTGACTGCATCGGCAATTTTGGGCAGTGGCTGGGTACTGACGCCATGTTTGGCGAGGTCGCCGGCCGTCGTTTTACCAACGGCCCAGACCCTTGACTGCTGAAGGTTGGGCAGTTCGGTGGGGAACTGCTCAAGAAGGCGTTCGAGGAAGAACTGCACGCTGTTGGCGCTGGTAAAGAAAATGCCTGCGAACCGGTTGAGTTCAGGGACGCTCCAGCCGACAACCGGCCTGATCTCGATCGTCGGAAAGACGACAGTTCTCAGGCCGTATTGCTCAAGTTCTCTGACAAAAGGCTCTGCCTGGTGTTTCGGGCGTGTGACAAGAACAGTTTTCATCAGCGCGTTTTGCGGATGTCGGCAAGAATATTCTCGGCGCCCATTGAAAGCAGGATTTCAGCCAGTTCGATACCGACGGCTTCGGCCTCTTCCGGGGTGTTGAGCGCTTTGGTGACTTCGTTGCGGATGGCGGTTTTACCGTCCACAGAGCCGACGTAGGCAAGCAGCTTCAGGTTTCCGTCGCTGTAAGAGCCATAGGAACCGATCGGAATCTGGCAGCCACCTTGCAGGTGCCTCAGCAGCGCACGTTCGGCGCGGCAGCAGATTTCGGTGTTGTTGTCGTTGAGTACCCGAACGATTTCGCGGGTCTCTGCATCATCCGTACGGGTCTCGATACCGAGTGCGCCCTGGCCGACTGCCGGAAGCATGATGTCGTGCGGCAGGATTTCGGAGATGCGGTCGCTGAAGTTCAGGCGGAACACGCCAGCGAAGGCCAGCATCATGGCGTCAAACTCGCCATCGTCAAATTTTTTGAAGCGGGTGTTGAGGTTGCCCCTGATGTCGAGAATCTGCAGGTCAGGACGCATAGACAGAAGCTGCGACATTCTGCGCAGGGAGCTGGTGGCCATTCTTGCGTTCGGCGGAAGATCCTTGATGCCTTTGCCGGACTTGGAGATGATGACGTCACGGGTATCTTCACGCTCGGTGAAGGAGGTGATGACCAGTCCTTCAGGAGTTCCCGTGGGAACATCTTTCAGGCTGTGCACGGCCAGGTCGATCTCACCGGCAATCAGATGCTTTTCGATGTCCTTGGTGAACAGACCCATATCCCCGATTTTGGAGAGCGGTGAGTCAAGCAGCACATCGCCGGTCGTCTTGATCAGCTTGAGGGTGATGTTCAGTTCGGGAAAGTGCTTTGAGAGTTCTGCTTTGGTGAATTCAGCCTGCCACAAGGCCAGGGGGCTGGATCGAGTGCCGATGATAAGCTCTTTTTTCAATTCGATAACAGATTGATTTATTGGAGTGACTGGTTTGGTTCTTCAAGATCGAAGATGTTCCTGACGAGGTTCACCTTGCTGGGAATGTTGTCGGCGGTATCGACCGGCGCCTTGAGCATCTTGATCGGATGATGGAGAATCTTTTTGAGGATTCTGTCGGTCAGGTGTTCCATACGACGCAGCTCCTCTTCACTCACCTTGTAGCGGTAACGCTCAAGCTCTTTCTCCTTGATTTCGATGAACTTGGACTGCAAGTCCACGATGGTCGGACGCACCTTGAGGGTGTTGATCCACTGGCCGAAGCCCACCAGCTCCTCGTCGATAATTGCCTTGACCTTTGGCAGTTCGGCGCGTCGGCGTTCGAGGTTTTTGTCGATGATGTGCTTGAGTGCATCAATGTCCTTGAGGAACATGTTCTGCAGTTTGCCTACATCGGGATCGACGTTTCTGGGCAGACCGAGATCGAGAATGATGACCGGTTTGAGACGGCGGCGCGACATGCTGTGCTGCATTTCAGCCTCTTTGAGGATGAACTCCTTGGTGCTGACAGCAGTGATGATAATATCGAATTCGTGCAGGTGCTCCTTGTAGGATTCGTAGGGAAGCACACGGTTGGTGCCGAGCTCCTCGGCAAGCGCCTCAGCTTTGGACAGCGTCCGGTTGGTGATGACGATGTTTCGGGCGTTCTTGGCGTAAATATGCTTGGCTGCAAGCTCTCCTGTTTCACCGGCGCCGACGAGCAGCACCTTTTTCATGGAGAGGTTGGAGAATATCTTCTGGGCAAGCTCGACGGCAGCGTAGCTGACCGAAACGGCGCCCTCCATGATCTTGGTTTTGGTCTTGACCTTTTTGGCGACGCTGAAGGCCGTGTGGCAGAGCCTGGTGAGGAGGATGCCGGCGGTGCCGACCTCGGCAGCGATGCGGTAGGCGTCCTTGACCTGACCGAGAATCTGTCCTTCGCCGAGCACAAGGGAGTCGATGGCGCTCGACACCTCGAACAGATGCCTTGCCGTACCACAGTAGAAACGGCTGAAGAAGTGCTCGGGGCGTACATCTTTGCGGGCATCCTTGTAGGAGATCAGGTACTCCTTGATATAATCGCAGGTTACCTCAGCCATTGAAGGTACCACGTAGAGTTCCGTGCGGTTGCAGGTAGAGACAACCATTGCCTCACTGGCCAGTCCGCTCGATACCAGATCGGTAACGAACTCCTTGTTTTGAACTTCTGAAAGAGCGATCCTTTCGCGGATTTCAATAGGTGCAGTCTTGTGGTTGACACCAACTGAAATGATGTTCATAGCAGGATTGTTTAGATGATCCGTTCGTAAACCGTTTTTGAGAAAGTCAAGTCGTGTATTGTGTACAAAAGCATGTTAATATACCGCAATGTGCCGAATTTTCAAATGAAGCTGAGGTTAAATCCTCACTCCGTGAAAACTTGGCGTAATCAGACTCATGATGAACAGTAATATGGTCACCAGAACGAACAGGGCGATGAGAAGTACGGCCATGTGCTTGATGTCCCAACCGACCAGAGGCTTGATGAACAGGCTGATGCCGTAGAGAAACCAGATCACAAAGAGCGATATGAGCCTTGGATCGAGCAGGTTGATGGTTTCCGTGGAGGCTTGTTGTTCATACACTCCGGCGACCATGGTAACCGACAGGAAAAAGAAACCAAACGCCACTGCGTGCATGATCAGCAGCTCAAGGGCTTCCAGATTCGGAAGTCGCTGGAACAAGAGACCGAAGCGGTTCAGGCGGATCTGGCGGAAAAGCACGAGGTAGAGGCCGCTGTAAAGCCCGGCAATGGCCACAGAGCTGAAGCCGAAGATGGCGGCGATCAGGTGAACGCCGATGCCCAGGCCACTGAATGTCGGGCCGCTGGCGATTGACTGGGCACTCAGAATCGATGAGAAAAGCGCCGATCCTGCAGCGAAAGCGATGACGAAAAAGCCGGTTTTGTCGCTTTTCGTGGTCAGTTCGATGAACATGTAGGTGATGGCCAGTGTCAGGGCCACCATGCCCATGAGATTGTATGCCGAGTAGCTCAGCCGGTAGCCTTCCGTCGAGGTGAGCAGGCCGAGATCGGCCACATGAGTGACCACGGTCAGAATGAGCGCAGGCTGTTTAAACTTGCCGGCAAGGGGAGTTTCCTGGAAGAAATGGAGGCCGTAGAGCACGGTGGTAACCATGTAGAGCAGCGGCACTAACTGTGTCAGGACAAAAAGAAGGCTGTTTTCAAGAAAAATATTTGCCATAATCAGGATAAAAAGGGGGCTCGTGTTCAAGGGCAGAGGAGTTCCAAGGGAGCTTTTCTGTTCTGCGCATCTTCGCCCTGCCTTGGTTTACGGGGCATAGCGAGGTGGTTGGCACGGAGACGGGCGCCATACCCGACAGATATCTGAATGGAGCAGCTCGTTATTCGTGCCCTGCGATTATCAAAAGAAAAAATGTATATTCGGCCCGAGTGACCTCAAGAAATAAAATATACTTATTTATCGCAAAAGATGAGCAGGAAACAGAATATTCGCAATATAGCCATTATCGCGCACGTCGATCATGGCAAAACTACCCTTGTTGATTCGATTTTCAGGCAGACGGGCGCCTTCAGGGAAAACCAGCACATGGATGTGAGGGTGATGGATTCCAACCCCCAGGAGCGTGAACGTGGCATCACCATTTTTTCCAAGAATGCTGCCGCACAATACAAGGACCACAAGATAAATATCGTCGATACGCCAGGTCACGCCGATTTCGGTGGTGAGGTGGAGCGTATTCTTAAAATGGTCGATGGTGTATTGCTGCTTGTCGATGCTTTCGAAGGGCCGATGCCCCAGACCAAATTTGTGCTTCGCAAGGCGCTTGAACTGCATCTGAAGCCGATCGTGGTGATCAACAAGATTGACCGTCCCCAGTCCGACCCGGTCAAAGTGCACGATCAGGTGCTCGACCTGTTTATTGCCCTTGGCGCCGAAGAGCATCAGCTCGATTTCCCCTATATTTTCACTTCGGCAAAGAACGGAATCGCCAAATACAGCATGGATGACGAGGATGGAGACATGCACCTCCTGCTCGATATCATCATCAAAGAGATTCCGCCTCCGGAAGCAGAGGATGACGCCGGCTTCCAGATGCTGGTTACCAGTCTCGACTACAATGACTATATCGGCAAGATAATCATCGGACGCATCCGTCGCGGCAAGATCGCACCGGGCAACCAGCTCTCGCTCGTTACGGAAGATGGTGTTGTCGGCAAGGGTACCGTCACCAAGCTGTTTCTGTTCGACAGAACGCAGCGTGTTGAGGTGCAGGAGGCTTTTGCCGGCGATATTGTGGCCATAGCGGGTATTGCCGTTGCCAACGTTGGCGAGACGCTCGCCTCATCCGACCAGCCCGAAGCGCTCGAATCGTTTGAGATCAGCAAACCGACCCTTTCCATGCTTTTTTCAGTGAACGACTCTCCTTTTGCCGGCCAGGAGGGCAAGGAGGTGACCAGCCGCAAGATTCGCGAGCGGTTGATGAAGGAGGTTATGACTAACGTCGCGCTCAACGTCGAGGAGACTGACAGTGCTGATACCTTCAGGGTTTCAGGGCGAGGTGAGCTTCACCTTTCAGTGCTAATCGAGACCATGCGTCGCGAGGGATACGAGGTTGCCATATCAAGGCCGGAGGTGATTCTCAGAGAGGAGAACGGAGTGACGATGGAGCCGGTAGAGCATGTCACCATAGATATTCCTGATGAGTACACCGGCGTGATCATCGAGAAGATGGGGCGCAGGAAAGCTGAAATGACCCACATGGGCACCCTTCGCGGCGGTATGGTCAGGCTCGAATTTGAGATTCCGACCAGGGGCCTCATCGGCTACAACCTCGAATTCACTACCGACACCAAGGGTGAGGGCATGATGTCGCATGTATTTCACAACTACCAGCCGTTCAAGGGTAAGCTGCCGTCGCGTGAGACTGGCGCACTGGTCTCCGCCGAAACCGGCGTGGCCGTGGCTTATGCCCTTTCAGGCCTCGAAGATCGCGGTACCTTCTTTGTCGGGCCGAACACCAGGGTGTATGAAGGCATGGTTGTCGGTGAATCGACCCGAGACCTTGACATTACGCTTAATGTCTGCAAAACCAAGAAACTGACCAACATGCGGGCATCCGGTTCTGACGATTCGCTCAGGCTGACCCCGGCCAAGAGGCTGTCGCTTGAACAGGCGCTCGAATTCATCAACGACGACGAGCTGCTCGAAGTGACGCCGGAGAGCATCCGCATCAGGAAAAAAATCCTCAACTCCGACCTCAGAGCGAAGGCCACAAAGAAAGCCAAGGCGATGGAGTGAAGAGAGGGAATAGGGAGTAGGGTCGCGTCAACGGTAAATGGTTAGAATTTCTTTTATCATCGAAATCGGTATCCAAATCGGTATCGGTATCGTGTTCCAGTTGAAGAGGCTAAAACTAAACTGACCGTGAATTGTGTTTTATTGACATAACTATTTTAAAATTAAACTGATACAGCTATTGGCAGGTTTCATGTTTTCATACAGATAATCGATTTCGATACCGATTTCGATTTGGATAAGTCAATAACACCTTATCATGCGCTTGTTTAAGCTTGACATGACAATAAGAATCAGGAAAAACCCAATACCCAGTACCTGAATGAAAAAAGGCTGTTCCGAAGGGACAGCCTTTTTTGTTTTGGGGGTGAGCATCGGGTCAGAGCCGCAAGACAAGAGGTCTCGGGGCGTGTTGAATGTCTTGGGTTACAGGTCGAAGAAGAGTTTTCGCATCATTTTCCGGGCGCTGGAGATGTGTGATTGAACCTCCTTTAATTCGAGGTTTTTCAGTGCAGCGATCTCTTCGTTTGATTTTCCTTCGATTTCCCGAAGAGAGTAGATTTCGCGTTCCGCGTCCGGCAGCTTTCCGATGCATTCGAGCAGGCGCTCTTGCTCACGTTCATCTTCGTGGGCATGTCCGGCGCTTTTTCCCTGCTTTTCCATACCGCTTGCATGAGTGTCATGGTCGCCATGTGAAGGGCGTGTGAACAGCTCTTCGGTGGTTGCCGGGATCGGCATCTCTTCGCTGACCTCTCCAAAAAGACGGATGAAATCCGTGAAGTCCAGTCCGGTGGCCTCGCAAGGGGTGATGGCGTTACTGAGAATATCGACGGCAAGTTTTCTGAACGGTGTGGCGATTTCGGGAAGCTCAATGGCGAAATCGAAACTGTCGTCCATGTCTCTGGCATCAATGTTATAGGGCACCTTCATGAGGACGTTGATGCCGGCTGCCCTTGCGTAGCTTTCAGCCATGCCGCTGTTGTCGTCACGGTTGACGACCAGGCCAAGCAGGCGCGAGCGTCCCCCGATGGTACGGAAATAGTTGTTGGCCTGACAGATGTTGTTCGAGGTAAAGATCGATTGCCGGTCGTTGCTGGTCACCAGCAGCACCTCTTCGCTGAGCGAACGGGCCAGAGGCGTCGCAAAACCGCCGCAGACCACATCACCGAGGAAATCCATGAGGATGATATCGATATCCCATTCGAAGATGCCGAGTTTTTCGAGCACATCGAAGCCTGAGATGATGCCGCGACCACCGCACCCACGGCCAACCTGCGGGCCTCCGAGTTCGATGCCGTAGATCGACTGCGGGAAGCCGGGAATATCGTGACGGAACACGATGTCGCTGATGGCTACCTGTTCGTTCTTTGCGCTTTTTTCGGCGAAGACTTCGGTTACTGTGGGAAGCGAGATGCCTCCGAAAAGCGAGGTTGTCGAATCGTGTTTCGGGTCGCAGCCGAGCTGCAGGACCCGCTTGTTCATCAAGGCGAAGGTTGCGCTGAGGTTGGTTGTGGTGAAGCTTTTGCCGATGCCTCCTTTTCCATAAATGGCGATGGTTCTTGGTGCCATAAGGAACTCAATGCCCTATTTTGCAGATTGGAAAACCCTCTTCTGTGTCACCATCGACGACGCCTGTTTTCCAGTGGATGATCATTTTCAGGCAGTCCTGATCACCGAAAGCTTGAGCGTAGGCATTCATGAGGTTATCGTCAACCGTGCACTGGTGAGTGAATATTTTTTGAGCGTTGATTTTGCCGGCACCAATTAGTTCGCGCACTTTACGCAGATCCCCTTTGCCCCATTGGCGGGCGGCAATGAAAGAGAGCTCTTTGTTGAAAGCCTGGGAGTAGTCGATGTTGATACGCTGGTAGTAGCCGCCGAAAATGACCTTTCCGTGGAATTTCACAAAGCGCAACCCGGTTTCGATGGCGCTCATGATCCCCGTGCTGTCGATGAGCACGTCGAACTCATGGCCGGCCAGTGCCGCTGAAACATCCTCTTTTTCCGGATTCACCCTTATGTCTGCTGTGGAGACATCGAGCCGTTTCTGGTACGGTTCGGTCACGGCCACAAGGCTCGCCCCGAAGTGTTTTGCCAGCTCCGCAGCCAGAATGCCCACCGCACCCTGACCCAGCACCAGAACCTTGCGGTTCCGGACTTCGCCCAGATCGACGATATGGAGGGCCGTAGCGCCGAGGGGCATGGCGATGCCGCACTGAGGATTGGCGATACCGTCGAGCACCGTGATGCTTTCGACCGGGCAGACGATGTACTGCGAAGCCCCACCAAAGGCCGCATTGACATCCATGTAGCCGAACGAACCAGCAACATAGGCGAACTTTCCGATAAGCCCCTGGTTGACGTGATCGCCCGCCTCGATGATTCTGCCGACCGTTTCATAACCGGGTATGAACGGAAAAATGAACGGTGGCGAAGGGATCAGGCCGTTGAGGGCCATCTTCTCCGTGCCGGTGCTGATGGAAGACCACCAGGTCTCAACCAGGACATCGGTCGAAGAGACCGGTTTCAGGGTCACATCCCTGAGTTCAATCTGCCTGACGCCACTGAAGACGATGGCTCTCGATTTTTTTGATTCCATGCTGTTGGCGTTGATTACGATCAGGCCATCGAAGATGCCTTCAGTTTTTTCTCGTTATGCTTTTCAAGGAGCAGCCTGATAACAAACTGTGCTGCATTGATCAGGTAGCTCAGATAAGCAAAATAGGCCGTCCAGATGAGTGTTTTTTCATCCAGCCCCATCCAGAAGAGGATGAAATAGGAGATGTGGACGATCATGGCGATGGCACTGCCGAAATCCTCCCAGAAGAACTCATGGGCAAAGGCGAAGCGCCCGAACACCTCGAGCTCAAAAAACCCGCCGGTCACAAAGATGAGCACCAGCATGAAGGTTTTCAGCGTCACGAAGGTGGTGATCCAGGTGAAATCGGTGATCCAGAGCTGTTCGGTATAGAGCCAGGTGACCGTCAATCCGGCCAGAAAGATGAGAAACTGGATCGGGGCAAGGACTGCCTGCACGGTCGTCCATTTGGACGCATTTCTTTTTTCAAGCTGTTCCGGAGTGTAACGGGGCATGAGAAATTCGGTTCGGTGATTGAAGCGGCGCACCAGAGCGCGCCGGAGCGTCGTTGAATATAGCAAAATAGGGCGGATGGCAAAACGGGGGGCGGCGCTGGCTAATTGACTAATGGAGAATTGATAATGAAGAATGAAAGACGGCTGAGTGTCGGAGATTTGCAGGGGCGCATGGTGTGTGCCCTTGCTTGCAGCAGGGTCTCGTCAAATCATGGATGTGCAATTGTAAAGTTCTGGTTTAGATCTGCATAATTTCTGGTAAAGTATTGAAGGATAATTCATTGCGGACATCGCGTACCTGTTCAGGCAGTGCAGACTGAATTTTCATATCCTGCGGATTCATCACGGGAGAGCTTTCATAATGGCAAGAATTGTCATAAATTGGCAATGAACCCAATGATTAAACAGGGAGAACACCATGTCAATGAATGTCAATCTGAGCCCGTATCTCGAAAAGATGGTGCGCGAAAAAGTCAGTTCAGGCTTGTATACCTCCGCAAGCGAGGTTGTCCGCGAGGCGTTGCGGCTCATGGATGAACAGGATTCGATTCGGAAAGCGAAGATCGAGCTGTTGAGTCAGGAGATCGAGGCCGGAGTGGAGAGCGGTACAGCAACGGACTGGAATCCGGACGAAGTAAAAAAGGCTGGAAGAGCAAGGCGTAAGGAGTGAGCAGGAGCAGACTATGCCGAAAATCACAATTCGCCCGCTCGCATTCGACGATCTTGCCGAAATATGGAATTATATCGCCGAAGACAGCCAGAACCGCGCGGACGCATTCATCGACTCTATTGATAAAAAATTCAATGAGTTAGCACAGCTACCCCATATCGGTCGATCACGCGACGAACTTCTGCCAGGGCTGTGCAGTTTTCCTGTTGGTCGCTATATCATTTTTTATCTCATCATCCCGAATGGAATAGAAGTTGTCAGGGTGTTGCACGCTTCGAGAGATATCGATGATCAACTCAATCCGCAGAAACA
>JAAXWL010000161.1 GCA_013334975.1 Chlorobiaceae bacterium
GTATTGCGTCTGCTTGAAAAGAACGAGAAGGTGGTTTTGGCGGGTACACCCCTGGTTGAAATCGGAAATCCCCGACTGCTCGAAGTGGTTATCGACGTCCTGTCCACCGATGCAGTAAGGGTGAGGCCGGGTAACCCGGTGTTCATTGAAGATTGGGGTGGCGAGGGCTCCATTCGGGGGGTGGTCAGGCGCATCGAGCCGGCGGCCTTTACCAAAACCTCTGCTCTCGGGATCGAGGAGAAGCGGGTCAATGTCATCGCCATTCTCGACCGTCCAGAGCCTCGACTTGGCGACAACTACCGGATCCAGGCACGAATCGTCCTCTGGCAGTCAGCGAGGGTGCTCAGAGTTCCGGTGAGCACCATTTTCAGAAACGAAGGTGAGTGGCAGTTGTTCGTTATCGAGGGTGATCGTGCAAGAATCCGAAAGGTCACGATCGGCAAACGCGGAGCCGATATGGTCGAAGTGCTCGGAGGCCTCCGCGAAGGGGAGCGAGTGATTACCCATCCCCCAAACGAACTCAAAGAGGACATGAGAGTGGAAGAGAGAAGAGATAGGGGATAGGGGTGGGGGAGGTGCTGAGCAATGAGCAATGAGCAATGAGCAATGAGCAATGAGCAATGAGCAATGAGCAATGAGTGGGGGGAGAAGATGAAGTGGACGTTGTGGACGTTGTGGACAATGTAAGAAAAGAGGGGAAGGGGAGTTCCTTGTGTAGGGCAATGGGGGCCGGGTTATGGATTTGTCGGGGCGCACTGCAGTGCTTTCTTCGTGGCGTCCACATCTTACATTGCATTCGTCCACAAAGTCCACTTCGTCCATCAGCCACTCTTCACAATTTTCCCAAAACTTCCAATCACCCAAAAAATAAAAAACATGCAGAAAGTGCTGCTTATTATCGGAGCGGGAGCGTCGGGTATGCTTTCGGCGGTTGCTGCACGGCGGGCAGCCAGAAAACTTGGTATTGCCGACGGCCTTTTCCGGATTGTGCTGCTGGAGCGTAACACGAAACCCGGAGCGAAAATAGCGATTTCCGGCGGCGGGCACTGCAATCTCACTCATGATGGCGACCTCCAGGGGCTGCTTGAGAAGGGGTTCCTCATGAAGAACGAACGGCGTTTTCTGCGTCATGCGCTCTACCGGTTCAGCAATGCCGACCTGCTTGAGCTCTTCACCGCTTTTGGCCTGAAGTGCAAGCCAAGAGAGGATGGTCGTGTTTTTCCGTTGTCTGGCCGGGCCGGAGAGGTGCTTGAGGTAATGCAGCACATGCTTGAAGAGAGCAAGGCGTCGGTCGTCACCGGTTTCAGGGCCGACAGAATCGAGGCGTCCGCTTCGGGAATGACGGTGCGATCCGGCCCTGCGAGTTTCGATGGCGATGCGGTTATTCTTGCTACGGGGGGTTCCTCCTGGGGCTCTTCCGGTACGACGGGTGATGGTAACAGACTTGCCGTTGCCGTCGGTCACCGGTTGGTTCCGGTATACCCGGCACTTGCACCAGTCTGGTTTGTGGCGCCACCCCGGGCAGATCTTGTTGGCATCACCCTGCGCAACCCGCTGCTTGTCGCGGGTACTGAGGCCGGGAGCGATTCGCGCCGGGGCGATGTGCTTATCAGCCACAGAGGTGTTTCCGGGCCGGCCTGTCTCTCCCTTTCCCGAAGCGTAGCTGTGATGCATGCTGCCGGAAAAGGAGCGGTCAGGGTGTGGGTCGACCTTTTTCCCGGTCATGATGAAAGATCCCTTGCTTCATTCATCATCGACGAAGTTCATCGTCAGGGGAGCCGCCAGGTGCGCACCTTCCTGCAACGCTGTCCTCTGGCACCTGATTGTCTTTTCCTGCCTGACGGAGTCGGAGAGGGATGGCAGAGCATTCCCAATGCCGTTGTTGACGAGATACTGCGCCTTGCGGAGATTGCACGGGAGGTGACCATGAGCGGCCTGAAAAGAGAGCAGCGCCAGAGTCTTGTTTCGATTCTGAAAAAACTGCCGCTCGGCACGGTACGCAAGGTGCCGCTTGACAGGGCAGAGGTCTCCGCCGGTGGCCTCGCTCTTGATGAGATCGATCCGAAAACCATGCAATCGAGGATTCAGCCGCACCTCTACTGCTGCGGTGAACTCCTCGACTATACAGGAGAGGTTGGCGGATTCAACCTCCAGGCAGCATTTTCAACCGGCTGGGTGGCCGGTGCCCAAGCTGCGCTCTCTCTTTTCGAAGAACCCGGACGGGCTCCTCAGACCGCACACGAGTAAGCCGGGCCACCAGCTTTGCGGTCAAACGGTCGTACTTCTATCCGGCACTGCTCCATGCTGAACGATTCCTGACGGTCATCGAAAATGATTCTTCCCTTACTGAAACGCACCTTCAGCGGCACGACCACTTTCCGTTCCGTTCCGCACATATTGTCCTTCAGCCAGGGAGCGAACAGATGCGGGTTGCCGAGCTGGTCGATCACCGTGATCTCTTCCGCTACAGTCTTGAGTGCGATGACCTCCCCTTCGGGGTTGTACTGAAGAGAGTTCAGGTCGCCGTGTATGCCCTGGGGATCGTTGTCATAAGCCGTCAGGGGGCCTGCTGGAGTCTTGACTTTTACCACTCCTGCCGGTTCGAGTGAGCGTATGGAGCCATCCTCATGGAAAGCGATGCCGGTCCGTATCCTGATCGTTCCGGTCGGTGCGGTAATCGTCAGGAACTCGCCCGGCCACAGGGTGAGGCTCTTGAGTGAACCGCTTTCGTAGAACTGGAACCCGATGAATCTGGCGCAAAGGCTACCCAACGGCGAGTCGATGGTCAACGCATCGGCAAGAGCGTATTCGTTCTTTGCCGTCCAGAAGCCGGTAATCTTGCCGTCTAATGGAAAGAGCCGCTTGAGTTTGCCCGATTCGTAAAAGGTGAGCAGTTCTGCGGGAACGCCGCCGACCGGCGTGCGGATGAGGGTCTGTGATTGAAGGGCAACCGATTTGATCGAGCCGTTCTTGTAGAAATAGAATGGCTTGAGATGTCGGCGTCCCAGATCTTCAGCTTCATACTGGGGGATCAGGTCGCCATAGGGTGTACGCAGGAGGTTTTCCTGCCTGACAAGACAACCATCGGTTTTGCCGTTTGAAAAAAGAGTCCTGAATTCGACTCCCTGGAGCTCTCCATATATTGTGTTGAAAGTGGTCATATTTTGTCCTGTTTTATTGCAAGGGTTACTCATATTCATCTTAAAGATATGCAACTATCATGCCAGGTTGGAGTACTATTTATCTAATTTATTGTGGGACAAGTAGATGATGGTTTTATGGCGGGGTTTGATGGGGTCGAGAAAAGATACAATTATGTAGTAGTTACCATGAAAAGTACCTTATTGTGGAAAAATGAGGGCAAGCAGGGAAGCAGAGCAGGCGGAAGTTTGTCTGACAGGTGCTTCCGGAGCTGCCGCTCCGGAGCAAGTGCGCTCGTGAAGGCGCACACATTGCACGGTGAAAGTCCGTGTCAGGGGAAGCCACAACCCTGTAGCTGAAGGAAACTGCGTCGCCGTGAGGCGGGGTGGGAAGCAACCGGAGGCGAATCCG
>JAAXWL010000070.1 GCA_013334975.1 Chlorobiaceae bacterium
TTTAGAATGCTGTTGGGTTCTTTAGGATTCAGGATCGGCTGACCGGTTGATCGAGCCCCTTTTTTTTCATGAAAAATTCAACGAGTTCCACCTCTTCTATCGTATCGATCTCCCAGGTCTGCCAGAATTCCATCGGATAAACGGAAAGCTTCTCCCCGATACGATTGTCGAATCTGCGCAAAACAGCCGGTGTAAACAGGTAAATCGAACCGTTTTCAATATACTGTGCAGGACGATCCTGCCTCATTCCTCGGTTACGGTAATCGAAATTCACACTGTTCCAGCTCTTTTCCCGTTGTTCCCACAAGGTCAGGTCATCGGCTCTGGTCACCGAAATCAGGGAGTCCGCCTTTTCAAGATGAAAACGTTCGATGGCCCGGTCGATATCACCCGGCAGACGCAGGGGCGAGGTTGCCTGAAGAAATACAACCGTTTCAGGCTCTGCGCCGTACCGCTCTGTGATAACCCCGATGGCATGCTGCAGTGCAGCTTCCGAAGTGGCCTTGTCACCGCTGATCTCTCCGGGCCTGTCGATAACCTCCGCGCCGTACCTGACGGCTACTTCGGCAATAGCCGGATCATCTGTCGTCACGAAGACAAGATCGACATGGACGGCCTCGATGGCCTGCAGGACACTCCAGGCAAGCAGCGGAAGACCGGCCACAGGATGGATATTTTTGTTTTTCAGGCCTTTGGAGCCTCCTCGGGCCGGAATGATGGCTGCCGTTCGCATGAAGTCTGTTCTATGGTTCAAAAGTACTCCCGAGCCTCTTCAGCCGTTGATAACCTGACGGCAGACCGCAGCAATCCTCTGCGCTGCAGAATGGTTCTGCAATGGAGTCAACCGCCTGAGATGGTCGGGGTCAAGACCGCAATATACCGGTTTGTTCAGCGCCGATCCTACAAAAATTGTTGAGGAAAACTGGGCAATCATCATCCGTGAATTGGCTATCATCTCTTCGGTCTTTCCTTCGGCATACACCATACTTCCCGGGGCATACCGTTCGATCTCTCTGGTGGCCCTTTCGACATTCTCGTTCGGGTGCAGTTTGAAAAGCAAGGGCCAACCTGCAGCCATATCGAGATACTTTCGGATATTACGCTTCCGGTTTTCGTAGACGAAGGTTTCCCTGTTGTCGGAAGTACAAACCAGCACATAGTCGTGATGCTCAAAATCGTTGTCGAGATAGCGCTCGCAATCATCGAAGTTCGGTATGCTGGTCACCTCGATTTTTTCCGGATTGACCCCTTTCTGGATAAAGAGGTCTCGGTATCCTTCGCTGGCCACGCAGAACTTTTCGTAACAGTCTGACAGGCCAGTGGTCGATGTGCCGGCTATCCACCTTGGTATCCACCTGAAGTTCCTGGCCAGATGAAACAGAATGGTTTCCGGTTCGGTCATGCCCTCCTGCACCAGAACAAGGCGGGTTTGCCTGAAATGGGCGGGCACGATCAGATCGGTGCAGGTCACCACCAGATCGTAACGATGCCCCGCTCCGCCAATATCGAGCCGAAGGTTGTTCGAAACAAGGTAGTCAATGGCCCGGCCTGAGCGCTTTCTGCCCATGATCGTAAATTCGAGCATACCCATATCGCAGGCTTTGCCCAGTAAGCCATCGCTGAAAAACGGAGTGAACCATTGATCGTACTCACCAAGATGCTTTGAAATCTGATGCATCTGGGTGGTCTGGTTCATCGATCCGCAAACAAAAAGTATCTTCTTCATGCCCCCTCATCACTGACTTTTTGGGCATCCTGAAGATGAATGCCTTCCATGAACATCATTCCGTAACCGATTGAATACCAGATAACCTCTTTGAGACGACGCAGAAGCACAAATGCTCCTCCATAAGCGAGGTAATCAGGAAAACCAAGTGCCTGAAAAAAAGCAAGATAGCCAAGATCCTGAATTCCCAGGCCTGATGGAATGAAAAAAAAGAGTACCCTGAGCATGGTCAGGGCGGTATCAAATGCAAGCACCTGCGTGAAAGTCACCTCCAAACCCAGCAACTTCAATATAAGATAACTTTCCAGAGCAAGCATCATCCACGCAAACACATAGGTCACGATGACCGGCAGCAGCGATACCACACCACCGGACATGACCCGCTGAAGCTTCCGGTCGGTTTCGGCAAACCCCTCCTTCCTCCTGAGTAACCACTCCCGAACCTTTGCAAAGGGGACCTTCATCAGCAAACGATGCATCTTTAACGCTGACTTGCCGTTCGTCATCAGAACAAGCATCAGGATAAAGGCAAACATCATGACCGTCCCGGCAAGCATCATGATGATTCCGAGTCCATCAAACCCGACAACCTGTGTCGATACCGACTGAAGCATGCCGAATCCGGCCAAAGCCCCGAGAATCGTGTACAATCCCTGGGTGGCCCCCAGAAGCAACTTGCGTACCGCAACACTGGCAACGCCATCAGGAACCGGTATAAAGAGAAATCTTCTGCACAGCCAGGGACGAAGAGGCTCGCCGACAGCAACGCCGGCAGGCAGTGTCATGGAAACCGTTTCTGAAACCAGTTGGATTTTCAGGAGACCGTAATATGAAATCTTTCCGTTCTCTTTCGGAATCAGCCATTTCCAGGCGGCAGTTTCTAAAAGGTGAAGCAGAAGGTAGGGCAACAGAATCAGCAGTGAAACGACTCCCATCGAACCGATCAACCTGACTGAGCCGGTCAGATCAATCTTGCTGAAAAGATAGATGATGAGTGCGATTCCCGCAAGTAGACCAGCATATCCTGTCCAGACTGTAGTGCTTTTTTTCGATTGCATGTGATCGATTGGAAATGATAAAGAGTGCTCTGAACCTGAGCCTTAACGATCACCGGAGCTTTTGTTACAGACCAGGCTGATTCATTGCATGAGTTATGGCCATCGGTTTTCCGGGGTTGCTTTCTGCACTCCATACAGAAAAGATGCCCGCCAAATATACTAAAAAAGAATCATTGACTCACCCCAACGCAACTGCCCTACGCCGGATCGCTCCGTCAAAACCAAATTTTTCTTTTTAAACACTCAAATTGCCCTTGAGCACCCGAAGAATGGCATGATTCTCAACAGAAATGCTGATAACTCTTCATATTTTTGTCGTTCCGGGATAACAATACCGATACCGACCCCCGACTCCAATGATAAAAGAGCTCCTCAAACATACGCTTGCGTAAGAAATAATCGGGTCAGGGTCGCCACAATGCGCCAGGAGTACCGCTTTTTTCAGGAGAAAAGGTATCGATAACACGCAGAAAAGCTGCCAACCAGGCAAAATTTTGAAAAAAAGTTGGATAAGAGAAACGTGATTGTTACAATGAAAGTATGTTTGTTAATAACTTTCCCGGAATAACCGGGTTGGTTCGAAGCACACCACCAGTCACCGTATACCGCAGGCTTTTAGCTGCATACCGGATGCTTCCCGATGAACCGAAATTATGGCCACGCCCGGAAAGTTTCCTGTTGTTGCTGACCAGATTTCGACCATGCCTGTCACGATTCCTTTTTGACCAGTTTCTTTTAGACCTCGGTGCGTCAGAGTAGTTTTCACGCTTGTCGTCACAGCCTCCCGAACAAAATTATCGTTTATGGGACTCATCAATCCTGATTTCCAGACCTTGCCTGAGCTGTTCACTTCAGTTTTCAGCCATTTCAGAGGACAAAACGGCAAAGCGCCGATTGCACGAAAAATCAACGGCACCTATGTCCCGATAAGTTACGACTCACTTGAAGAGGATTGTCGTCTGTTTGCCGCTTTTCTCAAACGCAAAGGTATCGAACGGGGTGATCGAGTCGCCATCCTTTCGGAAAACCGTCCTGGATGGTATCTGGCCGACATGGCCATTTTGTCGCTTGGCGCCATCGATGTGCCACTCTACCCCTCGCTGCCGCCAAACCAGATCGAATATATCCTGAACAACTGCGGAGCCAAAGGTATCGTCGTCTCCAACATGCTTCAGCTCGGCAAAATCCTCTCGATCTGGCAAAAACTGCCCGATCTTAACCTGGTCATTGTCATGAACAGGCTTGAAGAACCGATCGAGGAGGTTATCGACCTGAACAAAGCCAAGGAAGAGGGTAAAAAGATTCTGCATGACGCGCCCTGGTTACTCGACGGCATCAAAGCGGAACCGGATGATACCGCGACAATCATCTATACTTCTGGAACGACGGGACTACCCAAAGGAGTAATGCTCACGCACCGGAACATCTGTGAAAACGTGAAATCGTGCTCAACGGTGATCCGGCTCGACGAAACCGACAGCAGTTTATCGTTCCTGCCGCTTTCACATGCCTACGAACGCACTGGAGGTTACTATCTCCTTTTCTCCTGTGGTGCTCGCATCTTTCTGGCCGAAAGTATTGAAACCATCTCTCTCAACATCGCAGAATCGAAACCGACGATCATCTTCACGGTACCAAGGCTTTTCGACCGAATGAAAGCAAGCATCCTCAAAACGGTTACCAGTGAAGGCGGGGTAAAGGAAAAAATCTTTTTCTGGGCGGTCAGAACCGGTGACAAGTATTATAAACAATTAGCCACGGGCAAGGTGTCAGCCTTCGTCTCCATACAGTACAACCTTGCCGATAAACTGGTGTACCACAAAATCAGGAAAAAATTCGGCGGAAACCTTCGCTATTTCGTTTCAGGAGGCGCCGCACTGCCCCAGAAAACCGGTGAATTTTTCCAGTCTATCGGTATCACGATCCTTGAAGGGTTCGGACTGACCGAAACCTCGCCCGTAACGCATGTCAACAGGCCTGAAAAGGTGAAATTCGGCACGGTCGGACCGGCAGTAAAAAATGTCGAGGTCAGAATCGCTGCGGATGGAGAAATCATGCTCAAAGGTCCCAATATCATGAAGGGATACTGGAAAGACGATGCCGCAACCGCTGAAGTCATCAAGGATGGATGGTTCTACACCGGAGATATCGGCGAGATTGACTCCGACGGTTACCTGAAGATCACCGACAGAAAAAAGCACATCATCGTCACTTCCGGAGGCAAAAACATCGCCCCGCTGCCCATCGAAAACCTTATCCTCGACAGCCCTTTTGTCGACCAGGTCATGATTGTCGGTGAAAAACGTCCCTTCCTGATCGCCCTGATCGTGCCTGACTTTCAGAAACTCAGGGAGTTCGCTTCCGGTCACCATATCAACGCAACAAGCACCAAAGAACTTGTAGCCAACAAAGAGGTGGTCCAGATCTACGAGAAACTGCTGCGCACCATCTCTCGCCAGCTTGCCACCCATGAGAAGGTCAGAAAATTCCTGCTGGTCGAAGAGCCCTTTTCAATTGAAAACGGCCTGATAACTCCGACACTCAAACTCAAACGAAAGGAGATCGTCAAAAAATTCAATCCCGAAATCGACACGCTGTATAATGCACTCAACATGGTCTACAATACCGAGTGACAAAAACAGAATTGACAAGAATGAGACGTCATGCTTAAACTGACGTATTTTAAGGTACCATTGATTCTTATCCAAATCGGTATCGATTTGGATTTTTTTAGGTGAAAACAGAAAACTGGCTACTGGTTGTATCAGTTTCATTATCAAATGGTTATGACAATCAACCACAAAACCAGGTGAGTGATAACAATCGATGATAAAGGAAATTCCGACTATTTACCATTGACAAGACGCAAGACCCCTCAGACCATTCATTGCCTATCGCCTGATTCTCCCGCAATCCTCAGCATCCGGTTGACCCCATACTCCTCAATCATCGACTCCATAACCAGCGCATCGACAAGAGAACCGATTCCCCAAGGACAATCCAGATAGCGCTCTTCGAGCTGTTGCCGTGATAATTCACCCGAGGCGAGCATGTCCCTGAGCAGTGCGCCACGATACCATCGACGGGAGCCTTTAAATCTTGACTGCCTGGTCAGTGGAGCAATCCCGGTCTTTTTTCCGGTCAGCACCAATGCTCCGAAATCCATGAGCGCATTGTGCCAGTCGCGGCTTCGTCCATGCGGCAGAACCTCTCCGGCAACTTCGAGGATACCCGCCGGGGTGATCGATTCCGGAAGACGCAGGTCATGGATCAGCACCCGCCTGATGTTGGTATCGACAGCGGCTATATCACGATTATCGGCAAAAACCGGGATCGAGCGGCTCGTATAGGCGCCAATACCGGGAAGTTTCACAAGAAGGGAGGGCTCAGAGGGAACCTCTGCGCCATGGTGTTCGACAATCATCGATGCGGCACTATGCAAACGCCGGCCACGAGCATTGTATCCCAGTCCGCTCCAGAGTTCAAGGACTTCTCTGAGAGAGGCTGAGGCAAGTGAGTGCAGATCGGGAAACCGCTCCATCCAGCCGATGAAGCGAGGTACCACCCGTTCGACCTGGGTCTGCTGAAGCATAACTTCACTGACCATGACGGCATAGCGGTCCGTGGTGAGGCGCCACGGAAAACTCCGCCCGTTCTTTTCGTAAAAATCGAAAATCTTCGACTGAAAAGCCTCGACACTAGCGGAATGCATTCTAAGGTAAAATCAGAAAGGTAAAAATAACACACCCAGCTCTTTCATCTCCACTCTTCGTCCACAAAGTCCACCAATCCGCACGCGAACAAACTGCGAACAAAAACCAACAGAGCAGCGCCGCCTGTTCAATGGTTGCGCTGCACTGAGTAAAAGGCCGAAAATGCTGAAGCTTATGCCTGGGCGACAGAGACGCTCTTACGCTCCTTGACCTTCAGCGCTGCCTTGCCGGTACGTTTGCGCAGATAGAACAGTTTTGCCCTTCTTGCCTTGCCACTTCTGATAACCGTGATGCTTTCAACGTTCGGCGAGTTGACCGGAATGATCCTCTCAACTCCGACGCCATGGGATATTTTGCGAACGGTGATGGTTTTGGAAGCACCGACCCCCCTGTCGCCAATAACGACACCTTCGTAGGCCTGAAGGCGCTCTTTTTCGCCCTCGATAACCTTGAGCTGAATCCTGACGGTATCGCCGGGACGAACTTCAGGAATATCGCTCCTTTTCTGGGTTGCCTCTACCAATTGAATTAACTGATCCATGATGACTCTGTTATCTTTATGTTTTCTTTACTCTTCTTCATTCTTTTTTTCGAGCAGTTCCGGCCTGCGCCTGAGGGTACGTTCCCGCGCATTCTCCTGACGCCAGAGCCCGATTTTTTCATGATGGCCTGAAAGGAGCACCTCGGGTACTTTCATTCCCCTGAACTCTGCCGGTCGTGTATACCAGGCACAGTCAAGGGTATCTTGCTGGAACGAATCGGTTAATGCCGACTCACCGTCACCGAGCACACCCGGAATGAGCCTTACAACGGCATCGATGACCATGAGCGCCGGAATTTCACCTCCGGACAGCACCACATCGCCAACGGTCAGCTCCAGGGTTACCAGCTTCTGGCGGATTCTGTCATCCAGGGCTTTGTAATGACCGCAGAGAATGATCAGGTTTCCCGTTCCCGAAAGCCTGTTCGCTCGCTTCTGGTTGAACGACTCTCCATCAGGCGTCATGAAAATTACCTCGTCATAACCCCTTTCAGCCTGCAATTGCTCTATACATGCGAAAACCGGTTCTGGCCGGATCACCATTCCCGCACCCCCTCCGAATGGAGCATCGTCAACCTGCTGGTACCTGCCGAGTCCATAATCGTGCAGGTTGTGCACGTAAATGTCCGCAAGGCCTTTCCGCCTGGCGATTCCCAGCAATCCCTTTTCAAGAGGCGATGCAAAAAAATCCGGAATTACGGTTATGATATCAATCCGCATAGTATTCACATCAAAAACCCATTGCCTGTCAATCCTGTCAAGAACATGGCTCCTGTACCTCTCCCCCTTTGGTCGGTCTGGATAGGCGGCACCCCGATACTACAGAAATTCCGAAAACCTCCGCAGCATGACGATCCTCTTGTCGAGATCGATTTCTCCGATAAACTCATCGACTGCGGGCACCAGTACCTTGCGGCTCCCCGTGTCGATCTCATAGACATCATGGGCCGGCATCTGCAGCACATCGCTGACAACACCGGTTTTTCCCAGTTGTTCGTCAAACGCCTCCAGACCGATAAGGTCATGGATATAGGCCCGGTTACCGTCTAAAGGCTCCAGCTCTTCCCTGGTCACATAGAGAGAGTGACCTGCGACAGCCTCAGCCGCTTCGCGTGACCCGATCCCTTCGAGCATCATCCAGGCATAACCCTGATTGAGATGCACCGAGAGCACCTTGCAGAGGACGGCCCCTTCCGGAGTTTTGCCGACATAATAGTGATGTCGCTTCAGAAAACTCTCCGGAAAATCGGTCACCGGCCTCACCTTGAGTTCACCTTTAAGCCCTTTCGGCTTCAGGATGAGTCCTGTCAGAAAAAGTTCCACTCCGATTCAGCCGGTTATCTGTTTCTTGCTGAATTCAGCCTTCGGCGCCTGCAGACTCAGCGGCCTTTTTGGCCTGACGACGACGCAGTTTGGCGTTCAGTCGTTTCTGACGGCGTTCAACCTCTTTCTGCTGCCACGCCTCCATCTGGGCTGCTATATCGCTCTCGCTCAGTCCACGTCGCTTCAGGTTCATTTCGTGAAGCAGGCCGGTACCACGGATAAGGCTGTGTGCCGTTGAAGTAGGCTGTGCTCCTACGTTCAGCCAGTAAGCGACACGATCCTTCTCGATAGTGACGGCATGAGGTTTTGCGGTCGGGTTGTAATGACCGATAACTTCAAGAAACTTGCCATCTCTGGGTGCACGCCCGTCGGCTGCAACGATCTGGTAGAACGGCATCTTTTTTCTTCCGGCTCTTTTCAGTCTGATCTTAACCAAAGCGTAATATGTTTAATTTATTGTAAGAGACAGTATTCATTTATCGTTTCAGAAACTTGTCGAGCGCCAGGCTCTGGGAGGTGATCTTCCTTCCTGACTGGGTCAACCGGTTCACCGAACGCATCATCTTCTTCATCTCGGTAAACTGCTTGAGCAGCATGTTGACCTCCTGCACTCTGGTTCCACTTCCGACAGCGATACGCTGACGACGACTGCCGTTGATGATTTCCGGTTTTTTGCGCTCTTCTTTGGTCATCGAGGAGATCATCGCCTCGATAGGTTTGAAATTGATATTCTCGAGATCCTGCTTCGGCACCATTTTGTTCAGACCAGGCACCATTTCTATAAGCCCCTGAATAGAGCCCATTTTTTTGAGCTGCTGAAGCTGGTCGAAAAAGTCGTCGAGATCGAACTCGTTTTTCATGAGCTTCGACTGCATCTCCATCGTCTTTTCCAGATCGAGGGTCTCCTGGGCCTTTTCGACGAAGCTGACAATATCACCCATACCGAGAATCCTCTGGGCCATACGGTCAGGATAGAACAGATCGAGGTCATCGACCTTCTCACCGACACTCATGAACTTGATCGGCTTGTCGACAACCTGGCGGATCGACAGGGCCGCACCGCCTCGGGAATCACCATCGAGCTTGGTCAGCACCACACCATCGAAATCGAGTCGATCGTTGAATGCCTTTGCCGTATTGACAGCCTCCTGGCCCATCATCGAGTCGACAACGAAAAGCAGCTCGTCAGGCCTCAGGGCGTTCTTGAGGGCCTCGGCTTCGGCCATCATCGCCTCGTCGATCTGCAAACGACCGGCAGTATCGACAATCACCACATCTTTTCCGCCTTTGCTGGCTGCCTCGAGACCGCCAAGAGCGGCTTTCATGGCATCCTTCTCCTCTACCTCGAACACCGGCACCTCGATCAGAGCTCCAAGCGATCTGAGCTGATCGATCGCAGCGGGCCGATAGACGTCGGCTGCAACGAGCAAAGGATTCTTCCCGTTTTTCTTGAGCCTTTTGGCCAGTTTGGCACAGAAGGTGGTCTTTCCCGAGCCCTGCAGACCGGCCACCATAATGATGGCTGGTACTTTCTTCGAAGGCAGATTCAGCGGCTGATTTTCGCCTCCCATGATCCCGGTAAGCTCGTCATTGACGATCTTGACGATCATCTGCGCCGGTGAAACGCTCTTGATGACCGATTCACCCAGAGACTTCTCCCTGATATCATCGACCAGTTTCTTGGCTACCTTATAGTTGACATCAGCGCCCAGCAAAGCTCGCTTGATGTCGCGCATGGCAATACCGATATTGACCTCGTTGATGGTCGCCTGACCGGCAAGCTTTCTGAAAGTCAGCTCAAGTTTGTCACTGAGATTGTCGAACATGTTGAATCCGTCACATAAATTCTAAAAATGGATAGCTTTAAATATAAAAATATTCTTGTAAAATAAAACCAATCAATACCACCACTCTCGAAGTATTTTTCTCTTATATTGGAGAAGCCAATTCAAACCATTGCGCATGACCCCTGAAGCTATCGAACGGATATTCAACTCGTTCAAAGATAAAAAGATCGCTGTCATCGGCGACGTCATGATCGATAAATATATCTTCGGCCATGTTTCAAGAATTTCTCCCGAGTATCCGGTGCCAGTGGTCGATGTCACCCATGAAAACAGTCGTCTCGGCGGTGCAGCCAACGTCGCCATCAACACACACATCATGGGAGCTGAAACGCTCCTGATCGGTGTCACCGGCCAGGATGCCAGCAGCGCCAGCCTGATCGAACTGATGGGTGAGCAGGGGCTTGATTCAGCGATGCTCCTGGCCGATCCCTCACGACCAACGACCTGCAAAACAAGAATCCTCTCGCAAAACCATCATATCACGCGAGTGGACTATGAAAGCCGCCAGCCACTGAATGAACTGATCGAAACAGAACTGCTTGGTCTGTTCACCGGAATCGCCTCCTCGGTTGATGCGGTCGTGCTCGAAGATTATAATAAAGGGGTTCTTTCTCCAACACTGATCGCCCCGGTTATCGCCCTGTGCAGGAAACTCAAAATTCCGGTACTGGTCGATCCGAAACTCAAGGGATTTTTCTCCTATGGCGGGTGCACGGTTTTCAAACCGAACATCTCCGAACTTGGCGCGTCATTGGGCATTCCGGTCAGCAACAAGGACCATGACGTTGAAGAGGCATGCAGGCTTCTCAGTCAGAGACTCGAAGCAGAAAGCTTCGTGGTAACCAGAAGCGAAAAGGGAATGACGGTCTACAATGGAACCTTCACCCACATACCGGCCGTTTCAGTAGACGTTGCCGACGTCTCGGGCGCCGGCGACACGGTCATTGCTCTGCTTGCACTCGGCATGGCGGCAGGGCTCGACCTTGTAACCAGCACCAGAATAGCCAACCTTGCAGCCCATACGGTATGCCAGGAGGTCGGGGCCGTGCCGGTCAGACCAGAAAAGCTTTTCAAGGCCTGCCTGGATCATCTTCATCAATGGTGATGTGATGATCTACAACAGAAGGCCATTTGGGAGTATATGATGGATCCTGAACAAGGTTCCGCATTTTCTGTATCGAATAAAAAGGCACTTCAAACAGCGCCGCATTGCTGAGTGATGGCGGAATATCACTGCCGGGGTCCAGATGCATCACAAAAGTCACATGCACCTTCCTGCCCGTTACCGGCATCAGCACCCATGCCCCCCAGGCTTCGCGAACCCTGTGATAGTCCGGTCTTGCCGGAAGATAATCGGGAACCCCGGTCATCGTCAGGGCCAGAGCTCCCGCCTCTGAGGCATGCAGTGAGGTACGGACAATCATCTCCCGTTTGGGAATCGGCCATGGTGTGTTGAGCACCTGTCGAACGATATAATCGAGATCATCATCCTGATGCAGTACCTGCATTTCGGCAAGCTGATGGACCCATCGCCCATAACTACCGAAATCATGAAAAAGACTGACAAGCTTCCTGAGCGGTACATCAAACTCAGCCTCCGCCTTGAACCCCAGCACCCGGGAACCACTGATCTTAGACGAATAGACTTTTATGGCCTTGTGATCGACACGAAATTCCCAGTTACCCTTCAGGGCTTTTGAGACATCCATTGACTCTTCGGTTATGATGATAAAGTGAAGACAATTGACGTGACGTTATTCACTGATGAAATCGGCGTAGTTCCTGACAATACCTTCTGTCGATTCATGGAACGGAGCTTCGACCGGTTTTCGGTATTTCTCCCGTTTGACCATATCACGCATGTTGTTCAGGGTATGGTAGGGCGTGTCAATGACCGCGATGTTTGCCAGCCATGACGGGATTTCGCCTGCCGGCTCGATATGAAGCCTTAAGACCACGCGACAGCGATCTTCGGCAAGCGGCAGAATATTCCAGGCGCCCTCGAGCTTTTTTACCCTGACATATCGATCGTTTTCAGGTATGAAGGTGGGTAAAGACTCCATTTTGATATACGCTTCAGAGGTCTCGGGATCCATGTACGCAGTCGATCGGGTGATGATCTCCCGGTCCGAGACCGGCCATGGAGCGCTCACCAGCTGATAGACCACCCGTCCTTCATTGTCACCGGTAAGCTCCTGAAGAACCTTCATTTCACGTGTTTTCCAGACCCATTCGGTTGCAGATTCGATATCGTAAAGAAGGCTGAGCACCGCATGTTGCGGAGCATCGATGGTGGCAACCCCGACGAACGACAGAAAATCAGAGGAGGGCACCGGACAGGTGAAAATTTTCAACCAGTCGTTTTTCAGCCTGAGGGTACAGGTGTTACTGTTTATTTTTTCAAGTAATGACATGGATTTTCAGGATAAAATTGATGAATACAGGCTTTATAAACAAGCATCACGGTCTCTGGTTTCTCATGAAGCCCGCTTTGCGATGAAATGCCGTGCTACCTTCATGACAGAATCACCTTCACGGACTAACACTCTCACCTGCTCTTCAGTTCCGAACAAATGCCGTGCAATCCTGGCTTTCAATGCAAGAGTGATCTTTTTGCGGTCACGGCTGAACTCGGCAGCCCTGAATGGAACCTTGCGTTCTGCGCAGCCCGCCCTGACTAACTGTTCGAGAGTGACCGGCCCAGGGTACTCATCGACAAATGCTCGGGCCGAATTCCGGTAGCGCTGTACAACGTTGTCGGGATTGTCGATCAATTTCAGGGCAATATCCTCGATGATGCCACTGGCGTAAAGTTCCTGGTACAGATGGGTAGTGGGGGTGCTGAAAACCCAATAATCGGGCATGATTCCGCCAGCTTTCGACAGTACCACCCCAAGGCTGTCGCCCTGAACCGGCGCCTTGAGTCGCGCAGTACTGTAAACGGCAATGTCATCACGCTCAAGGTACCGGAGACCACCATATTGTTTCAGGAAAGTATCGGGAAGATGACGGGTAAACATCTCTTTGTAATAACGTTCGCGTCCCACCTCTCCCTCGGCATAACTTCGCTGTATCTGCCTCCCTGAAGGAGTGTAATATCTGGATACGGTGAGTCTGAGGGCAGAACCGTCGGAAAATCCGAACTGACGCTGAACCAGTCCCTTGCCGAAAGTCAGTTCTCCGATCAAGAGGGCGCGACGGTTATCCTGCAGTGCGCCAGCCAGAATTTCGGCTGCCGAAGCGCTTCCCCGGTCAACAAGAAGCACCAGTGATCCGCTCTCGAATATCCCTCCCGGCCTGGAATTGTACTTCATCTGGTCGTCACCGCCATGACGGCTTCTGGTCGAGACGATCAGCTTTCCGTCCGGCAACAGTTCATCGGCAACCGCCACAGCCTGATCGAGAAAACCACCCGGATTGCTCCGAACATCGACGATCAGACTCTTCATTCCCTGACCCTGCAATCGCTTGACTGCCTCATGAAACTCTTTGGAGGTTGTTGCAACAAACTGGCTGATTCTGATAAAGCCTGTGCCAGTATCAACAAGAAAGGCCGCATCGATACTCGACGTCGAAATTTTCCCCCTGGTGACCTGGAAATCCATCATCCGGTGAGTCAGTGGCCGATAGATACGGAGACTCACTCTGGAGCCTCGTTCACCCCTGAGCTTTCTGAGCACCGCTGAATGCTTGATGCCGATAACCGGATTCGAGTC
>JAAXWL010000071.1:0-6926 GCA_013334975.1 Chlorobiaceae bacterium
CCTTTGCGGTTGGCGTAGTCTTCTACCTGATCCTTTCCGATTTTCCCAAGCACGAAGTATTTCGATGCGAGGTTGGCGAAGTACAAGCCGCTGACTGAGGCTGCGGGGTTCATCGCGAAGGATTCCGTCAGCGTGATGCCTGTTGCCGCCTCAGCATTCAACAGGTCGAAGATGGTGGCCTTTTCGGTGTGATCCGGGCAGGCGGGGTAGCCGGGGGCGGGGCGGATGCCCTGGTATTTTTCGGCGATCATCTCTTCGATGCCGAGGATTTCGCCGGGGGCGTAGCCCCAGAGTTCGCGGCGTACTTTTTCGTGCAGCATTTCGGCGAAGGCTTCGGCGAGCCGGTCGGCAAGTGCCTGCGTCATGATGCGGTGGTAGTCGTCGAGTTCGTCGGCGAACTCTTTCAGGAGCGTTTGGATGCCGAGTCCGGCGGTGACGGCGAAGCAGCCGATCCAGTCGTTGACGCCGCTTTCGCGCGGGGCAACGAAGTCCGACAGTGCGAGGTTGGCTTCGCCGTGCTTCTCCTGTTGCTGGCGCAGGGTGTGCAGGACGGCGCGGATCATCGAGCGCTCGTCGTCCGCATAGACAAAGATGTCGTCGCCGATGCTGTTTGCGGGGAAGATGCCTGCTACGCCTCTGATGCCGAGCAGCTTCTCACTGGCGATGCGGTCGAGCAGGGTGTTGGCGTCGTCAAACAGCTTTTTCGACTCTTCGCCGACCTTTGCGTCGTCGAAGATCTGCGGGTAGGTGCCGTGCAGCTCCCAGCTACGGAAAAATGGGCTCCATTCGATGTAGGGGCGAAGGTCGCCTGCGGTGACATCCTCAAGCACAGTGACGACGGTTTGAGCGGGCTTGGTGATGGTTTCGGCCTCCCAGTCGATCTGGAGGCGGTTGTCGCGGGCGGCGTCGAGCGAGACGAACTTTTTGGAGGCTGTCCGTTCGGCGTGGCTCTTGCGCATCGCGGCCTGCTCCTCCTTGAGCGCCGCGATGTAGCCGTCGCGCTGGGTGGGGTTGCAGAGGCTGCTCGCCACCGGCACGCTGCGTGAGGCATCGAGCACATGCACCACCGGGCCGGAGTAGTTCGGGGCGAGCTTGACGGCGGTGTGCACCTTCGAAGTGGTTGCGCCGCCGATGATGAGCGGAATCGTCATGCCGAGGCGTTCCATCTCTTTGGCGACGTGCGCCATCTCTTCGAGCGACGGGGTGATGAGGCCGGAGAGACCGAGGACGTCGGGCTTCTCTTTGAGCACTGCGTCGAGAATCTTGTCGCACGGCATCATGACGCCGATGTCCACCACGTCGAAGTTGTTGCAGGAGAGCACCACCGAGACGATGTTCTTGCCGATGTCGTGCACGTCGCCCTTGACGGTGGCGAGCAGTACCTTGGCTTTGGCGCTGGTGTCGCAGTTGCGGGCTTTCTCCTCCTCGATGTACGGAATCAGCACGGCCACGGAGCGCTTCATGACGCGGGCGCTCTTGACCACCTGCGGGAGGAACATCTTACCCTCGGCGAAGAGGTCGCCGATGAAGTTCATGCCGTTCATGAGCGGCCCTTCGATCACCTCCAGCGGACTCGGGTAGAGTTGGCGGGCTTCTTCGGTGTCTTCGTCGATGAAATCCACGATTCCCTTGACGAGCGCGTGTTTAAGCCGCTCCTCGACCGGTGCGTTGCGCCATTCGGCGGCTTTGGCTTCGACCTTTTCGCCGCCGTCGCGGATCGTTTCGGCGAAGGCTACGAGGCGTTCGGTGGCGTCGGGCCTGCGGTTGAGCAGCACATCCTCGACGTAGCCGAGCAGCTCAGGCTCGAGCTCTTCGTAGATGCCGAGCTGGGCGGCGTTGACGATGCCCATGTCGAGACCGGCGTGGATTGCGTGGTAGAGGAAGGAGGTGTGCATCGCCTCACGCACCGGCTCGTTGCCGCGGAAGGAGAAGGAGACGTTGCTGATGCCGCCCGACACCTTTGCGTGGGGGAGGTTCTGCTTGATCCAGCGCACGCTCTCGATGAAGTCGAGCGCGTAGTTGTTGTGCTCGTCGATGCCGGTAGCTACGGTCAGGACGTTCGGGTCGAAGATGATGTCCTCCGGCGGGAAGCCCACCTCCTCGGTCAGAATCCTGTAGGCTCGGCTGCAAATCTCGATGCGGCGGTGCAGGTTGTCGGCCTGGCCCTCTTCGTCGAAGGCCATGACGACCGTGGCAGCGCCGTACTGCATCACCTTGCGGGCGCGTTCCCTGAAGAGTGCCTCGCCCTCCTTGAGGCTGATCGAGTTGACGATGCTCTTGCCCTGGGTGCAGCGCAGGCCGTTCTCTATCACCGACCACTTCGAAGAGTCGATCATCACCGGCACTTTGGCGATCTCCGGCTCGGAGGCGATGAGGTTCAGGAACTCGACGATCACCTTCTCGGAGTCGAGCATCCCCTCGTCGAGGTTCACGTCGATCACCTGGGCGCCGTTCTCAACCTGCTGGCGGGCGATGGAGAGCGCTTCGTCATAGTTGCCCTCCTTGATGAGGCGGGCGAACTTGCGTGATCCGGTGACGTTGGTGCGCTCGCCGACGTTGATGAAGCCGGTGGTTTCGTCCACCACGAGCGGTTCGAGGCCGGAGAGTTTGAGTACGTGTTCGTTCACCGGGCGCTTCCTCGGCGCGAGGTTCTGCACGGCTTTGGCGATGGCGCGGATGTGCGTCGGCGTAGTGCCGCAGCAGCCGCCGACGATGTTCACGAAGCCCGATTCGGCGAATCCGGCAATCTGCGCGGCCATGTATTCCGGGGAGTCGTCGTACTCGCCGAACTCGTTCGGCAGACCGGCGTTGGGATAGACGCTGACGTAGCTTCCGGCGATGCAAGAGAGCGCCTCGATAAAGGGGCGCATCTGCTTGGAGCCGAGAGCGCAGTTCAGGCCAATCGAGAGCAGGCCGGGCATGTGGGAGATCGAAATCCAGAACGCCTCGGTGGTCTGGCCCGACAGGGTGCGTCCGCTCTGGTCAACCACTGTGCCGGAGACCATCACGGGCACCTGCCAGCCGGTCCGGGCGGCGTACTCCTCGATGGCGTAGAGCGCGGCCTTGCAGTTCAGGGTGTCGAACACCGTTTCGACGAGCAGCAGATCGACACCGCCCTCGTGCAGCCCTTCGAGCTGGTCGGTGTAGTTATCGACCACCTCCTGGAAGGTCACGGCGCGATAACCGGGGTTGTTCACGTCCGGCGAGAGCGAGAGGGTCTTGTTGGTCGGCCCGATCGAACCGGCCACGAAGCGCGGTTTGTCGGGGGTCTTCGCGGTGTATTCGTCCGCTGCTGAACGGGCAACCTGAACCGCCGCAATGTTCAGCTCTTTGGTGAGGTGCTGCAGGTGGTAATCCGCCTGCGAGATCGGATTGGCATTGAAGGTGCAGGTTTCAACAATATCTGCGCCCGCATCGAGGAAATCGCAGTGCAGGGCACGGATAATATCGGGGCGGGTGATGACGAGGAGATCGTTGTTGCCCTTCAGCGAGTGGGCGTGTGAGGCGAAACGCTCACCCCGGAAATCCTCTTCTTTGAGGCAATGTCTCTGGATCATGGTGCCCATGGCTCCGTCGAGCACCAGAATTCTCTGCTCGATCAGGCTGTACAGATTGTCCTTCATGCAGCAGCTCAGTGTTTTAGGGTTGCGGAAAGTGACTCTAAAGGTAAACAAAAAGCTTCGAATTATGCTTTTCTCAGCTTTTTTATGAACGAAGCTCCCTTTGTTGGGAGGCAGATTTTGCAATTGACAGGAAAGAGTTCATAGCTTCAAAGAATATGCTTCGGCATGTTGGTTATCCTCTTTTTTCATTGGGATCAAAGGAGGTTTTTGTGATTCGCTTGTTTTCTGCGTCATTTTCGTACATCCTGCTTCTCCTGCTTTTTGCATCGTCTGATCTTATGGCAGAGTTCCTGTCAGATCAGACGCAGGTTGAGGTCGGGTCGTTCGCCTCGAGCATCAGCTATGAAGAGCCGAATATTATGAATGAGAACGGAACGATGGCCGGTTTCATCGTGTCGATTTCATGGCGTACCAGGGTGCTTCGTTATTTCGACACCTTCAGGCTCGAAGCACTGGCAAGTGCAGGCAGACTGGACTATTCGTCCCCCAATTCCGGTTCGATGGAGGGCATTCTCAATGGCATGATCGACGCAAGAGTCATCACGGGCAGGGACATTCTGCGGATTCATCCGGCGGTGGTATCCTGGTACTACGGGCTCGGCTATCGGTGGCTGATAGACAGGAGCGGAGGTATGATCACCTCCATAGGTGCTATCGGCTATGATCGTGAATCACGGTATCTCTATATACCGGTTGGTCTCGGATTATCCACGAAGCTGGATAACAGTTGGCTTTTCGAAGGTAAGGTTGAATATGATCTGTTTCTGAAAGGAACGCAGACAAGTTACCTCACCCAGATGAATAATGCCTTTTTTTCCTATTCGAACGATACTGTCAATGAGCAGTATGACGGGTACGGTTTCAGGGTCGCCTTGAAGTTTTCAAATGACAATCTGGCTTTCGAACCTTTTCTGCGCTACTGGAATGTCGGGAGATCGAGGTACGACTATTACACGTTATATACTCTTCAGGGAAGTCAGCCCTATCAGTCATGGGAGCCGGTAAATAACTCCATTGAATATGGTTTGGGTATCACGGCACTGTTCTGAGTTGAGGATGATATGGTCGGTTATGGGGGGTTACCGTTCCGGTCGGTTTTCATTGTTCCGTTTGAAGGCAATTTATTTTTCCGACTGATCGATCTTTTCTGCAAGCCACGAAGTCATGAAATCGAGCGAGGCCTGGTCGATCTGATGCGCCATGGGGTACTCACGGTAGGTGAAGTCGGTTATTTTGCCACTGAGCCACTCGTTGGTCTGTCGTCCTCTGGAAATAGGCAGCACATCGTCATACAGGCCATGCTGCACCAGAAAAGGCACCTTGTCGAGTCCTTCGGGAAGAGCGTCTGTTTCCGGCTTCAGATCGGGAAGCTGGCCGCTGAGTGCGATGACCCCGTGCAGAAGTTCCGGATTTCGGAATGCCGTCAGATAGTTCATCACCGAGCCCTGGCTGAATCCCATGATGAACACCTTGCCGCCTTTCGGTCGGAGAGTATCGATAAGGTTCCGGATGAACTCGATGAGCTGGTCACGAGCAACTCCGGCGGCCTCACGATTTGCAATAATGCCGGAGGGGGTGAACTCTATCGGAAACCAGGCATACATACCGGGCGCAAGTTCCAGAGGGGCCCGGAGGCTGATGATTCGTAAACGGGGGTCGAGGTATGGAGCCAGACCGAGCAGATCCTTTTCATTGCTTCCGTAGCCGTGCAGCATGAGCAGAAGCGGGGCGTGTTTGTCGTTATGCCGGTTGTAATCGAGGTAGGTAATGGTATCGTTTTTGCGTGTCAGCATGAGGTGGTAAGGTTTGTTACTTTCGGACGATCTTCCTGAAAAAAAGAGAAGTTGTCTGATAAATTCCACTCGAAATCCAACATTCTATTAATTCGGTGAAGGAGGTCACTCCTGTTCTCCGCTGTTTTCTGAATTGACGTTGCTGATAATCCCCCCACCCAGCACCTCGTCGTCACGATAAAAAACCACTGCCTGGCCGCAGGCAACACCATGTTTCGGTTCCGGGAAGGTCACCCGAACGCGGTCACCTTCAAGTGGTTCGACAGAACAGGGGCTTTGACGGTCCCGGTAACGAATCCGCGCCTCCGCGTCGATGAGTGTTTCCGGTTCCCTGATACCTGTCCAGTTCAGACCTGAAGCGATTATGCTCCTGCATTCGAGAGCCTCTTTGCTGCCGACCCGGATACGGTTATGTTCGGCGTCGATTGCCGTCACATACACCGGCTCACCGGTTGCGATGCCGAGACCACGCCTTTGACCAATCGTGTAAAACGGGTAGCCCCGATGGTGTCCAATGACGGTGCCGTTCTGATCGATAATCTCGCCGCCGGCAACCCGCTGTTCAAGGCCCGGAATCGCGTCGGCAAGATAGGCGCAATAATCGTCATGCGGCACAAAGCATATCTCCTGGCTCTCTTTTTTTTCTGCGGCATGAACCCCGAATGAACGGGCCAGTTCGCGCACTTCAGCTTTTGTGCAGCCGCCCAGTGGAAAAAGAGTCAGCGCAAGCTCTTGCTGACTCAGCATCCAGAGGAAATAGCTCTGATCTTTTTCAGGATCAACTCCCTGGCGGAGCAGGGTGACGTTGTCACGCATTTCCGTGCGTGCGTAATGTCCGGTGGCGACACCGTCAGCACCAAGTTGCCGCATGACCTCAAAGAGCCCGAACCACTTCACGGTCTTGTTGCACACCATGCAGGGATTTGGTGTGCGTCCTGCCAGATAGTCATTATGAAAATAGCCGATCACGTCATGAGCAAATTTTATGCTCAGGTTCAGTGTATACACAGGAAATCCGAACTCATCCCGATCACTGATCCGCATCGCCGAAGGAGTCAGTGTTGGTGATTCATCAGGTGTATCGAGTACACGGATATTCATTCCTGTAACGCGGTACCCCTGACGGACGAGCAGACAGGCCGCCGTCGCCGAATCGACCCCTCCCGAAAGTCCGATAATGACATGCTGTTGTGCGCTCATAAGTAAAGGATTCTTGGTTCGGATGAAACTTACATTTTTTTCTTGATTATGCATTTGTGTGAATATATGGCCGAGAGAAAAGGGAGCGCTTTTTACTATTGAATGAAGATACCTTCATGGAGATAATCGGGTATTTTCGCTGATCCTCTTGTTTTGAGCAGAGTGGAAAAATGGGTAACTTGTTTTTGATTAAACTGCACAGGAAGTGATTAATGACGAAAGATTTTATTGTCAGGCAGAGGCTGCTGATAGAAAGGGTGCTTCTGTTTTCCGACAAATAATCGATTTGGATACCGATACCGATACCGAT
>JAAXWL010000071.1:7026-13905 GCA_013334975.1 Chlorobiaceae bacterium
GATACCGATACCGATACCGATTTGGATTTGGATAAAATCAGCGGAGCTGTATTATGCGTCAGTTTATGTGTGACGTCTCTGTAGTGCAAAAAAGAAATCTTGACGATGAATTTACGTTTAACGGGCGGGTCTGTATTCTGTTGAATCATCAAATAAACCTCTGAAGGGAACATGGCTGGATATATTCTCAGTCAAACGAAGACAGGGGGGATCGATGTTCATAGTGATCCTCTTTGCATCAGGCCTGCTGCAATTTCCAGGTTGAGAAAGTTTAAAATAAACAAGCAGGAACAGGAGGAGCTGGAAGACTTTAAAGGGGGAGCAAGAGATTGCCGGTTCTGCAATCCGGAGCGTCTCGATCAAAACATGTCACATTCTGCTGATGACCGGGTGATCAAAAAGCACTGGCATAACAAAGTTATTTCTTACGAGAATGCCGCACCTTTTCTTGCTGGTGATCAACGGTTGATTTGTATGTGGCATGAAGAGTCGGAAGTGCGTTATCGATGTGCTCACAAGTATCGATTTTCAGACATGACAGCCGTGGAATTCTACTTTATGTTGTCTGTTGCAAAAGAGCTGGCTGAAGCATATCCGGTATCGGCGGAAGGATATCAGTTACAAAGAAATGAAATATATCCTGTCAGATGCATTGCAGGGTTCAATATCGGTAAACTGGCAGGGCAATCAATTCCACATTTTCATCTTCAGTATGGATGGGATGTTTTATTTCCTGGGGTTGCTAATCTCAATGTGAATCGTTCAGTGATGGAGTTGTACTACTCGGAAATGGAAGAACATGATTTGATTCTGTGGTCTGATGAAAAAATATATATACTTGCTCCGTGGACGCCAAAGGGTCAGTTTCATATAGAGATTCATTTCAGGAATAAATATGAACTGACACAGCTTGATGATGAAGATATAAAAGTGCTTTCTTTCCTGAGTGAGAAGTTGATGCGTATCTATGAAGAGATGGGAATTCGAAATATCAATATTGTCTATATTGGTTCTCCTTATAAAAAAGAGTTAATGCCCTTTTCAGTTCAATTTATTCCGCGTTCCAATACAACAGCTTTGTATGAAATGGTTGGAATCAATGTGGTGGATACGTCGCCTGTCGAGATTGCATGCAGGTTTGAAATCAAGTGGCGAGATGAACTGGTGAAAGCAGGTCAGTGTGATATCGATGCCTTATATACGAAAAATTTTACATGATAGTGATGGCTGGTTTTTAATTTCGGAAAGTCATTCAAGAGGTTATTCCTGTATGCCGGCGGTTAAGTGGTGGAGTGACGGAAAGGTTTGATGAAAATCAAATATTTTCAGGGTTGATTATTCGGGTTATTGTGTAAATTTCCTGAAGGTTTTCTGAGTGATCCGGGTTCAGGCAATTCCCGGTTCAGGCAAGGTGTTAACGAGTATTCATAATTAATTTCATTTTTTATAAGGGATCAGGGAACAAAGTCATGAAAATAACCAGAGCAGGTATTGTGTCTCTTCTTTTTGGGGCCCTCACTCTTTTTGCAGGTAACGCAGAGGCTGAAACCATTATTGTCAGAAGCGGCAATGGAAGTATCGGCGGAAGAGATAGTCAGGTCAACATGCTGGTTGGCCCTGCCAACTCGCCATTTTCCGAACTCTTTTCAGCCGGAGACTTCGAGAATTCTAAAAATGGCGCTGATGCTTTCATTGTTGCTCCTCACGTCCTGTGGGGTACCGGTCTGCCTGGTGATAGCATCAGTCATTGGATATCGACGAATAGTGGCGGAGCCGGTGAGGGGAGTACGGCGCTTTATGCCATCAGCTTCGCTGTTTTTCAGCCTTTTAACACGGCGACGCTGGATTTGAATTTCATGGTTGATAACCTGATCGGGGGAGGGCTCAACGAAGGGGTCTACCTTAATGGTGTGGCGCTTTCCGGAACTTCCGGGCAAGGCGGGTTTTCTGCTGAAACCATTATGACAGGCATTGACATTGGATCGATGCTTGTTGCAGGGGAAAATACCCTTTTTATTAATGCTGCTGATGTTGGCAGTGCCTCCGGACTTCTTTTTCGGGCGACGATTGAAACGAGTCAGGTTGCGGTTCCAGAGCCAGGGGCTGTTGCCCTGTTTGGTGCAGGACTTGCCTGCCTGGGCGTTACCGGTAAACGGAAAAATGTTGAACTTACTGATTAATGATTAACAGGAATCAGATGGCTGTGGTTTTCAGTTGATCTCTTTTTTTAAGGCGTTAACTTCCCCTTAACTTCATGAGATGAAGTCGGTTAACTCCTTTAAATAAATCAGTTATCAGTATCTGAGGTTATTCTGCTTCATTTTTTTACAAAAGCGTTTGCTTTGGTTTTTTTCTTGCTGTCAACCCTCCCTGACGTCGGTGCTGTTTTGTGGGCGTTAATTATACTTTATGAGTACGTTTCTGCTTTTAAAATCGGGTTACTTTTTTTATATATGGCGAGGTATATTTGATATAGTATCAACATTATTTCAAACCATAGTTGTTATGAGTGAAGAAAAGAACAAAGAGCAGGCCCCTGCGATAGGGCCCTATTTTTTCTCGGTTCTGCTGGTTTTTCTGGGACTCTGGTGTGTGTATGACGGGTGGTTTACCACTGATCCCGAAATGTTCAGGCATCAGACCTTTAACAGGATTATGGCTCTGATCATATTACCCTTATCTTTTTTTGATATCTATCGTACCAGGAAACAGTCAAAACAGCGCGACACCGATAAAATGTCAGACAAACCGGTGCGTAAAGATGCTTCCGAATCGTAGTCTTTTAGTGCCATACGCAGCGCCCTATTTTCTTTATGTGTTCATTGCATCGGTGGGCGGAACTCTTGTACCGATGGAAGTAAACTATCTGCTTCGAATTATTGTCGTTTCATGTACTCTTCTGTGGGCGAAACGCTGGTTTTTTTCGCTGCAAGGGCCAAAATCACCTTACATTTCCGCATTTGTCGGCATTCTTGTCGGCATTGTGGGTTTGATGCTCTGGATTTCACTGTTAACTCCCTTTGTGTCTGTTGAGGAGGGTAAGGCCTGGTCTCGTAGTGCTTTTGTTTTAAGATTATTGTCAGCAGGTTTTCTTGTACCTGTTTTTGAAGAGGTGTTTATGCGCGGATTTGTTTTCCGGTTTGCCTTGCAGTGGGATGAAGCAAGGAGAAACAAAGAGAAAGATGCGCTTGGAATAGCCATGGATGAGAGATCCGTCAAGGAGGTGGCGCCCGGGGCATGGTCGTGGGCGGCAGTTATTATTTCAACGATCGTGTTTGCTTTGGGGCATACCATGCCGGAGTGGCCTGCGGCTGTTGCATACGGGTTGCTTATGGCCGGATTATATATTGTCCGTAAGGATCTGGTGAGCTGTATCGTCGCGCATTCGGTTACCAATATTACGCTTGCCATCTATGTCTTCAATACAGGAAAATGGTATCTCTGGTAGTGGTGTCAGGTCAACGATAAATAGTCGATATTCCTTTTTTCATCGAAATCGGTATCGGGATTGATTTCCACTTGACGGATGATAAATAAAATACGCCGTTTTTTGTGTTATATTGTGATAACCATTTAATTATTTAACAGATAAAGACATAACCCGGTTTTCTGTTTTCACATAAAAATCGATTTCGATACCGATACCGATACCGATTTGGACAATTCACCTGCCAGCACCTTTTTTTATCGGTATCAAAATCGGATTTCAGTTGGAATCTCGATTCAATACTATACCGACCTCAATTTCTGTCGCCGCTGACTGCCTCACTCATCGAGTTTCTGGTTCACTGAGAAGAACAGCGTTCTGTGCTTGTTATCCAGAGCGATACCGATTTCGATGATAAGAGAAATTCTGACTATTTACCGTTGACGCGACAGTAGACACGTCATCAGAGCAGTACCCCTTTGAGCAGCATGGAGGCGACGCTGAAATAGATGATGATTCCGGTGACGTCTACAAGTGTGGCCACGAATGGCGCCGATGAGGTGGCTGGATCGATACCGAGATGCTTGAGCAGTATCGGGAGCATGGAGCCGGCAATGGTGCCCCACAGCACGATGCCGATCAGTGAGATTCCTACGGTGATACCGATCAGCAACCATGTGGTGGTGTAATGGCCGAGGATCATGGACCAGAAGACGACCCTGAAGACGCCGATGAAGCCGAGGAGACCGCCAAGCATCAGGCCTGAAAGGAGTTCTCGTTTCATAACTTTCCACCAGTCGAGTACGGTTATTTCTCCGAGAGAAAGGGAGCGGATGATCAGTGTTGCGGCCTGGGAGCCCGAGTTACCACCGCTCGAAATGATCAGGGGAATGAAGGTGGCCAGTACGATAGCTTTTGCCAGTTCGTTTTCGAAATAGGCCATGGCCGATGCCGTGAGCATTTCACCGATGAAGAGCACCACCAGCCAGACCGCACGGTTTCTGACAAGCTGGAGAAGCGGTACGTCGATATAGGGCTCGTCGAGGGCTTCGATACCACCGAATTTCTGGATGTCTTCTGTCTCTTCCTCTTCGGCGACGTCGAGTATGTCATCAACCGTGACGATGCCTATCAGGTAGCCGTTCGAATCGACTACCGGCAGTGCGACGCTGTCGTAGCGTTTAAAAGTTTCGAGCGCGTCTTTCTGATCCTGTGTGGCTGTGAGGGTGATGATCTTGTCTTCGGAGATGATCTCCCCGACCTTTTTGTCCGGCGGTGAGAGCAGGAGGTCGCGGGCGAGCATTTCGCCGACGAGTTTGCCGTGGTCGTCAACCGCATAAATGACGTTCAGTGTCTCACTTTCATGTCCATGAGTTCGTATATATTCAAGCACCCGGTTGATGTCCCAGTCCTTCTTGACGCTCAGGAAGTCTGGTGACATGAGGCGCCCGACACTGTATTCGGCATAAGCGAGCAGGGTTTTGGCGATCTTGAACTCCTTGAAGGAGAGGAGTTTGATCAGCTCCTGCGCCACCGGTCCCGGCAACTCTTCAAGCAGTGCCGTTCGGTCGT
This sequence comes from Chlorobiaceae bacterium, assembly GCA_013334975.1. GTDB lineage: Bacteria > Bacteroidota > Chlorobiia > Chlorobiales > Chlorobiaceae > Chlorobaculum. Next base: position 12,026 of record JAAXWL010000071.1, read on the forward strand.
CTGCCGACATGCTGTTGAGGATGTGGGTGACATCCTTTTTGGTGAGGGCGTTCAGGAGGTTCTGCTGGGCGTCAAAATCGAGGTACTCGAAGGTTTCGGTAGCCACATCTTTTGGCAGCAGCCGGAAAAGAATAGCCTGCTCGTTTTCGGTTATGTCGGAAATCAGTTCAGCCAGGTCAACCGGCAGCCAGTCGTTGAACAGGCGTTGCAGGGCGCTGAAGTTTCGCTGCTCGATCAGCTCGCGGATTTCCGGAAGTATGGGAGTGCCGATCATTGCTGGTTTGAGGTTGACTGGTTGATGTTCCCTCGAGTAACCGTATGAGCCTAAAAAAGGAAATATTAGCTACTTTCCAACCGCTTTCTTGCCCTTTTTTTCAGGGATACCCGCTCGTGTTCTCGATACATGCGGAGATTCTTTCAGAAATTTCCGCCAGGGCAGTTCCGTACTGCGTGAAATGCCAATCCGCCGGGTCGTACCAATCATCTCTGGCACTATGTCGGGAGCCTCTTCTATCCAGCAGATATTGCCGAAAAGAGACTCGCCGTAAAGCGCCATGCCGATGCCGAGGGCCTGGGTGAGCTTTCCTGGGCCACTCATGAGCGATCGCTCTTCTGTGGTTTTTCGACGCGCCTGCATCAGCCCGATGCCTTCGATCGGCTCCATGGCCCTGAGCAGCACCGCTCCAGCCATGCCTTCCGGCTCTGAAACCACATTGGCCATGAAGTGGCAGCCATAGGAGAAGTAAATATAGAGCTGGCCTGGTTTTTCGAACATCACCCGGTTGCGTTCGGTCATACCCCTCCATGCGTGACACGCTTCGTCACCTTCTCCGAGATAGGCCTCGGTTTCGACTATCCGTCCTTTGGTGATGCTGCCAGGGCCTTCGCAATGGACGAAAATCTTTCCCAGGAGGCGTTCGGCGAGTATAAGGGTCGGAGCATCGTAAAAATTGCGCTCAAGCCTTTTCATGGTTTGATAATACTGTTTGTAAAAGCAAAGGTAAGTATTATAATGCATATCAGGTACTTAAGAAGATAAACTGCTCGAATTTTTCCATTTCCCTGGCTATTGTTCATGGGTAGAGTGATTGCTATTGCAAACCAGAAAGGCGGGGTTGGTAAAACAACCACTGCGGTCAATATTGCGGCTTCAATTGCGATATCCGAATTCAGAACGCTTCTGATCGATATCGATCCACAAGCCAATGCAACTTCGGGTTTCGGTCTCGAAACCGGAGATGAGATCGAGAATACCTTTTACCATGTCATGGTGAAGGGCGGAGAGATCCGGGACGCCATCAAGCCGTCAGGCCTCGAATACCTCGATGTCCTGCCGTCTAACGTCAACCTGGTCGGCATGGAGGTTGAGCTGGTCAACATGCGTGAACGGGAGTACGTCATGCAGAAGGCTCTGAAGCAGGTCAGGACGCAGTATGACTACATCCTTATCGATTGCCCGCCATCGCTCGGGCTGATCACCCTTAATTCGCTCACGGCAGCCGATTCGGTGCTCATTCCAGTGCAGGCGGAGTATTACGCGCTCGAAGGTCTGGGCAAGCTGCTCAACACCATCAGCATCGTCAGGAAGCATCTGAATCCGCGTCTTGAAATCGAAGGGGTTCTGGTGACCATGTACGATGCCCGTCTCAGGCTTGCTACCCAGGTAGCCGAGGAGGTCAAGAAGTTTTTCAAGGACAAGGTTTATAAAACGTACATTCGCAGGAACGTCAGGCTTTCGGAAGCACCGAGCCACGGCAAGCCGGCCCTCCTGTACGATGCCCAGAGCATAGGCTCGAAGGATTACCTCGATCTGGCAAAGGAAATTTTCGAACGAGACGGCAACATCAGGAAATTTAAAGTTCGGCAGCAATAGGTGGCCG
>JAAXWL010000072.1 GCA_013334975.1 Chlorobiaceae bacterium
AATAAAGATATATTTTTTAGTATATATATCAGGTCTTGTGATAGTTTTTTTCTGTATTGTGTCATGATTGATTTCTATGACATACGGCATGGGACTGTCGGTTCTGTTTGTTTGATAATATCTTTGAAAAATAAAGTCTTATAGGCTGTTGATAATGAGATGAATATTCTGTATCTATACTGAGTAAGCTATTCCGTCGGGCTTATTGATTCCCCTTCCAGGACGGTCTTTCGATCACAGACAGGCAAGAGTTTTTGATTAGTCAACTATCCGCTTTGTTTATGTGGTAAATATAAAATCAATATATCAGGGCTTGAGGTTTTGCTGTTGCTCGTCTGTTCAATGGCTCGTTAATGTGAAAGCCAGAAGGCAATATACGGTCGAGAGATGTTACGTTATTTTGTTGAGGAGATATTTTGTTTCATAAACCATGAACCTTTGAAAAAAGGAGAATGCTGTGGATTATGCTACTCTTGAGGGGAAATTAAAGGAGATGGGTGTCGTTGTGCCTGACGTGTGTCGGGCTGCTTTGTATTATGATAAACTTGAAGCTGCAAGGAATTTTTTTTCTACAGAGATGTCCAAACCAGTTACTGCTGGCCAGTCAGGGTTAGGTAGTGACTATGATTTTGTACGTCCGGCGGTCATTTCACCGAATTTGTTGACTGAACTGGCCACGAGATTGGATTGGTATGTCTGCCCGGCAGTCTCGGCTGATCTTGAACGATTATTGCGAAATAAGCCGCCTGATGGGGAAAGCAATAATTGGACCTATAAGGAGTATTTTAAGAATAAGATATTTAGTGATAAAAAGCATCTTTTCGATACGAATATTGTTTCTTTTTATAGTCGATACCTTATCACCAAATCTGCTATAGATATAATTACTGCCAATTTTAAGCAAAATATTCTTTTGGCTTGTCAGCGAATAGTTGCAGATAAGCATGATGTTATGATACTTTTTAGTGATCGCGATTATGAATTAATTCTTGATAGACTCATTGAAATTAAATCGACTGGTTCTGATTCTCATAAAGGCGGCAAACAAGTATTGATCCTGACCTTTTTTGGATTATTATATGATCATGATTACAAATATGAAACAGTTGTTTTTAAGCTGGTTTATAAACCGAGTGACATGGAGTCAGATTGCTTGATCGTGGGGGATAGTGCAGCGCTTAATCGTGTTGATCCGAACTTTTTTGGTCAAGCAAAAAAGAGTCTGGTTGAGATATTTAATGACGCCGTTGCAGTGCATCCAGAGGCGAAAGCAACTCCTTTACCGACATACCGGATTTTGCCAAAACAGTACATGTCACTCAGGCCTGCCCAAAATTATGGTCAGTATGTTAAGGATTCATATGGTTATATCGAATTCCTTAATCACTATCTCAGGTGGCAAAGCATCAGTGATTTGAGTGATATGAAGTCAGTTTCGAGCGACTTTGTGATATTTAAACAAGAAGATAAGAATCAGATAGTTGAAAAATTTTACCGGCAACTAGGGCAGTGGATGGCTTTGGCCTGTACTTTTTCTTTTACGGATATGCATTTAGATAACATACGTTGCCATAAATATCAGGTCTATCCGATCGATCTGGAATTGTGTTTAATTAAGCCAATAAGCGATGTAATCTCAACAGTTTTGTTAGATGTAAATCTTGAAAGTTCAGGTGGTATAACTGGTGCTAAAAAAATGGATGAAGATATATGGATTCTGAAATCAGCGGACAGTAAAGGGGGAGCTGTATTGGGTTATGAAGGGATTAAAATAGGAGACAATACTAATAATAGATTGTACATAATGGAAAATAACAGGCCACGATTGGTGAGTGTTGATAAAGATAATCTTATGTGTGGCTACGTTTCAGGTATGAATATATTAGAAATGCTTAATATAAAGAATGAGTTGTCGAATTGGTTTGCCCGATTGACAAATTCTTTGGTGAGGTATGTGCCTATGCCTACTGGTCAATTTATAAACAGAGGGAAGATGATGTTTCTGTTCGCTGTATTGGATCGTCATACAGTAGATATTGGAGAAGAAGCCAATAACGCCATGCTTAATTTTATTACAGAAAAATATGGCACAAAAGCTGATCGTATATATCCTGATTATCTTTCATTGCAATTTAATGTTTGTGGGCATGATTATAAAAATTGTGATATTCCTGTTTTTTATCATCGTATCGGAACAATGGATCTTGTTAATTCCAGAGGTGATGTGATTGAGATACCGAACACCATAAAAATAAAAAACAACGATGCGGCGCCAGTGGGTCTGCAACGATCAACTTTTTTCCCGAATTCTCCGACCCAGAATAATGTTTATGAAGGTCAATTCAAAAAACTTGTTGATAACTATTGGTATGGAGAATGGTATAAAAATATAACAGATTCAATTATGCTAAAACTTAGTGGTCTGGGGGAGAACAATGAAGGTTTTTTCTGGTAAGGCGGTTAAAAAGAAAGTGAGTCAGATAAACATCAGAGATACATACAATCATGCCGCTCATCGATGACATTGTCGCAACAATCAATTCCTTGGCCATTTCCCCTGATGGCTTATTGATGATTGGTTCTATCCAGTTCAATAATAACGATTTTGTGAATGCCTTTTTTACAAAGCTTATACGCAAGGATAGCATTACGTTGAGCAAAGCAAGTATAAAAAGTCAGTCAGAAAAAAGTGTGACGGTGAGCGGGGTCAGCGATATTTGGGTGTACAAGAAGTTGGATATTTCCCTGACGTTTTCTGCCAAAGATGATCAGATTACGGCAACGATACTCTGCACATTTCCTCCAGACAAGAAAATAGACAAGAAAATTCAGTTGCCTGTACTATCGTGGATCAATATAGGGAACCTCTCGATTACGGCTTCGATTGCCCAGCCGTTCAACATTTCGAATTTTTCGTATGGCGCAAATATACTTCTCGAAGATGGTGCGACTGTTCCCGTCGTGATAACCAGCCTGCCAAATAATGACTGGGATCTGTCGATCGCAGAAGGAACCAATGCAGGAATAAATGGTGAACAGTTGGTTGCGCTGTTATGCCGAAACGCCCTGATCAGTTTTCTGCCGAAGCCTCTCGTGGAGGTTCTGGATACGTTCACACTGTGCAATATCGACGCCATGTTCAATACGGAGTCGAAAAAAGTTGACTATTTTTCAGCGGGTGTAACCGTAAACAAAGGCTGGGAAATCGTGCCAAACGTAGTGAGTTTGTTGCCGGGATTGCATCTGCAGTTGACCTTGCTGAATCCGACAGACTCCGCCATGAGGCAGATTGTTGGAACCGTGAGCGGTACATTTGTTCTTAATAAAACAACATTGCCGGTTTTTGTCTGTGCGAATGCGGGTATGGACAATTCGTGGAGTTTCGGTATTCAGCCAGGCGAAAAGGTCACACTTCCATCGTTTTCAGATTTGCTGAGTCTTGCAGGTGATAAGCAGTTCCTCGATTCACTTCCCTCAGGGCTAAGTACAATTCCCAAGATAGAGATTGATACCCTGCGGGTCAGCTTCGATACTGATAAGAAAATACTGACGGAACTTGTATTCAGCGTAAAGACAACATCGATCTGGAAGGTTATAGAGGGGTATTTCGAAGTGAACAGCTTGTCAGTTGCGTTCGAAATCAATAACCTGAACGATTCACCATCACGGTCGATTACCGGTATGGTGCGTTGTCTTTTCTGCATCGGGAAGGTGCCCCTGATCTGTGAGATCGATAAAAAGGCTGAGAGCGGCTGGAGCATCACTGGGGGATTGGCGCCGGGAATGAGCGTTGATATTGTGCAGGTTGCGGCATCGCTGTTCGAAAAAATTGTAACACTTCCAGATAATTTGCCGATAATCTCATTTTCTGTTCTGACGCTTACGGTTACTCCTGCACAGGGACAAGAAAAAGGAAAATTCAGCTTTACTGCCAAATCGGGTAATGAGTGGCCAATAATTGCAAATTTTTCCATCAAGAGCTTCGCTCTGAATTTCACTCGTAGTGTCAGCAATGGGAAATCGCAAATTGAAGGCCATATTGCCGGAACACTTTGTATTGCGAAGGTGGATTTGAGTCTTTCGGCAAAACTGGGTGATGGCAAGACGGGAGGTTGTCTGTTTGAGGGTAAGAGCGGCGAAGGGCAGAAGATTGAGATCATAGAGCTGATTACAGATCTTGCAAAAAATCTGGGAGCAACTGCTCCAGAGCCGCTGGCGAGTTTGTCAGTTAATAATCTCAGTGTCAGCTATCAAACGAAAACAAAAGCGTTTCACTGTGGATGCGAATGTGATTTGACCATTGAAGACAAGGCAGTTTCGGTTCACATAACCATCGACTCTACTCCCACAAGCAATCAGTCAGGCGGTGATTCGAGACCGACCTATGAAACAAAATTTTCCGGTTCACTTACTATAGCCAATTTACAATTCGCGATAGTTTTTGATAGTAAGCACAAATTCAGCGCTTTTGTTGCCACTTATTCGCCTGAAAACGGTGACCCGAAGAAGATCAAGATCAAAGAGCTGGTTCAGAGTATTTCATCTGATCTTGCGAATGCAGTTCCGGAGAGTTTAGAGGTTCAGCTCAATGATGTTAAGTTTGTTTTTTTTAAGCAAGGTGATACGAAACAATTCTCGGTCGGGTTGAGTCTTGGCAGTTCGATCAATCTCTCTAATCTTCCCCTCATCGGTAATAAGCTGCCGTCCAACCTGAGCATCGGGGTGGATCATTTACAACTCTTGTACAGCAACAAAAACTTCACAAAAGAGCAGGTCAGCGGAATCAACACATTGTTTCCTGAAAAGGTCTGTAAGCTGCCAGCCGATGGTATGCCCAAGGGTATCCAGATAAGCGGTGACATTCAACTCGGAGAGCTGAAGAAGTCGCTGAAAGTTCCGGATACAAAGGAACCCTCAACCAGGGCGCTGGCAGTATCGAGCAAGAACGAGCTGAGTCCCGACACCGAAGCGGACGCTACTTCGAATATTACCTGGTTCAACGTTCAGAAGCAGTTCGGCCCGGTTCAGTTTCAGCGCATTGGAGTCGAGTTCGACAATAGCATTTTGTCTTTTGCCCTCGATGCATCGATCGTGCTGGGGCCGGTCTCAATCGCCATGGCGGGGTTGACCGTTGGAAGTCCGATTTCGGAATTCAAACCGGTGTTCGATCTGCATGGCCTGGGGCTTGCCTATTCTGTACCTCCATTAACAATAATGGGTGGAATCGTGAAGAGCAAGCCGGGGGATGGCGTCGAGTTTCAGTATGACGGAATGATCAGCGTTCATGCGATGAACTGGGGGCTTGCCGCTTTGGCCTCCTATGCCCAGATGACGGGCGGTATGCCTTCGCTCTTCGTTTTTGCCCGTCTGGATGCCAAACTTGGTGGCCCACCCTATTTTGTGGTTGAGGGGTTCATGGGTGGGTTTGGTTTCAACCGCCATCTTCAGATGCCAGAATTCAACGAAGTGGCCGATTTTCCTTTTCTCGCCATTGGTGGAGCGCAGAAGCCCGGTCAGAAGAGTGGCGCGCTTGAGATTTTAAACATCCTCGATGGTAATGCAGGTAAAACGAAACGGTGGATCCAGCCAAAAATCGGCGACTATTGGCTTGCCGTGGGCTTGCAGTTTTCGTCGTGTGAACTGATCCATGGCGAAATGCTGCTTTTGGCGGAGTTCGGGCACGATCTGCAATTTGGATTGCTTGGGCTGGCCAGCATGCAGTTACCCCGGATGGTCAAGCCGGAAATGACCTTTGTTTTCGTGGAGTTGCAGCTTGCAGCCATTCTCAAACCTGTTGAGGGTTACTTTGGAGTTTCGGCAACGCTGACGAGCAATTCATATATCATCTGTAAGGATTGTCATCTGACCGGCGGATTTGCTTTTTCTCTCTGGTTTGGCGCTCATGCCAATGCCGGACAGTTCGTTTTCACCATGGGTGGATACCATCCCGCCTTCAAGAGGCCGTCGTACTATCCCGATATGCCTCGCCTGGGCATTAACTGGGCGGTGAGCAGTGTGGTTTCGATCAAGGGGGGCGCTTATCTGGCGCTGACGCCTTCATGCGGCATGGCCGGTGGCGAATTGGAAATACTGTTTCAGTCGGGCGATTTGCGGGCATGGTTTACCGCTCAGGCGGATATGCTTTTCGCCTGGCATCCATGTTCGTTCAATGCCGTTATCCATGTTGAGATAGGTGTTTCTTACAATCTCAGCTTGCCGGGATGTCACAAAACCATTTCGGCCTCTGTAGGCGCATCGCTTAACCTTTGGGGACCTCCGACCGGCGGTCTCGTGAAGGTGCATGTTGTGGGGATCACCTTTACCGTGGCATTCGGTTCTGAAAGCGCGGAAGACAAGAACCACAAGGCGCTGGATTGGGATGATTTCAAGGCGCTGTTGCCTGCACCTGCGACATTGTGCACCATATCGGCAGGCAAGGGATTGTACAAGACGCTTGAAAAAAGTCCGGCAAACACTCAGAACGATGGTTGCGACAAGAGTCTCGATGCTGCCGGTGGCAATGGCAAGATATGGTTGGTGCGTGGAGGCGGTTTCAGCTTTTTTACCGAGAGCGCGATTCCTGCCGGAGAGAACATTTCGGTTCGTCCAATGAACCTGAAAGGGGTGAATTCCAGCCACAAGGTAACGCTATTCAAGAACGGCGTCCAGATAGTTGAATCGGAGCAAATCAAATGGAAAACAACCCCGAATACAACCACTCTTCCAGAGACCCTTTGGGGGGCGCCGATTACTGCCAATGGAAAGTTTGTGCAAAATCCGGTGAAACCGACTGCCGATGTCATAGCCAATCAGGTGACCGGTTACACCTTCACTGCGCCTGAACCGATGTTGGGAGCAACTCCGGGGATGGTGGCATTAACAGCGATCGGGGTTGAATATATAAAACCTCCCATTGGAGCTGCCCAGAATCCTTTTTCGATGGGCATACCGGTTTCTCCTGATTTTCTGCCGGTATATACTGATGATACCATCAGTGATATCGCCGGAATAGCCTCTGCATCGATCAAGCGAGCTTCGATACTGAACGTGCTGGCTTCAAATCAATACTTTACCGGCACTGACAGTACCATGAGCATCATGGCCGCGTCGGCTGGCGATCTTTTTGCCGATACGCCAATGGAACAGGTCTGACTTCAATCAACCAAAGGACAATTTATGCCTAACGATATTCCTGTAGGCGATTTGCAACTCTATGACAATTATGTGCCTCAACTGGAGGCAGGTAACTGGTCTGTCAAGGTAGAGCATACGCTTACGGCAAAGGATGGAAAACGGGTTAACGGGGATACCTTGTCGGCGCAGCAGGAGTTCGTGGTCAGCGGCCCGCAATTCAGCTTCGATCCGAATCAGGTGATCAACCGCTATCCACCCTCAGGAGGAACCGGCCGGTATGGTGAGGTGTTGCCGCATATCGTACTCAACGATCCAATGCTTCCCTGGGAGCGGAAAATGGTTGACGCATACAATCGTCAACCGTGGATCGCCTTGATGGTTTTTGAAGAGTCCGAACTGATTGGCGGCGAAAGCAATGTTACCCATACCATCACGACGACGGTGGGTGATTTTCTCAAGCTCGACGGAGCGACACTTGCCCCCAAACCGGTCAAGGAGGACGATGTCGAGGAATGTACGTCATGTGCGTACATTCAAATGCCGGTTTCCATATTTTCAGCCCATGCGCCACGACTTGATGAATTGCGCTTTCTGGCGCATTGCCGTCAGGTCAATACGGGCGATAAAGCGATGATGGGGCTGAATGAACATGGTTTGTTCTCGGTGATCGTCTCCAACCGGTTTCCCGCTGTTCCGCCAGCGGGTAGTGACAAGCCGGTGAAAAATATTGTGCATCTGGTGTCGCTCGAAGGGATGGAGATCTATCTTTCCGATAAGGAATCGTTTGGATCATTTCAGAAGGTGGCGCTTATCACGCTCGCAAGCTGGGTATTTTACTCTCTTCCCGATGTCGAAGGCGATTTTCGGAAGCTGGTGTTGCAGTTGGTCGATCAGGAAAGCGATCAGCAATCCATCAGGCCCGACCGTTTATGGTTGCGGTTGCCACCACCTCGGGCAGGCAGCGAAGACCCGGCTTCGACCGAAGTCACCAGGCGTATTACCGATGGCTATATACCGCTGCTGTACCATACTCGCACCGGCGAGGAGACTTTTGCCTGGTATCGCGGGCCGTTAGCGCCGGTTCTTCCGGCAGCTATCGACAAAAAGGCTCCTTTTTTCACATCGGATGCGGCCTTGATCTATGACAAAGAGTTTGGCGTTTTTGACGTATCGCTCGCTGCGGCATGGGAGGCGGGGCGTGAAGCGGCTCTTGCAGACAGACTTTTCGGTCAACGTTTGCTGGAATTCAGGCAACGAACCCACCGGGTTGTCGATACGCTGCACAACCGGCTGAACAGCGACCATTTCAGCGAAACACAGATCAAGCAACTGGCGGCTACTTCCACTATTCAGGATCAGTTTTTAACACTTCTGAACACACAGCTCATCAAAGAAATCGGGGCTGATCCTGATGCAATCTCAACTCCCCCGCAGATTGCGTGTCTGCAATCGGAAGCATTGTCTACTGATCCTGTAGCGGCGATGAAAGAGTTCACGGCGGGTGAAGCTGTCCAGAGAGCTGTTCAGACTCTGGTGCAGGATGATCTTGCTCCAATCGCCGAATGGCTTGGCAGGTTACTGGTGCTCTATCCATTGCCTTTCAACGATCTGGTGGCCGACGAGCGGTTGCTGCCTGTCGAATCGTTACGCTTTTTCTATCTGGATCAGAATTGGCTCGATGCGCTTCTGGATGGGGCGCTGAGCATCGGTCTGGATTCGAGCCGTCAAACGTTTTTCTGTGAGGTTACCAAAGAGATGTTACAAAAAGGGGCAATGGAGGCCGTGAGCGTCTGTCGTCACACCCTGCGAGGGGAGAAGCCCGATGTTACTCCTGATGCTTCTTCGTTGATGAGCGGCTTGCTTCTTCGTTCCGCGCTGGTGTCGGGGTGGCCGAATCTGGCGGTGCGCCCAAAGGATAAATCAGAGAAGCTGCTTCGCATTTTGCGTATGGATCATCTTGCGCCGAATGTGCTTCTCTGCATTTTCGACGGTGTCCCGGCAACAGTCGAACTGAGCGAGCCTCAGGAGGGCTTTCGCTTTGGAGTGGATGACGACGGTAACGCGGTTCTGCGAAATCTTAAGGGGTTAGAGGGCGCGACGACAACAACCATTGGAGAACAGATCGGCACGTTTCTGGTTCGTGACATGACCGGAAAAAACTCTGACTTTATGCGTACTCCCGGAGGACGTGTCTTGAATCTGGCACCGACATCAAAGTCCGGACTTGTTCAGCGTCTGAAAATAGCCCTGGCTGATGCAGGGTCAGCCATTGATACCGCTCTTTCACCAGCAGATTTTGCCTTGCAGATGATCAAGTCACCGGAAGCGATCGTTTTCAACAGTCAACAATGAAAGGGAGATAATCGCATGAACGACACTCTTCTGGTCCCGATGGAACTCGATGCACTGGTCGTGAACAACCAGCTTAAAGGCAGGGATTCTTTTCGCTGGTGGACTTTCAATTACAATGCTCTGGATACCTTTAAGAGTCCGGAACCTCTTGCCTGTAATCAATACATAACAGATCAGAAGCCAGGCGTTTACCTGCACTGGACATTGCCTCGATCTCTACGCAGCGGAAAAACAGGGGCGGGCTATCCGCTGGTACCCAACCGGTGGCTTATCGTGCGTTGCGGCCATACTGCCGGACAGCCTCTTGCCGGGTGGGTACTCGAAAGCGATTGCCCTGCATCGCCTGGTCAATCAGCCACCTTTACCAGCGCCTATCTTATCGATCCTTCGATTCTTGCACTATGGAAAGACTCGCATGATTCCAATCGAGAGAATGCTTCAGTTTTGTCGTCCGGTTCTGCCAACCCAAGGTGGGTCAATCTCGGTATTCCATTTGACATGGGAAAATGGACAGAGAGAGCGCCAAATACAATGTTTCTGACGGCGGTTGCCCCCGGCAATGGTGTGTTCAGCACCTATGTTCCGCATAACAGGAATGTCTTTTCATTTTACGACGACCTGACGGGGATCGATCAGGATACGCTCAGCTATTTTGTTACCGGCTGGTACTCCGACGTTACCAAAGATATCGTGACGCCAGGCGGTTTTACCGGAGGGCGTACTGTTGCCGAAGCGCTTAAATACCTTGAGTGGACGCTGATCGGCAATGCTTCGCCCGACTCGATAACACGCAGTGTCTATACCGGAATGGTGTTTTCTCTGGAGTGGAGTCGTACAGGTGCTCCTCCGGCCCAGGACCCTTTGCAGACCATTCGAGAAACCAAAAAGATCAACGTCGCCATCGCTAACTCGACGATCGATGCGTTCAGTAAGCTGATCGGGCAGCAGTTAAAGAATAATCCTGATTCCAGCCGGATTGTTGCTCTTCTGCGGGCACTTCAATACGATCAGCTTCAGGTTCTGAACGAGATCAACGGCGATGCATTACTGGAATCCAAAGTACGAGATGCCTGGTTCGGTTCAAAATCCGGAGGAACCCGCTGGACGATTGTCGCGCAAGGTGCTGACGATGAGTCTGAAAGCAAGCAGAAAGAGGTTGAACTTACACCTGAAGAGGCAGCCTGGTTGTTGCAACTGAATATTGATCAGCATGATCTTGATAAAGCCATCAAGCAGCTCTGTTCCCTGCAATGGGAGCTGAATGCAGCCTGGTGGAAGCAAGGGCATGTGAAAAATGTTTTCCCTAACACTTCTGGTTATTCAGACCAGGATTTCCAGCCGCTCTTTGACACAACGAACAGTGACAGCCTTTTTTCACGTGTTCTTGCGCAGTTGAAAGACGTTAACGATAAGCTGGACAAAGCTCCCCAGCCCGTTGCAGGTTCCGGCATGACGGAACAAGAGGCCTTGTTGAAGGGTATTGCCGACTTTGCTCAAAAGAAAGGTCTGACAGAGGGGAAATTGCTCAAGGCGATTAAACAACCCCGATACTGGAAGGCCAATAATCCGGTGGTGGTCATCTCCGGAGTCGAACCATCTTCTGCAACCGATCCCGATGAACGATTAACGGTACGTACCACTTCCCAGCTCATTACTGCCCTTACCGTTGGTGGCAAGAGCGCCAATGCCTTGACGGTAAAGATTCCTGCTTTATCAAACCAGACAGCATTTCCGGATGCGGTTGCCAGTCTTTTTCTTGAGTTTTTTCTGCTTGACCCCGGAAATACCGATGTGATTGCATCACGCGTTGGTCAGACGGCTGATGTCGTTAAAAAGGTCATGAGTGAACACAACCCTGAGAATTACACTGGTACGTTGCCTGAGTTATCGCTTGAATGCTGGTCGCAACCCTGGAACCCGATGTATCTGGAGTGGAAAGCGGTCTATATCCACATACCAAGCCACAGGTCGAATGGTCAGCCCAACTGGCGGTTCAACGGTACCGATTACGTGCTTGACCAGAACACACAGGCAGATAAAGAAACAGAAATTGGCGGTATCTCTTTGCTCAGCCCTAATGCTCAATTCGTTTTCGGTGCACGCCTGAAGAAATTTGTCGAGACGTATGGGGACGACGAAAAGCTACAGAAAACAGATGAATGGATACGCGCGGTTGATGGTTGGAAATTTCTGGCCCAGGAACTGGTCAACTTCGACGAGATGCTGGCGCAGCGCGATCAGCGCGCCTTCCGCAGGCCGGGGGCAGAGACCATAAATATTTTCGGCAGGGAGCAACCGCTTGCGGGTATCATCGGTTATCCGGATGCAGTCTCTCCTGTCGATCCGGCAATACGGCCGCCAGCACAGGCACAGGGATCGGTCAGCAGCGTTCCGTTCATCCTGAATGACGTACAGGTTGATTTTTATGGGGTTCGCCAGGGCCAGCTCTATTTCACTGATCTTATTCTTTATGACAAGTTTGGGCGTGTTCTGCCACTTATTCTTCCGCCGCCAGATTCAGGGCTCTATGATGCGATGAATTTTCCCCTGATTTGCGACAGCGCTTTGACTGTCGATAAAAATATGACAACGGAAAACATTGCCGCGCCGGTTCAGTTACCTCCCCGTCTGTTACAACATGCGCGCCTGGATGCGTTTTTTATCGATCAGCATGACGATACGCATATCCTCGGTCTCAACGAGAAGGTCAATCCGCTTTGCGGCTGGTTGATACCCAGTCATCTGGATAATGGCATTCTGCTCTATACTCCGGATGGACGCGCTTCAGGTGAATTGCAGTTGATCAAGGGAGTCGCCGGCGGAAAAATGGTGCAATGGTCAGCACCTCCGCACACTGATCTGAGGCTTGAACAACTTGAATCCCTGGCTCCCCATCTTTATGGTTTTGTCAAAGGTATTGAGGGACGCAGCGAAGCTGATTTTCTGGCTTTTATCCAGACAATCGACAGCACCTTGTGGACTATCGATCCCCTGGGCAGCCGGAGTGACCGGAATCTTAGCGTTCTCGTTGGCAGGCCCTTGGCGCTGGTGCGTTTACAGTTACAATTGTCGCTCGATGGAAAACCTCTTGCCGATGCCGGATGGGCTTCGACGTTTACCCCGACACCGCCTGAATTTGTGAACGTTCCATTCAGTGTTCGCCTGGGCGATCTGGCAACACGAAACGACGGCGTTATCGGCTACTATACCGAGCGAAGCTATGGGCAATTCAACAGTGTTGTTGCTCCATCATCCACCGGCCAAAACTATGTTGCCCAGATCGGGTCATCAGACCCATCAGGCAACATAAAAGGAAACTACATCGATCTGCAATGCAATGCTGACAGTCGCGCGCTTGTCACCGTTCTCTTTGATCCGCGTGCATCGATTCATGCCGTGACAGGTATCCTGCCGGTCAAGGAGATCATGCTGCCAACGTCGTTTATCGATACGCCGCTATCCGCCATGGAGGTATCATTCCATGCTGGCCCTCTGGTGACGCGAACCATGCCTGCGAGCATCGTTGAGGGGCACACGTCATCGTTTACCGAAACCATCGATTATTTGCCGCTTGCAGAGCAAAACGGAAACTGGGCCTGGTGGGAAAAGTCTGTCAAACCGCCATTGTCCAACGTTACCTGGCAGGGGTATGATCTTGCAAAAGCATTATCCAATGCGGATTTCAGGGCGATCTCTTCTGTTCGTGAGGGGGTGCTTCAACTGGTTACGAAAATTGAAATTTCGACATAAAAGTGTTGTTGCACTTTCAAAAGATTGAGATGCTGAATGGCATTATCTCATGTTCTTTGTTGTGCTGGTCTGGTTCAGAGTCAGGAATCAGGTGATTTCTCAGAACAAACAAACAAGGAGGCATCATGTCGAATAAGATCCTGTTGATCTATGCGGTTGCAGCAAATCCGGCTCCATTGCAAATCAGCATGTTGAACAGTCCCACAGCGGGAACGCTCAATATTTCGCTTTCGAATCCGAACAAGGTTTTCTGCAAGGAGATTGAAATAGCTATTCCTTTTGGAGATGGCGCTGACGATTTGTTCAGCGAATTTCCGGCGCTTTCTGTTAACAACTCTTTGTGGACATTGGTGACAAGTACAATTGAACATAAAGTTCTCGAAGTGGGTGGCGGGGCGAAACAATATGCTACGTTTAACTGCTCATGTAAAGATCCAAATGCATATATGATCGATTACCCACTGGTGTTTTGCATTCAGGGAACAGTCAATAGTGTCCTGGGCGATGCGACGATTCTGTTGCGGGAGACCGCATCTGCAAGCGGAGATCCCGATTCATGGCTGATTGGCGACTACTCTTTTGTTGAGACAAAGA
>JAAXWL010000073.1:0-9186 GCA_013334975.1 Chlorobiaceae bacterium
AGGGAACAGGGAACAGAGAAAACTCAATCCTCCCAGTTCCCTGTCCCTGAAGGTTACCATAGTGTGAAAACAGGTTTTTTTTCCTGAATTTACTGGTCACCCGTCACTTTTTTCATGTACCAATTTCGGTCGATTTTGGCTGAACCGGGGATGGTGACCCACTCGGTGACGCGGGTGAATCGAACCGGGGTTTTCAGTTTTCCGATACTTTTCCTGAGGTTTTCTGTGATGAAATCATCAGTCGGTTCTTTGTTCCCCTCAACCCTGATCCATGCCACAGGCCTCATCCCGTACTCTGCATCGGGAGCGGGCACCACCACAGCCTCCTCTATGCCATCGATCGAGCAGAGTGCCTTCTCGATCTCTTCCGGATGGATGTTCTCTCCTCCCGAGATGAACATGTTATCCTTTCTGCCCAGCACCGTCAGTAACCCCTGCTCAGAAATCGATCCCATGTCGCCTGTATGGAACCAGCCTCTGGTGTCTCTTGCCGAACGTAATCGCACGTCATCGAGGTAGCCAATGAAAAGGCAAGGCCCTTTGACCAGAATCTCTCCGTCAGGGGCGATCATGGCTTCGCGGTATGGCAGGAGTGTGCCGCTGTCGGCAGTTGGGGAGGTTACCGGTGCGGATGAGGTGGAGACCTGCGTACTCATCTCGGTAGAACCGTAGGTGAGCCGCAGCGGCAGTTTTTCTCCGATTGCCTCGCAGAGCAGGTTTTCGTTGACGGCGCTGCCGCCAAGCAGCAGGGCTTTGAGCTGTTTAAGACAGGCCGCACCTCCGGGTGAGCGCAGCATCCGGTAAAGCTGCGTTGGCACCAGCGAGAGGTGGGTGACCGGGAACCGCTCCAGTGATTCCGATAGCGACGATTCCGGAGATGCGACGGCAAGAGCCCCGCCGCCAAGCAGACATTTGAACAGCATCGAGTAGCCTCCGACATGATAGAGCGGCAGGGAGAGCAGCCAGCATTCCTCCGGTCCGAAGGGCAGGTTTTCCGCCGAGCCCATCGCGCTGTGCCAATGGTTTGAAAGGGTGTGCATGGCGGCTTTCGGCTGGCCGGAACTGGCCGAGGTGTGGATGATTGAGACCGGACGTTTCATCGCACTGGCCGGTTTGAATCCGGACTTATTTCGCTTTTGGGCTTCACCGATGAAGCGCTCAAGGGCTGTTTTACCAAGCGTCATTGACGGGTTTAACCGCTGGAGAATCCCTGCGGTCTGATTTTCGGGAAAACGATAATTCACCGGCGCGGCAATTGCCCCCATGCGCATGAGTGCCAGCAGCGCAAGCAGCATCGACTCACTGTTCGGTGCTACGAGAACCACAATGTCGCCTGCTGTTATGCCCTCCTCTGTGAATGCTGAGGCGATAAGGGCGGTTTTCTTATCGAGATCGGTGAAAGAGACGATTCTCTCATCGGTGATCAGGGCTGGCCTGTTTCCGAATACTTTTGCGGCATTGGCTACAATATCCATGATGCAATGATGTCGATCAGATCAGGTTTCACACGCAGAGTGTTCCGCCATGCTGCAACGGGATCAGCCATGCCATCCGGTGCAGTAAACGGATTTTCGATGAGGTCGTCGGCAAGAAAACTCGCAGTGTCAAGGCCCGATGCTGCAGGGGAGGGTGAAGAAACAGCCGCCATCAGTGCGTACATACCGAGGCTGACGCTGCTCTCGAAGGCCGAGCTGAAGACCGCCTTGAGTCCCATCCGGTGGGCTTTAAGGGCAAGGCCGAGCGATTTGCGGATGCCGCCGATACAGTTCGGTTTCAGCACGAGTGCGCCAAGCGCTTCAGGGCCGATATTGTCGAGCAAGTCCGGGTGCTGCCAGAGCGATTCATCGAGCGCAGAAGGCAGGCCGGTGGCGGCATGGAAGTTTGGAATCAGCAACGGCTCCTTCAGTGGCTCTTCGATGTAGGAGATGCACCCTTTTGGCAGGGCTCTGCCGAAAGCGACCGCATCGTCAAGGTCGAGCGACTGGTTGGCGTCGAGCCGGAGTTCGGCTTTGCCTCCGAACGCTTCGTGAAAGGCGCGGATGCAGGCGATCGCATCGTCGAGATGCCCTTCTCGCACCTTCAACTTAAAGGCACGGAACCCCTCGGCGTAGCGTGTTGCGGCACGGTCGATCACAGCTTGCGGCTCTCCGGCAAGTAGTGCATTGACCGGTATGCTGGGGGCTGGCGGAAAGGTGCCGCCAAAGGCGGGCAGAGAGCCGGTTTCTACCGCATCGAGATTGATGAGCGCCATCTCGATGCCGGTCGACACCGATGGAGGCAGATGCGCTTCATGAAGCAGGTGGTTGCGCTCTTCAGCAACGATTCGGCAGAGTCCGGAGAGATTCGGGATGAATGCGGCAAGCGCTTGTGTGGCAAGGTCAAGCGATTCGGTGTGCAGCCCCGGCAGGGGGGCGATTTCGCCATACGCCTCACCCCCCATGCTTCTCAGATGAAGGAGCAGCCCCTCGCGCCTGTTGAGGGGCACTCCTCTGACCGTTATGGTTCCGGTAAACGGGATGCTGTACCGGCAGATGTCGGCACACAGAAGCATTACGGGTGTTTCGGGAACTTGCTGAAATCGGGTTTGCGCTTCTCAACAAAGGCGTTTCGTCCCTCCTGACCCTCTTCGCTCATGTAGTAGAGCAGTGTGGCGTTGCCCGCAAGCTCCTGCAACCCGGCCTGTCCGTCGCAGTCAGCGTTGAGGGCGGCCTTCAGGCAGCGGATGGCAAGCGGCGAGTTGGCAAGGATTTCGCGGCACCACTGCACGGTCTCCTCTTCGAGCCTTTCGAGCGGTACCACCGTGTTGACCAGTCCCATGTCGAGCGCCTGCTGGGCATCGTATTGGCGGCAGAGGTACCAGATTTCACGAGCCTTCTTCTGGCCAACAAGACGCGCCATGTAGCTTGCACCCCAACCGCCATCGAACGAACCGACCTTGGGGCCGGTCTGGCCGAAACGGGCATTTTCCGCCGCGATGGTCAGGTCGCAGAGCATGTGCAGCACATGGCCGCCGCCGATGGCGTAACCAGCCACCATAGCGATTAGTGGCTTGGGGCAGGTGCGGATGTCGCGCTGGAAATCGAGCACGTTCAGCTTGTTGACTCCCTTCGCATCAGCGTATCCGGCATTCCCCCTGATCTTCTGGTCGCCGCCCGAGCAGAAAGCAAGGTCGCCCTGACCGGTCAGGATGATCACGCCAATCTCTGCATCATTACGGGCATCCTGCAAAGCCTCGATCATCTCGTCCACCGTCTGGGGGCGAAACGCATTACGCCGCTCCGGGCGATTGATGGTGATCTTGGCGATGCCCTCAGCCTTATGGTAGAGGATATCGGTGTACTCACCGGCAGGAATCCAGTTGACAGTGCTCATATCAGGAGTTTCGATGGTAGTTGATGATGGCGGAAAAATTGAACCTTAATATAAGCAATGGCGGGGGAAGGGGGAATATGTCTTACAGGTCTTATGGGTCGAATAGGACTTATGGTCGTAGTGGTGAATTTACTTGCAGGGGCAGAGCGGAATGTCCGCTTTTTTTCTCCGGGATCGCATTCGTTTTATGAGCTTGTCCGTATTGTTTTGATAGTAAATATGAAAAATAAAGGTATATAATATTCTATATTTACGGAGCAATTCCGGCACGTAAATAACGAAGTACAGAGGAGCACCCATGAGTGAGTGTTGGTCGAAACGCGACATCATTACCACAGAGGCGCAGCTTGGTGGCTATGTCACGCTGACTGAGGAAGAAAAAGAGGGGATTCGCAGGTGTCGCCAGATCATGCCGATGAAGATCACCAGGCATTATGCAGGTTTGCTGGAGCGGGACAATCCAGACGATCCGCTCAGGAAGATGGTCATACCATCACTCGCAGAGCTGGTGCGTTATGCCAATGACGAAGAGGTCGATACCCACAAAGACGAGGCGAAATACCAGCCGGTCGAGGGGATCATCCACCGCTATCCCGGGAAGGTTCTGCTGATGTATACGACTGCCTGTTTCGCCCATTGCCGTTTCTGCTTCAGGTCGGAAAAGGTCGCCACTACGCTCGACGGACTGCGTCTTGACAAAGCGCTCGACTATCTGCGCAGCGACGAGTCGATTCGTGACGTCATCTTTACCGGGGGCGATCCGATGCATGGAAATCCTGAACGACTCGAACATGCCCTTGCCGAGGTACGTAGCATTCCGCATGTGGAAATTATCAGGATTACGACCCGTGCGCCCATTTTCGCGCCGGAAATTTTTACCGACGAGCTTGTGGCGATGCTCAGCCGCTTCAAACCGCTGATCCTTATCACCTCATGTATCCATCCGCGAGAGCTGAGCGACGAGGTGTGCAGTGTGCTCGATCGTCTTTCCGACGCAGGTATCGTACTCCTGCAGCAGGGGCCGATTCTCAGAGGCCTCAACGACGATGCGGACACGCTGAGGAAGATGTACGAAAAACTGGTACAGCACCGTACAATACCTTACTACGCGACATGGGGAATTCTTTCACCCGGCAATCGCCACTTTTCCCTCGATGGAGAGAGTGCACGCAAGCTGATCCGGGAACTGGAAAACACCACCTCGGGCTTCTGCGTGCCGCACCTCAGCACCCTCGACCAGAACAACAACAAAACCCGAACGATAGGGTGAGGGGGAGGGGAGAGTAATGATGATATGGTTGTTTATAGGTCGCATGGGGCTCATGGGTCAGGTATCGGGGATTTCGCTGCGGAAGGAGCGCGCTTCGATAGTCCGCATCATGCTTTCCAGAAACCGTTCCGGCGCTTCGATGTGCAGGGTGTGGCCGCATCTCTCGAAAAAATCGAGGCTCGAACCGGGGTACTCTTTCACCATTTCGCGCCCGATCTCCACGTACTTGCTATCTTTTTCGCCAATACAGAAAAGCATCGGAACCCGGTTGTCCGGCAGTTCACTCCAAAGCGACGGCTGGTTGCCGGTGCCGAGCAGGCGCAGCGCCTGGGCGAGCTTTTTGGGCGAGCCCTGCAATCGGCACGATTCGATCTCGTGGAACAGCGCATGACTTTTCAATGTCGCAAAAAGTGGCTGATTGTACCAGAATTCGATGAAACCCCCGAAATTCCGTTCGATCTTCCGGGCGATTCCTTCGTCGCTTTTCCGGCGGGCCGACCGCTCTTCTTCTGTTCGCAACCCCGGAGATGAAGAGATGATCACAGCCCTCGAAAACAGCTCCGGATGGCGTAGTGTGAGCGCCAGCCCGATTCGTCCCCCCATCGAATAGCCAACCAGCATACACGGCACTGCACTGAACCGACGAATCTCTCCAGCCAGCGTCTCGACCGTCTGCATGAAAAATCCTTCTGACTCTGCGTGCTCAGGAATTCCGCTCTCCCCATGTCCCGGCAGATCGACCAGCACACAGCACCAGCGATCCTTCAGCCGCTCGGCAAACGAAAGCCAGTCACTCCCCGATCCGAGAAACCCGTGCAGAAACACGATTTTCGGCAACGTAGTATCACCGACGGTGGTGATGTGGAGGGGTATGTTCATAAATCTGAATGATCGGTTACGGAAATATATTAACGGAACAATACGGGTTATCAGGGATTCTTCAAGCGGGAATCAGATGAATTCAGAGGTTTTTCGGTTACTTAACCAATAACGGGAACAGAGAACGTGAGGCTTTATGGAATGAGACGTTTGAATTATAAAACGAATAAAATTATGAATGACTGGCAGCACAGGATTACCATCGATCCTGAACACTGTGGTGGGAGACCCTGTATACGAGGATTAAGGATCAGGGTTATCGACATTCTCGATCTGTTGGCGGCGGGGATTTCCCACGATGAAATTCTCCTTGAAGTGCCTGACCTGGAGAAAGAGGATATTCATGCAGCATTGAAATACGCCAGACAAAAACTCGACCACCCGGTTATTGCAGCATGATCTTCTGGATAGATGCACATCTTTCTCCATCGTTAGCCGGATGGATCAATCGAACGTTTCCTGATTATGGGGAGCGCTGATGTTGAGGTATGATACGGTGCAGTTGACGTATCCAAATCGAAATCGCTATCGGTATCCAAATCGATTGCTTTTCTTCTCCACCAACAACGAATTCGCAGGGGCAAGCCCCTGTGCTTGCCCTCTGCCGGTCATACCCGGAACCTGCCCTAGTGCGTCCGGATTTCATCCTGGTGGTTCAGGAGGGTTTTAACCCCGACTTGTCGGGGCATTCGATTCTTTATTCCTCTTCACATTGCCCCTGACTTCAGTCCGGGGTAAACAGCCCCCCAATAATCACGGGCTTCAGCCCAACCTCCTGATTATGGGGAGCGCTGATGTTGAGGTATGATACGGTGCAGTTGACGTATCCAAATCGAAATCGCTATCGGTATCCAAATCGATTGCTTTTCTTCTCCAACAACAACAAATTTGCAGGGTCAAGCTCCTGTGCTTGCCCTTTGCCGGAAATACCCGGAACGTCACCAAGTGCGACACTGATTGGAAAGTTTCGGCGAATAAGGTAATATGCGTTGCATGTGCGATGCTTTATTTCGTCAAGATCAAAAAACGATACCCGGTATGAAAAGCGCGTCATTCCCATCATTACGTGTCGAGCCTGAGCTTCGGAAGGCGGTAGAAGGGGTGTTGCTTGAAGGAGAAACCCTTTCGTCATTCATGGAAGCTTCGCTCAGGGTAAACATCGAGCGCCGCATCAGTCAGAAGGAGTTTATCGCCCGTGGAGTTGCTTCTCGGGATCGTGCTCTTGAGACTGGTGAGTATGTCGATGCGCAAAAGGTTATCGACAGGCTTCAACTGATGCTGAATGAGGCCAAAGCGAAACGACCATGAACTTTACCGTTCGCTTTACCCCTGAAGCGGAAGATGATCTTGTTGGTCTGTATGATTTTCTTGTGGCAGAAGATATTCGTTCAGCCGAACAGGCGTTGTTATCTTTGAGAAAAGCGGTTGACCTCCTGACGGAATTTCCTTTCAGTTGCCGGAAAACCGTACCAGAAAATCCCTTTCTTCGTGAACTGCTGGTGCCATTTGGTCACTCTGGTTACGTTATGCTGTTTGAGATCGAGAGCGATAATCGCGTTACGGTTCTCGCGGTGCGGCATCAGCGTGAAGAGGATTATTATTGATCGACAGCCTGGTACATTTAATGGAGAGCTGCGAAGTATCGACAAGGTGCATGATGAAATCAATCGAGGCAAGGGGATGTCAGAACCGGTTACAGATAGGGTGAGCTGATCGACAGGATCAAACGGTTCGGCTATCGGAGAGTGGTTTGACAAAGACACAACCTACAGCACAGGAGATAGTGACTCAATGAACATCAGGTCATTTACACCTGCAAATATCGCAAGGAAAATAGAGATTACTCTTGACAAGCAGAGAGGGCTGGATTTTCTGACGGTTGTGAAGGCTGAAGATGTTGGGTTGGATCCTGCGCTTGCTTTCAGATCGGTACCATCTGACAGCAGGTTTTTGTCAAGCGTTCTGAAAGATTTCAATGTTACATCAAAAGACTCGATTATTGATATAGGATGCGGAAAGGGGAGCGCGATGCGAACGATGCTTGACTTTCCTTTTGCTCGCGTCAATGGAATTGAGTTGTCAGCAGATATAGCCAATATTGCCCGAAGAAATTTTCTGGTATTGAACGAGAAAAGAGTCACGGTGTTTACCGGTGATGCGACGATGTATACTGATTACGGCGCCTATTCTTTTGCATTTTTATTCAATCCGTTTCCCGATATCGTTATGTCGCGGGTGATTGATTCCATAATCAGCTCGATTCAGAAGTGCCAAAGGGAGTTCTGTATTATATACAACAACCCGGCATTCCATGATGCCATTATCGAAAAAGGGGTGTTTACAAGATTTGGCAGCTATTCCGATAAGAAAGGCAATATCCTTTCTGTCTATTCAAATTACAGTGGCAGAATGTCCAGATTATATGCGAACAAGGGTATGCAGACAGACGGGGTATAGTTTTGTGGAAAAAGTCACTACTGAGAAGTCACGCACAAACTAACGCATGATTTGGTGCCGTTGATTTTATCCAAATCCAAATCGGTATCGAAATCGATTCCTCTTCTTCTCCGACAACAACGAAATTGCAGGCACAAGCCTCCGAGCTTGCCCTCCCGGATTCTTCATCTTACCATGTATTGAACACCCCGGCAACCATGAAGAACGTCTACAGAACGAAAGAGGTTATCGCCATTGCGCGTGAAGTAATCTCATGCCCCGGCGACACGCTTGCTGAACATCTCGAATACACCGGCATGAGCCCGGAAGCGCTGGCTGAACAGATGGGCGTGCCGGACGCCATCATCAATGAAATCATTCGCGGCACGGCACCAATCACACCCGAAACGGCCCGTCAACTTGAGCAGGTTGTCGGCATTCCTTCCTCTTTCTGGCTCAATAAGGAGCAGAACTATCGTCAACGGCTTGCCGAAATCGATGAAGCGGAAAAGCGACTCGATGACGCCGGGCGGTCAACAAACAGGCGCACGAAGAGCTAAAGCCATTGGCAGATGAGAAAGAGGATGGTTACTGCAATGGCCCCCTGACAGGGGGTATTCTTTGGATTTTCCTGAACCGCTTGAATTTTGATCGTTAATAAGGTGATGTTCCGCCGTGCAGCACTCTTTTACTTCTGCTGAGAACGACGCTTGGGGCTGTATCATAATCAGCCTTGACGTAAGGGATGATTTTTTTTTAATGTGAATAATCGGTAAATATCATGCGTGGTGTAAGCTGTTGTATCAGCATACGTATTAGTGCAATTGATCACGATTCAGAAAGGAACCCCTGCCTGTGAAGATCGTTCAAAACACCGGTTCTGACAGGGTCATCGACCTCCTTCGCTCAAAACTCAAAGCAGGTTGCGAGATTGATGTTGTAACGGCCACGTTGTCGCTTTTTGCATTTTATGATGTGCGTCAGGAGATCGAGTCGCTTTCACAATGTCGCCTGCTTCTGCCTTCTGCCACTACAGCCCTTTCTCTCTTTGGTTCTGATGCCGATAGATCTGCTCGTAACCGTTTGCAAAACAGATGGATTGCAAGCCGCCTTCTGTATTGGCTGAAGAACAAGAGCACGCTGAGGTTCGCTCCCGGCACAGTCCCGCAGGGGGCTATAATTGTTCGTGATGGTAATGCAGAACCAACCCAGGCGCTGCTGGGTTCGCT
>JAAXWL010000073.1:9286-13640 GCA_013334975.1 Chlorobiaceae bacterium
CAAGCCGCCTTCTGTATTGGCTGAAGAACAAGAGCACGCTGAGGTTCGCTCCCGGCACAGTCCCGCAGGGGGCTATAATTGTTCGTGATGGTAATGCAGAACCAACCCAGGCGCTGCTGGGTTCGCTGGCATTCAGCACGGACGGGCTTGGTCTGACACCTTGCAACCAGTTGAATCTGATTCAGGCTTCCGAGACACCTGAAGAGGCCCGGCTGCTCAGTACATGGTTCGATGTTCAGTGGTCCAGCCTTGCCGAGGATCCGGATGCTCAATCAGGGTTGATTGAAATGCTTCAATCAATCGCCTCTCACCGCGAGCCGTTCCTTGTGTACTCACTCATTCTGTATACCATTTTCCGTGACCGAGATGATGATCTTGATGAAGAGCGCATCGTCAAATCAGCGACAGGTATTCGCAATACGGTGGTCTGGAAGAAACTCTACCGGTTTCAGCGGGACGGTGTGATTGGCGCGATCGACAAGCTCAACCGTTTCGGAGGGTGCATCATTGCCGACAGTGTGGGGCTCGGCAAAACCTTCGAGGCGCTTGCAATCATCAAGTACCACGAACTTCGCAATGACCGGGTACTGGTGCTCTGCCCCAAGCGGTTACGTGACAACTGGACGCTCTATAAAGCCAATGATCGCCGGAACTTTCTTGCCCCCGACCGCTTCAACTATGATGTGCTGAACCACACCGATCTTTCACGTGACGGTGGATTATCCGGCGATATCGATCTGGCGCACGTCAATTGGGGAAACTACGATCTTGTCGTGATCGACGAATCGCACAACTTCCGGAACAAGGCCGCCAACAAAGGCAAGGAGACACGATACGATCGCCTGTTGCGCAGGATCATCAGAGAGGGGGTCAGAACAAGGGTGCTCATGCTTTCGGCAACGCCGGTCAACAACCGCTTGGCTGATCTTCGCAACCAGATTGCCTTTGCCACCGAAGGTAACGACACCGCATTGCTTGCGCATGGCATCAGCAGTATCGACAGCACTACCCGTCTTGCCCAAAAACAGTTCAACCGATGGCTCGATCTTGACGAGGAGGAGCGATCTCCGAATCGCCTGATAGAGATGCTGGGCTTCGACTACTTTACACTTCTGGACCATCTCACTATCGCCCGATCCCGCAAGCATGTCGAGAAATATTACGGCATCACTGAAACAGGGAGGTTCCCAGACCGCCTGAAGCCAGTCAACATCAAGGCTGACGTTGACCTTTCAGGAGCGTTTCGACCGGTCAGAGAGATCAATAACGAGATTCGCCGCCTCAACCTCGCCTCATACGCTCCGCTTCGCTATGTACTGCCACACAAACAGGAGGCTTACGACAGGAAGTACAGTACCCATGTCCGGGGAGGTGAGAGTTTTTTCCGTCAGGCTGACCGTGAAGAGAGTCTCGTCCACCTGCTTCGCGTCAACATGCTCAAGCGGATGGAAAGCGCCGTACCGTCATTTGCGCTTACCGTTCAGCGCCAGCTCCGGGATGTTGAAGCAACACTTGCACGGATCGAGTCAAAAACAGCAGAACTCGAAGAGATCGATATTGCCGAAGTCGATATCGACGATCCCGCCTTTGAAAGCCTGCTTGTCGGGCGCAAAGTCAAGGTGTTGCTCAATGATGTGGATCTGATCCGCTGGAAGCAGGAGCTCATCGAAGATCGTAACCGGCTGGCAACCCTGTATTCTGAAGCAGCCCAGGTAGATGCCCGACGAGACGCAAAACTGGCGGCCTTGCGCAACGTCATTGCCGGCAAGTGCCGGAACCCCATCAATCCCGGTAACCGCAAGGTCATCGTTTTTACGGCCTTTACCGATACCGCCCGCTACCTGTACGATCAGCTCGCTCTGTGGGCAAAGTCGGAGCTTGGAATTGAGAGTGCCCTCATTGCCGGTACCGGAAGCAATCAGACAACGCTTTCCGGTTTGCGCAAGGATCAGGGCACAATTCTCAGTGCCTTTGCACCCCGCTCAAAAGAGCGACCGGAAGAGCTTTCAGAAGAAGGCGAGATTGACCTGCTTGTTGCGACGGATTGCATCTCCGAGGGGCAGAATCTTCAGGACTGTGACTGGCTGATCAACTACGATATCCACTGGAACCCGGTGCGTATCATCCAGCGCTTTGGCCGTATCGACCGCATAGGGTCGCCAAACCGCTGCATTCAGCTCGTCAACTTCTGGCCAAACATGGAGCTTGAGGAGTACATCAACCTCGAACAGCGGGTCAGCGGAAAAATGGTCCTGCTCGACATCTCCGCCACGGGTGAGGAGAACCTCATCGAGCAGCAATCCGGCAACCAGATGAACGATCTCGAATATCGGCGCAAGCAACTGCTCAAACTTCAGGATGCGGTGATCGATCTTGAGGATCTTTCAACCGGAATATCCATAGCAGATCTGACACTCACCGACCTTCGCATCGATCTGGCGCACTATATTCAAGGCAACCCCGGAGTGCTGGACGCATTGCCGCCGGGAAGCTTTGCCGTTACGACTGCTACGGACGCTGATATTCCGCCGGGAATCATCTTCTGTCTCCGTGCTGAGGGAGTTGCCGCCCGTCGGATTCCCGAAACCGGATATCCTCTCGGCACTCATTACCTTGTGCATGTTGGTGACGATGGCTCGGTGGTTCTGCCCTACACACAGGCCCGGCAGATTCTTGACCGCCTCAAACGTCTCTGCCTTGGCCGCGATCTGCCTGATGCAGGTGCATGCGCCCGCTTTGACAAGGCCACCAGACAGGGAGAGGATATGCTTGCTGCACAGCGTTTACTTGCGTCAGCCGTTGCCTCC
Organism: Chlorobiaceae bacterium; assembly: GCA_013334975.1. Classification (GTDB taxonomy): domain Bacteria; phylum Bacteroidota; class Chlorobiia; order Chlorobiales; family Chlorobiaceae; genus Chlorobaculum. The sequence continues at coordinate 12,094 of JAAXWL010000073.1, forward strand.
ATAGCAGGCAAGAATCAGGAACGCGCAGTGGCAAGTCTTTTCACTCCAGGCGGTACACACGCCATGAAAGGGGAATTTGCAGGCATCAACGATTTTGAAGTCACGGCCTGGCTTGTTGTATTGCCGGAGGCCGCCACGTGAATACTTCCGAGCTTCTTTCAGCATTTGACCTGCCCGACACCAGCCGGGTGAACCAGCGGGTGCCAAAGCGCCTTCTGCTTGAAAACGGCGCCCCTACGGCTGCTGATAAACGAGCAATCAACGAGGGGATGGAAGAGCTGCTCTGGCTTGCTGCGCTCAAGCCGGAGACAAGTGGAGTGCCGCTGTACCGTGAGGATACCCGTGAATATCTGGAAATAGCCGTTCTGCTGCTTACCTTGCGGAGCGAAGCCAGAACGAAGCGCCTCGTGGAGCTGGTGCATCGGGCGATTCCGTATCCGGTGCTGCTGCTTGCTGAACAGGGCGAACAAGTCTCGCTCTCTTTAGCTCACAAACGCTGGTCGCAGAGCGAGGCCGGCAGAATAGTGCTTGATGGTGATATTGCTTCCGTTGCATGGCCTGAGGCGTGTGATACGGAGATGCTGGCCTGTTTCCGCGAGTCGCTGGCACTTGGACGGCAACCACGGGCAAACCTCCATGATCTCTATCAGGGTTGGCTTGACTCGGTGGTGTCCCTGAATGCGGCAATGGAAACGGGCTCTTTTCTCCTTTCGGAAACTGCTGAACATGCCGATTTGCGCCGTAATGCTCTGCATCAGTGCAGTGTGCTTCATGAGGAGATTGTCCGATTGCGCCGTGCGGCGGAAAAAGAGAAGCAGATACCCCGGCAGGTGGAACTGAATCTGGAACTCAAACGGCTTGAAGCGCAACTCGCAACAGTAAAACAACAATTATGACCGGATACGAAGAGCCCTCCATAAAGCCCTTTACCGCAGATGACCCTGAAACCCGATCAGCCGATCTGCTGGCGGGCAATATCGGGCAACTGAAGCGGATTTTTCCTGAAGCCTTCACCGAAGGAAAGATCGACTTCGAGGTACTCCGGCAGTTGCTTGGCGGCGCTGTGGAAGAGAGAGAGGAGAAGTACGGCCTCAACTGGCACGGCAAACGCAACGCCCGTCAGCTTGCGCTTACCCTATCCACAGGGACCCTGCGACCCTGCCCGGATGAGAGTGTCGATTGGGACACCACACAGAACCTGATGATCGAGGGCGACAACCTCGAAGTGCTCAAACTCTTGCAGAAGAGCTACTCCGGCAAGGTGAAGCTTATCTACATCGATCCGCCATACAACACCGGCAAGGATTTCGTCTACCCCGACAACTTTCAGGACAACATCAAAAACTACCTCGAACTCACCAGCCAGGTTGAAGGAGGCCGGAAGATCAGCAGCAACACCGAAGCAGGCGGACGGTTTCATACCGACTGGCTGAACATGATGTATCCAAGGCTGAAGCTTGCAAGGAATCTGTTAAGGGATGATGGGGTGATATTTATCAGCATTGATGATAGTGAGGTAAGCAGTCTTCGGAAAGTGTGTGATGAGA
>JAAXWL010000074.1 GCA_013334975.1 Chlorobiaceae bacterium
CAACGGAACACCCGGCTGATTCTGCGACTTTTCTTTTTCCTCTCTGAGGTCTTTTAAATCCTCATAATCGTTCATAGCTTCTTCCAAAACCATAAACTCTTCGTAGGGTAAAACAACGAACTCTTTTTTGCCCTCTTTTTCTATAATGTGCGGATGAAGTTCCATAGGGGCATTCACACCATCAAATTCATGATCCTTGCCTGACTTCCCCAAAAGTACACTCTCCGCCCGGATAAAACAAGGACACCCAGCATTACCATCATCCCTCCCCATGCCCGATATTCCCGATTTTTTAACTATTTTCCGGCCTTATTACAGAGAACCGGACTTGACACATCAGACAGAGAGAAGAAGCACATGGAGTTAGCACAGGAGATCGCGCGGCGGAGGACGTTCGCCATTATCAGCCACCCGGATGCGGGTAAGACCACGCTTACCGAGAAGCTGCTGCTGTTTGGCGGCGCTATCCATACGGCGGGGGCGGTCAAGAGCAACAAGATCCGCAAGACGGCGACCAGCGACTTCATGGAGATCGAGAAGCAGCGCGGTATTTCGGTGGCGACTTCGGTGATGGGCTTCGAGTATCGCGGCAAGCGCATCAACATCCTCGACACGCCGGGCCACAAGGATTTCGCTGAAGATACTTACCGCACACTCACCGCCGTGGACAGCGTCATTCTCGTAGTGGACAGCATGAAGGGCGTCGAGGAGCAGACCGAGCGGCTCATGGAGGTGTGCCGGATGCGCCATACGCCGGTGATTATCTTTATCAACAAGCTTGACCGTGAGGGGCGCAACCCTTTTGAGCTGCTCGACGAGCTTGAAGAGAAGCTCGACATCCAGACCTGCCCGATGACCTGGCCGATCAGCCAGGGGCAGACCTTCAAGGGGGTCTATAACCTGTTCGACAAGTCGCTGAACCTCTTTGAGGCGAACGCTTCGAAGATCGGCGAGAAGCTGACCGACATCGAGGGGATTGGCGACCCGAAGCTCGAACACTGGGTCGGCAAGGGGTATACCGACAAACTGCGTGAGGATGTGGCCCTGATCGAGGGGGTCTATGAGCCCTTCGAACTGGAGATGTACCGTGAGGGGTTGCAGGCACCGGTCTTCTTCGGCAGCGCGATCAACAACTTCGGCGTCGGCGAGCTGCTCGACACCTTCATCAGCGTCGCCCCCTGCCCGCACGATCGCGAGGCATCGGAGCGCCTGGTCAATGCCTCGGAAGAGCCCCTCTCCGGCTTCGTTTTCAAGATTCACGCCAACCTCGACCCGAACCACCGCGATCGCACGGCCTTCTTCAAGATCTGCTCAGGCCGGTTCGAGCGAAACAAGTTCTACCAGCACACCCGCCTCGGCAAGAAGCTGCGCTTCTCCAACCCGACGCAGTTCATGGCGCAGGAGAAGAGCGTCATCGACGAGGCTTGGCCGGGCGACGTGATCGGCCTGTACGACAACGGCTCGCTCAAGATTGGCGACACGCTCACTGAGGGCGAGAACCTGCACTTCCGGGGCATTCCGAGCTTCTCGCCGGAGATCTTCAAGGTGCTTGAAAACCGCGACCCGCTCAAGACCAAGCAGCTCGAAAAGGGAATCCGCCAGCTCACCGACGAAGGGGTGGCGCAGCTCTTCATCCAGTACGGCACCCGCAAGATCGTGGGCACGGTAGGAGAACTCCAGTTCGACGTGATCCAGTTCCGCCTCGAACACGAGTACGGCGCACAGTGCTCGTTCATGCCGCTGCGCTACCACAAGGCGTTCTGGATCACCAGCGACAATAAGGAGCAGCTCACCGAGTTCATGCGTCGCAAGTCGAACGTGCTCGCCCTCGACAAGGAGGAGCACCCGGTATTCTTCGCCGAAACCGAGTGGATGCTCAAGATCGCCAAAGACGATTTCCCCGAAATCGAGTTCCACGTGACTTCAGAATTTAAGACAGAGAATAATTGATAGTTGATAGTTGATAGTTGATAGTTGATAGTTGATAATTGATAGTTGATAATGGATAGTGGATAGTTGACAATGATTGGAGGGGAAAACCTGGCTGAGGAAAATTTCTTGTTTTCACCCTGTTGTCCTTGCCGTCTTTTGGGGAAAAGCGTGAGCGTTGATGGCCGCAATGGACTTTTATAGCCAGAGGGAGAAGCGGGGGAACCATAGAGCTGTAGCATCGGTAGTAGTAACGATAGTTAAACCTGCCAGACTCACCATGTCCACCAGAACCTATTCAGTCAAGGGGATGCACTGCCCTTCGTGTGAGGCGATCATTGAAAAAAGGGTGCGTTCGCTCGACGGGGTCACCCATGTCGAGGCTTCGATGGTAACAGGCACTCTGACGACCTCATGCAAAGAAGATCCACCATCCCCGGATTCGCTGCAAAAACTCTTCCCGGAAGGGCTCTACTCTTTTTCTGTCACACCAGCCATAAAACCTCCGCTGACTGAAGTGATCAGTGTCATTGGCTTTTCAGTGGCCGCGCTCGCGCTCTTTTTCGGTCTTTCTGCATCCGGGCTCCTGCCGGTGCTCACCATCGACAGTAACAGCTCGGCGGGTTCCTTCTTCCTCTTTGGCCTTATCGCCGGCCTGTCCACCTGCGCTGCTCTGGTGGGTAGCCTCATCCTGGCCCTCTCGACGCAGTGGCACTCACGCGACAGAAAACCAGCTTCGTTGGTTGACAAACTGCGCCCCCAGATGCTCTTCAATACCGGACGCATCGCGGCTTACGGCCTCACCGGCGCCCTGCTCGGGCTGCTTGGCGAGTCAATCCGTATCTCCTCCGGCTTCACCACCGTGATGTTCATTGCTGTTTCCTTCTTCATGATCGTTCTTGCCTTGCAGATGCTCGGGTTCACACCACTGAACCGGCTACGCATTGCCCTGCCGAAACGCCTGACCGAGAAAGCTGGCTCAGGCATCATGAACAATGGCCTGATTCGCCCCTTCCCTTCCGGCTTCATGACCATTCTGCTCCCCTGCGGCTTCACACTGGCGGCAGAAGCCGCAGCAATGCTTTCCGGAAGCCCGTGGAAAGGATTACTTGTCATGACCTTGTTTGTGCTCGGCACCTTGCCACCGCTGCTTTTTATAGGCCTTTCAAGCTCCGGATTATCAACGAGGCCCTCAACATCCAGACTTTTTATGAAATCAGCCGGCTTACTTGTGATCTTCTTCACCCTGTTCAATCTGAACAGCCAGATCGGCATCACGAGCAGGCTCACTCCATCGGCATCCGCAACTTCCGGAGCTACCGCCAAAACCGGGCGGATCATCAGAACAGCTTCAAGCGGCGGCGCTCTCGCCTCTTCCCGCTTTGAACTCAGAAGTGGCGAAAAAGTACGTTTCATCATCGATGCCAAAGATAACGGCTCCGGCTGCATGAACGCCGTCATGGTGCCCGGTCTCTGGAACCACGCAGAATACCTCGTCAAAGGCAAGCCGGTCGTTCTGGAGTTCACCCCGTCCAGACCGGGCGTCTACCCGATCACCTGCGCCATGGGTATGCCCTGGGGCGTTATCAACGTCAAGTAACCGATCTTCGGAGCACCAATCATGCAGAAAATCAGCCTCGCGCTTGCCATCGCCCTCATGATCGTCTCGGCGGTCGCTGGTATCGGCATCGGCTACCGGCTCACGCCGCAATACATGCTCTCGATGTACGACAAAAACATCATGGATCTTGGCCAGCCCGACAAGTGGGTCGATCTGCGCTACATCGACGCCATGATCGCCCATCACCGCGGGGCCATGCTGCTGGCCGAAGAGGCACGCCGTAGCGAACGTCCGGAAATCCGAGACCTTGCCGCTGCGATTCTGAAGGATGAACCGAAAAACATCGATGAACTCTACCTCTGGAAAAAAAGCTGGTACAGCGACACCCGACCGGTTCGTGACCCCCAGGTTCCCCGGCTCACCGCCGTTGACAAAACGTTCGATCTCAGGTTTCTGAACGCGCTTATCGCCCATCATCGAAATGGCGTGCTCATGACGAGGGAGATTCGCCTCAAGTCGAGCCGTCCGGAGATTCTCGACAATGCCGATGCCGTCGAACAGTTCCTGACCGGTGGCATTGCGATGCTTCGCTCGTGGCGCACAAAATGGTACAACGTCACCGAACCACAACCGCTCCCCGTGCCATGACAACGAAAAGCTACATGGTCAAGGGGATGCACTGCGCGAGCTGCGCGGCGCTCATCACCAAAAAACTCTCGAAACTGGAAGGAATCGGAAAGGCCGAAGTAAACCTCGCCACCGAAAAAGCAAAAGTCGAGTTCACTGGAGAGACCCTAACTGACGAAGCGCTTAACAAACTGCTCGGTCAATACGGCTTCAGCGTCGTCTCGGAACAGGCTCCCCAAGCCGCAGAATGCACCGCTCCCGTCATCGACCGCAAGGCGGCAGCCGAAAAAGCCCGGCAGGAAAAGGAGGAGGAGCTGCTCGCCCAGAAAGCGAAGGTACAGTTCGCCCTTCCGATAGCCCTGATGGTTTTTGTACTGATGATGTGGGACATCGCAGCACAATCATTCGCGTCCGTGCCCAACCTGCCGATCCCGATGAGGCTCTTCAACCTCATTTCGATGGCGCTGGCCACATACATGGTGTTCCGCATCGGCGCACCATTCCTGCATGGTATCGTCATGTTCGTCCGGAGCGGCGCGGCAAGCATGGATACCCTGATCGGCATCGGCACACTCACGGCCTGGCTCTACAGCACGATCATCACCCTCATGCCGGAGGTGAGGGAGCAGCTCAGGGTGCCTGATTACACCTACTTCGACACCACCATCGTGGTGATCGGCTTCGTGCTGCTCGGCAAGTATCTCGAGGCTCTCTCGAAAATGAAGACTGGTGAGGCGATCGAAAAGCTGATCGGGCTCCAGGCCAAAACCGCCATCGTTTACGATAACGGCAATGAGATCGAGGTGCCTGTCGAGCAGGTCGTCAAAGGGACGATGCTCGTGGTCAAACCTGGGGGCAGAATCCCGGTGGACGGCATCATCTTTTCAGGCACTTCATCGATCGACGAGTCGATGGTTACGGGCGAGCCTGTACCGGTGGACAAAAAACCCGGCGATCCGGTCATCGGCGGCACCATCAACCGGCAGGGGGCCTTCACCTTCACTGCCACTGCTGTTGGTGCTGATACAATGCTCTTCCGGATCGTCCAGATGGTGGAGGATGCCCAGGGTTCCAAAGCCCCGATCCAAAACATTGCCGACCGGATCGCCGCAGTGTTTGTTCCAGCGGTACTCGTGATTGCCGCCCTCACCTTTATCGTCTGGCTCACGGTCGGTTCAGCCTTCATGGAGTTCTCAACCGCCCTCACCTTTGGCATCATGGGCCTGGTGGGCATCCTCGTCATCGCCTGCCCTTGTGCGCTGGGTCTGGCCACCCCGACGGCGATCATCGTCGGCATTGGCAAAGGGGCCGAAAACGGTATTCTCATCCGCAACGCCCAGAGCCTTGAAACCCTCGCCACCATCGATACGGTCGTGTTCGACAAAACCGGCACCATCACGGTGGGCACCCCATCAGTCACCAACATCGTACCGCTCGATGTTACGACCACCGCTGACACGATTCTGCAACTGGCTGCCAGCGTCGAAAAGCACTCGGAACATCCCCTTGCGCAGGCGATCGTCTCGGCTGCGAATGACAAAAAAATCGCTCTTTCCGCTGTAACCGGTTTTGAGGCAAAGGAGGGAATCGGGGTACAGGGCATCATCAACGAGAATATGGTCAGGGTACATAAGCCGGAAAAGAATGAACAGATCATGGCAGCGGTAGGCCCACTCCAGCAACATGGCAAGACCGTGGTCATCCTCGAGGCTGACGGGGTGGCGCTGGGTCTCATCGCCCTCTCCGACACCATCAAACCGGAGGCGGCTGAGGCCGTCCGGGAGCTGCACTCGAAAGGAGTCAAGGTGATCATGCTCACCGGAGATAACAGGCTTGCCGCCAATTACATGGCCAAACAGGCCGGCATCGACGAGGTGATCCCGGAAGTGCTGCCACATCAAAAGGCTGACCGGATAAGGGAGTTGCAACAGGATGGGCGAAAGGTAGCCATGGCGGGTGACGGCATCAACGACGCACCGGCGCTTGCGCTGGCCGATGTGGGCATCGCCATGGCCACCGGCACCGACATCGCTATCGAATCAGCGGGGGTCACCATCCTCAGGGGCGACATCCGAAAGGTGGCCCAGTCGATCACCCTGGCCAAAGCCACCATGCGGGTCATCCGCCAGAACCTCTTCTGGGCTTTTATCTACAACGTCATCGGCATCCCGATCGCTGCCGGAGCGCTCTACCCCTTCTTCGGCATTGTGCTCAATCCGGTCTTCTCGGGCATCGCCATGGCCGGCAGCAGCGTCTCGGTGGTCACCAACTCGCTAAGGCTCAAAGCCACAAAACTGGGAGGATAGTTGATAACAAGCAAAGAACGGTGTTCTTCTCAGTGAACCAGAAACTCGATGATGAGCCCGCCAATCAGCGGCGATAGAAATTGAGGTCGGTATAGCATTGAATCGAGATTCCAAATGAAATCCGATTTGGATACCGATAAAAAAAAGGTGCTGGCACGTGAATTGTCCAAATCGGTATCCAAATCAAAAAAAGAAGATCATAGTACGCCGAGAGTACATGATTTTCTTAGGAATTGAGAGTTGACAGTTGAGAATGAGTAAAGAAAGGGGCTCATCTCTTTGAATATCCATTGCCATCAGGCACTCATCAGCTTCTCGGAAATAAAAAATGCAGAACCTGAAATCATATTCTGCATTTTTCTCTTCAATCCTATACGACCTATCATCCAATAGACCTGAGAAAACCAAAAAAAGAACAATGAACCAGCAGCTCGAAAGCGCTCGCGAATTCCTCAAGGACAACATCCGGCAGATGGTGGACTTCTCACAGACCGACCAGCGGCGCCGTATTCCGCCGCCACCGATCGAGAAGCCCTTTCCTCCCGATACACGGCGCATCAGACTACCGGGCATCGACCAGCTCGGCGGCATCGGTACTATCGACCTGAAAAGTGCCATCGCCCGGCGGGAGAGCTGCCGGAACTACCTCGACCAGCCGCTCACCCTTGACGAGATTTCGTTTCTGCTGTGGGCCACTCAGGGGCTCAGGCTGAAGCTTGATGCGGGTCACGCACTCAGAACAGTGCCCTCGGCAGGTTGCCGCCATGCCTTTGAAACCTACCTCTGCGTGCTGAAGGTCGAGGGAATTGAACAGGGCATCTACCGCTACCTGCCTCTCGAACACGAACTGCTCTTCGTCAGTGGTAATGAGAACCTCGAAAACAGGATGGTCAGGGCGACGCTTGGCCAGTCATTCACCGGTGATGCCGCCGCGGTTTTCGTCTGGACGACGATTCCATACCGCATGGAGTGGCGCTATGGGCTGGCCGCACACAAGGTGATCGCCCTCGACGCAGGCCATGTCTGCCAGAACCTTTACCTCGCCTGTGAGGCGATCGGTGCCGGAACCTGCGCCATCGCCGCCTATAACCAAAAGGAAATGGACAATCTGCTCGGCATTGACGGAGAGGAGGAGTTCACCATCTACCTCGCCCCGGTTGGTCTGAAGTTGTAAAAATTCCCCCATTTTGAATTTAAAAATAACCTCACGCTCTCCGGTGTGAAGCAATGACGACAACACCATTCACCGTGATTGCAAAACCCATTCATAAGAAAAGGCAAATACCTGAACATTCTCCGTAAAGGCTTTACGGAGAATAATTCAAAAACTATTAACAATAGATTCACAGGACAGACAAGGAGTGAGGACTTACCTCTAAAACATAATAATCTTGTTTGTCGGATGTATTTTTCGCATCAGCAATCTTTTTGAATCCATATTTTTTTAATATTCCAGAACCGGCCTTCGAATAACCAAACGCACAAACAGTAACACTACCAGTTATCTCAACAAGCATTTTCAAAGATACAATAAAATGTTTTAACAATAAATCCGTATAGCTCAAACCCCTGAATTCCGGCTCAATCGCAATATCTGATATATAAATATAATGAGGATCAACAACATTAAATCTTCCACAATCGATCTCCCGCTCCCTCAACCTTCCATCTCCGAGCATAAGAAAAGTCTGTTCATCAATGGGCCAGTAACTCATACCACCAATAAGTCTATCATCAAGAAAAATTCCTGTTATACCCTCAGAATAATGGTACCACCAATTTCTCTGCGTAAGCGTCGGCACACTTGAATCCCCAAAACAACGCTGATACAGATCATCCAGAAGAAAAAACTCTTTCTCGGAATCCAGTTTCCTGATCAGCAATAAAGGCTCATTGTTCATTTAATGAATCAGATAAAAGTTTAACGAGCTTTCTTGAATACTGGTCCTGATTAATTTCTATAAATTCACGAAAAGCGCTGCTTTTTCTATATATTTTTTTCATATAATTTTCCCAAGGCTCCCATATTTCAGGGGCAATCAACATTTTATCAATCAGAATATACTCAAAAGAATCAGCGATCAACTCCGCCACTGAAAAAATCATATCCCTGTTTTCATCATCAGATAACATTATCTTTCCATCATAAAAATATGGCCTTAAATAACTTTTTTCTGCAATCATCTTCCATATTTCCGTACTATTTGAATATATAGCGATATGATTGGATTGTCTCATCGTCATGGTATTGATCCTGATTTGCCAGGTAACGGCAGCAAACCCAAAAAGTGAAATTACTGCACCTCCAACAGAGCCAAGTGCCTGTGCTATTTGAGTCCATTCACATGCCATAGTGGTAAGGTGTTTTTCTTTGGTTCTGAAATAGTGTCGTGTCAACGGTAAATAGTCAGAATTTCTCTTATCATCGAAATCGGTATCCAAATCGGTATCGGTATCGTGTGCCACTTTAAGGAGGCTAAAAAAACTCACCGGGCATTGTGTTTTATGATCATAAGCACAAGATAATAAAACAGATAAAGCCATAGACCGGTTTTATTTTACCTAAGTAATCGATTTCGATACCGATACCGATTTCGATTTGGATAAATCAATGGCTCCGAAAAATACGTCAGTTTAAGCTTGACTTGACACTATTCACGAGTGACGAGAAATGAAACAATCGTATTTCTCTTCACCTATCAGACCTATACGACTTATTCTTCCGTGTTCCTTTTCCTCAGTTCCATCGTACCTTGCCGAGGGCATCCTCGCAAAAGAGAATGGTGTCGATCTCTTTTCCGGCGCTCTTGTCGCCAAGAAGGCGTTTGATCAGAACGTTGGCCAATCGCTCGTAGAGGCTGACCTTGTGAGCGTAATTCTGCACCGTCACCGGATCTCCGGAGCGCTCTCCTATGACGATGCTCAGGCAGGTCTGCAACACGTCAAGGTCGGTATTGGCCTCCAGCGACAGCCAGATGTCAAGCGCTTCATTCTCTTCGACCAGGGCATTCAGCTCCCTGAGCGCCATCAGGTAGCTCTCCGATTTCAGGTAACCCGAAATCCTCTCCAGACGATCTTTCATTTGCATTTACACCCAACAGGTTCGGAGTTGAAAGGTTTCTCACATAAAATAATCCCGAACGAATACAAGTTCCCGTAGATGTCATTTCCGGAACAATCTCCCTGAAATATAGACATATCGCTTCCTTCCGTCGCATATCCGGAATGAGGATAACTCTTCTCCATCGCCAAACATGTCACTAAGCTTGATGTTTGAACGGCAGATACGATTTCAGAACGAGCGCGGCGAGCACGATCGTGGACACGATGGCGACCGGGCCGCCCTCTTCGTGGCTGCTTCGGGCGATCCAGTGGCGGATATCGAGGCCGAGCCAGCCGTAAAGCGAATTGACAGCAATCCCGACAACGAACGACATGATAATGATGGCTGTCAGGTAGACGGCTGTTGCCCGTCTGCCGAGCAAGCGCGCGATCACGGCGAGCGACGCTGCATTGGTGGCGGGCCCGGCAATCAGAAATACGAGTGCCGCACCGGGAGAAATGCCTTTCAGGGCGAAGGCGGCGGCGATGGGCGTCGAGGCGGTGGCACATACATAAAGCGGCACGGAGATAGCCAGCATCATGGCCATCGAGAGGTACTCGTTTGACAGATAGCGGTCGATGATCTCCGGAGAGATCATGGCTGAAATACACCCGGCAAGCAGTACACCAAAGAAGAACCACCCGCCTACATCTTTCAGGAGGTCACCGAATGCAAAGTCGAGGCCTGCTTTCAGCTTGTCTGCGGCCCCTTTTTTCACCGGTGGCTTGTGACCGCAGCAGCATGAGGAGGTGCACCCCCCTTCCGTTTTTGCTGCGGTAGCGGCTTCAGTCTGTTCCTTTAGCGCGAACTTTTCGGAAATCGACACTGCTATGCCGGCTGCCACGGCGGTCAGAAATCCGGCAACGGGCCGGACAACGGTCATGACCGGATCGAGCAGCGCCCATGATATGGCGACAGAATCAACACCGGTTTCGGGCGTCGAAATAAGAAACGAAGCAATTGCCCCCTTGCCGGCCCCCTGCTTCCTGAGCCCGGCTGCTGCGGGCAGCACACCGCAACTGCACAGGGGAATCGGTATGCCGATGGCCGATGCCTTGAAAATACTTTTGAGGCCGTTACCTCCTAGATGGGAGGCGACGAAGTCATCCGGCATGAAGGCCTTGAGCAGCCCGGCCACAAAAAAGCCCGCCAGCATAAAGACAGACGAGTCGAGCAGCAAAGCCCAGGAGGCTTCGATGATTCTGGTTGCTATAGAGATAATTTCGGTCATACATCACCCCGGCTACTGCTTGATATTAACAGATGATCATACATTCATACGTTATACAAAAAAAAGAACTCACCCCTTTCCTTCCTGCACATGCTCGAAGCCAATCCTGATCAGCTCGGCGATATGACAGTCATCGAGGCTGTAGAGCACGTTTTTACCCTGTTTCCGGGATCTGACGATTTTTGCATCCCTGAGCACCCTCAACTGATGCGAGATCGCAGACTGGTTCATGCCGAGAATCGAGGTCAGGTCACAAACACATAACTCCGATCTGTACAAGGCATTCAGAATCCTCACTCTCGTGTGGTCGCCAAGAACCTTGAAGAGCTGGGCCAAATCCTGCTGTTGCCCCTCCTCCGGCATAGCCTTACGAACCGTATCAACCACATCGGGATGATCGCAGGGTTGCTGGCAGAGCCCTTCATCGTTTCCGCTCATTGACGCCTCCAAAACATGAACAGTTGCTCATACGATACTATAAAACAGAATACCATGCAAATCGTTTCCTGCCGACACCGGCGAAAAGGAAAAAACTTCACGATCGCTGAAGCAGGTTGAGGGCCCAGGCGAGCTGGCCGGGCAGGCAGATTCGCTTCAGGTCGTAGCGCTCCCTGACGAAGTGGCGGGCACGCTCTCCGTACACGCGCCTCCGCTCCGGATCGTCGAGCATGGCGCACACCTCTTCTGCAAGCGCATGGTTGTCGAAAAAATCGATGAGAGTACCGGTTTCCCCACTGGAGATGACCTCCCTGACCGGGCCGGTATCGCTGGCAACAATGGCGCAACCGGTGCTCATGGCTTCGAGCAGGCTCCAGGAGAGAACAAAAGGGTAGGTCAGGTAAACATGCACCGTTGAGACCTGAAGAAAGGCAATGAATCGATCGTAGGGAATCCTGCCGAGAAAGTGGATGCGATTCCAGGCCTGTTCGTCCATCTGTGGACGCACCTCATCGGTAAGCCGCTGCCGCCAGCTCTGCCCTGCCGGAGGCCGGGCGCCGTAACTCACTTCGTCACCTCCAACCATGAGCACCTGTGCTTCAGGTCTGCGTTTGAGTATCTCCGGCAGGGCACGCATGAAGATGTGGAAGCCGCGATAGGGTTCGAGATTCCGGTTGATGAAGGTGATCACCTCGTCGTTCCGGGTGAAAACCGTTCCGTCATCAAGAGGAAACCGCGCGTCCGGATTCGGATGCACCAGATCGGTATCGATGCCGTCATGCATCACCGTTATCTTCGAGCGAAACGATTCGGGAAAGGTATCGGCCTGAAAGCGTGTTGGTGACAAACCGGCATCGGCCATGCCGAAATGGAGCAGGTTATTGATGTTTTTCATGGAAATCCGGCTGGTATTTCCCTCTTTGTCCTTTACGGGAAACTCGGGATCGAAGTCAATATCGCTCTCTTCGTGCCGGTAGAAAAATTCACAGTAGATGCCAAGTTTCGCTTTCGGCCAGACCTCTCTGACAAAGAGACTCTCTCCCCAACCAGGATGCGCAATAATGAGATCGGGCACATACCCCTCCGCTTTCATCTTCATGCACTGACGAAAACAGGCCTCGCCCCTGATGGCTTTCGATTCGATATCGGCCACCCAGGGGTGAATTCCGGAAGTACTGCCTCTTGAGACTCCGTAACTGACCAGACGCACCCCCTGCCACAGACGCGGAGAGTCCTTTTTCATGGTCATGGCCGTCACCTCGTGACCGAGCTTCACGAGCGCCGGAGAGAGGTAGCGAAACTGTCCGGGAAAATTCTGATGGATTACGAGAATGCGCATGGAGAAAACATCATGTTCCTGCAACCGCAAAATAACGATTGACTTCATCAAGGTCCGCCTCGCTCAACATGCCGGAAGAGTCCCGGAGCATGAGGCTGTTCAGAATGTACTGGTATCTGGATCGCGCCAGACTGCGGCGTGTATCGAGCAGTTTCTTCATGGCATCGAGCACCTCGGCATTGGTCCGGAACCCGGCCATAAACCCTTTTCGTGTCCCTTCAAGCGCGACCTCTCCAGACCTGACCGCCTGCTCGAATGCTCGTATCTGGGTGATACTGTTGATCTGTGCCTGGTAATACCGCCGGACATCGGATATGGATTCCCGCTCCTGACGGTTCAGCTCTTCACTGGCCTTGATCCGGCGAGCGGTTGCCTGCCTGATCGAAGCGCTCGTGTAGCCGCCGGAGTAGATCGGCACGCTCACCTGCAAACTCACAGACCAGGTATCGTAGGTCGATCCAATGGTATAGTTGTTCTCACTGACCGAATAGCTCCTCCCGGCCCACAGTTCGAGCTGTGGATATCTTGAAAATTTGTTTTTGTCGATCTCTCTGCGAGCAATCTCGACCTCCTGGCGGGCAGCGCCGATCTTTCCACTGCGCTCCCTTGCCAGCGTAACCCACTCGTCGGCGTTAGGCAGTTCAGGCTCACGAAGCACCATTTTTTTTGGTTCGAGCTGACAGAGCTGCTCAGGATAGATGCCGGTTATGCGTTCCAGATCACGCCGACTGCGTTCGAGCCCGGCGACAGCATCTGCCCGGTCGGCCACGGCAAGATCATAGCTTGCCTGCGCTTCACTGACCTCTGTGACGGTACCGAAACCGTTGGCATACCTCTTTTTTGACTGTTCGAGCTGCCCTTTGGTGGCTTCGACCTGGGCAT
>JAAXWL010000075.1 GCA_013334975.1 Chlorobiaceae bacterium
ACATTTCTATGAACAATGAATGGTGAATCAGTTATTTTTCGTGAACGAAAACAAAGGGTGATATGGGAAAAAAGTATGAAGTAGGCAATGATTTTTTTCGTGAAAAGATTTTGGCCGCGCTGTTCGTAGGATTTCGTAACGTCACGAATCCGACATCGGTAACCGTGCATCCGGAACTCATGGTGAAGATAAGGGAGAGCTTTAAGGGTAAAGTCATATCACCGAAACTGTTAGGCGATGTTGAAGTGTTTTGCGGGCTGACGGTCATTGAAGATGTGACGAAAGAAAAGGATTATCTTTCTGTCGATTAACCTTTGAGAAAACAGTATTGCTGTCGTGTCAAAGGCAAAAGATCGGAATTTCTATTATCCACGAAATCGGTATCCAAATCGGTATCGGTATCGATTTTCACTTAAAAATGCTAAAGAAAAACTCACTGCAGAATAGTGACTTATTGTGATAACTATTTTATAATTAAACAAATAAAACCAGAGACGGGTTTTCTGTTTTCACAATAAATAATCGATTTCGATACCGATACCGATTTCGATCTGGATAAAATAAGGGCTCTGGAATATACGTCAGCTTAAGGGTGATATGACACTATGTTGTCGTGATCCTCTCCCGGCATCACTCCTCTTTTTCGGCTGGTTCCGCTTTTTCGGGTACGGTCGGATAAAATCTCCACTCTTTGTTGACGATGCGCGCGCCATGGCCAAAAGTGAAAAAGGAGCAGCCCCATTGCAACAGGACGAAGAGCCTGTGTTTGGCGCCGCTGAGGTAGTAGATGTGAACGGAGAGCCAGATGATCCATGCGGGCAGGCCTGAGAGCCTGACGTTGCCCCGTTCGGCGATGGCGGTGTTTTTGCCGATGGTCGCCATTTGACCCTTGTCTCTGTAGATAAAGGGGATTCGGGGTTTGCCTATGATTTCATTAAGGATGTTTCTGCCTATTGCTTCTCCTTCCTGAAGGGCGACTGAAGCCAGTCCAGGAAGGGTGGCGCCTCCCGGCAGTTTGAAATGAGCCTGGTCTCCCCCTGCGAAAACGTCGGGGTGACCTGGAACGCTCAGGTCTGCGCCGACAATGATTCTTCCTGAACGGTCTGTTTCGAATCCAATGGTTTTGCCGATGCTCGTTGCCCTGACCCCGGCGGCCCAGAGTACCGTGGTGGCCTCGATTCTTTGTTCGCCGATTTCAACGCCATGTTCATTAATTCCTGTAACCTTACAGCTACTCAATACCTCCACGCCAAGCCTGGCAAGCGCCTCGGTGGCCTTGGCGGAAAGTTCTGGTGAAAAGGTGTGAAGAATACGTGGCGCCGAATGAGCAATGAAGATGCGCACTTGCGTGGGGTCGATATTCTTGAAATATTTTGACAGATAGTGACGGCTCATCTCTCCGATCGATCCGGCGAGCTCGACGCCGGTTGGGCCTCCTCCAACAATGACGAAGGTCAGGAGCTTTCTTTTTTCTTCAGGGTCGACAGAGCGCTCTGCATTTTCATAGGCGTCCATGACCCTTCTGCGGATTTCAGCAGCTTGGGCGATTGTTTTCAGACCTGGTGCGTACTCTTCCCATTCGTTATGGCCGAAGTAGTGATGTTTTGTGCCGCAGGCCATGACGAGAGTGTCGTAGGTGATCTCCCCGAAATCGGTAACGATGGTTTTTCTGAAGGGATCGACCGTTTTGACAACGCCTTTGAGTACCGTAATGTTTTTGTACTTCGACAGTATCATACGTAACGGGTAGGCGATTTCACCCGCATTGAGCGCCGCCATGGCGACCTGGTAGAGAAGGGGCTGGAAAAGGTGGAAGTTGTGCTTGTCGAGGAGTGTGACTCTGAGTTCCGGATGATTGCCCAACGTTTTGGCAACGTTGAGGCCAGCAAATCCTCCTCCTACGATGACGACATGTTTCATTGACGAGAACCGCTCTCTTGTCAGTAACGGAATTCACAATTGTTAATGATGCTTTAATATAATGTAATTTCCTGCGTAAGAGAGATAAAAAAACAAAAAAATGAGGTGGCCGGTCTTTTGGGCTTGCGGATGATGACTGGATTCGTTACAACCTCACGGGGTAGAGCGAAGAGGTGACAACTCTGGATTATAAAAAAACTTTTGTTATGAAGTATAAAAAAAGAAAAAATAAGAATGGAAGAGAGCATCTCATTCGGAGTGCGATAGTAGAGAGAGCGATCGTGAGGTTTATGAGGTCAATGAAGTCCTGAGATGAAAACAAAAACAGTTCGAAAAAGAGGAGCCCTGAGGTGTGTTTTATGGATGGTGGTATTATCTGTAAATACTTCAATAAGGCTTTTATATTCCTTTTTGTTAAGCGTATTATGGAATGCTCCTGGTCTGGTTTTCATTGAATTACAGCTCGTATGATGGGTGATTTTTATGATTCATCAAAATATTGGATTATGGTTAATATAGTGCTCATTAATTTCAGTTATAGATAAGGCGAAGTCTTATTGTTCTTGCACGGTTCATGTTCAGGTACCCTGTCGTTTAGTTAATATTGCTGCATTTCGTTTATCGGAGATGCTCTTTGTTCTATGTTGTTCTTGCTTGTCAGAATAAAGTGATTTGTGTTTGTTTTGATTATTGATATATAAAAATAATTTTTATGTAATTCGATAATATGTTTATGGCTCTTGTTGGCACAAAAAAGCAAATTTAATTTATTTTACATATATATAATGAGTTAGAGTTATTTTCAGGGTTGAGTCAAGCCGGATAAGCAAGGTCGCTGAAGCAGTTGCTGATGATGAAGTACTCTCTCTCTCTTCAGGTCAGTCGTTATGGTTTAACGGGCGTTTCTTTTTATCGGCTGGTTTGATATTCAGTGTTCGGCTTATTATATTATACAGGTTTTTTTCTCAGGTTGTCTTTATAGTCAACCGATACTCTCTGGCGGCAAAGCAGTGATGCCGTCTGATTCCGGACTTCACCGTATCTGATCCTTCATAAGCGTTACCATTGCAGATGTTTTGCATGAGGTGGTTCATGAACCTCTCTCCTTTGAAGGAGCGATGTTCAAGTTTGGCCATTTCATTTGTTATCAGACCAGAATGTCATCTGATTAACAGCATTAACAGCACTGGTGATACACATACAAGTTGATTTGTTAACGAAAACAAGCACTGATCATGGCAAAATCCTGGGTATTTATCGACAGTCGCGTCAGTGACAGGGAGCAACTGATCGCTCAATTTGCTCCTGGAACAAGGTATCTGGTGCTCGATGAAAGCCGCGATGGTATCGGGCAGATTGTTTCGGCGCTCGGTGGCGAGAGTGGTTATGATTCCATCCAGATCATTTCCCATGGTTCCCCTGGTTCACTCACTCTCGGTTCAATCGAACTGAATCGCGAGACGCTGGGATTGTATGCAACGCAGCTTGCAGTTATCGGTAATACCCTGACGGATACCGGTGATCTGCTGCTCTATGGTTGCAATGTCGCTGCTGACCAAAAAGGAGAGCAGTTTGTCAATGCGCTTTCACAAATGACCGGGGCTGATGTTGCTGCGTCGGATGACAAGACGGGCAGCGAAGCCACAGGAGGCGACTGGGCGCTGGAGACCCGAAGCGGTCAGGTGGAAACAACGTCACTCAACGTTACGGAGTATCAGGGTTCACTGGGTGCAGACAGTCAGATACCAGCAGGATTGGTCAATCCGCCATACAGTTGGGCCGGAATCAGTTTCACATACAGGGTCAATGGAGAGATTACCACATCCGATCCTTTGAACACGTTTCGTTCCGGGTGTTACTGGGATCGTTATGAGCTGACCGGTGTTGCTAACGGCACAGCCGTGTACCTGTATATGGGGAATTCATCCACTGTGGATGATTACCTTCAGATTGAGCGATCCAGCGTAATGATAGCGTATAATGATGACGGAGGGGATGGTGAGCGAGGTTATGACTCATATCTCTCCTGGAGTTATCTGGCAGGCGATGTTATTCGAGCAACCACCTATTCGGCTGGCAATACCGGGACGTACTCGCTCTATACATCAACCGGCATACTGAACGATATTGGTGATAACAATCTCGGCACGGTGACCTTTACGGGGACGTCAACCCAGGGTGAGACCCTGACAGCCCAGCCTCCAACCGATGCCGATGGAGTAACAGCTCCAGTGAATTATCGCTGGCAGATATCACCGGATAATTCGGCATGGACAACTATTTCAGGAGTTCGTGGCGAGGCAGCTACACTCACCCTGGATCAGTCGGAGTCGCACCAGTATGTCAGGGTTCAGGCATTTTATACCGACGGGAAAGGACGTTCCGAATCACCGGCTTCTGCTTCACAGTTTGTGGCGGATGTACCGGATCCGGGTCAGCTTTCCATCACTGGCATGGCTGTAGCCGGCCATAGTCTTGAGGTTCAGGAGTTAAGCGATGTTGACGGTCTGTTAATGGCATCTCCTCTCTATCAGTGGCAATTTTCAGGTGATGGCAATACCGGCTGGACCAATATCGATGGTGCAAACAATGACAGCTATATCCTGGCGCATGCCGATGCAGGGTACTATTTCCGTCTTCTGACCACCTATACGGATGACATGGGTTACAACGAAACGGATGTTACCTCAAACGTAATGGGGGTGGTGAATCCTAACGCCGTACCGGTTATCAGCGATTTCAGCAGGTTTGGTGACGAAGGCACCGTCATCTCTTTTTCAGAAGAGGATTTTGGTAATCATTTCACTGACGGTAATGGTGACTCGCTCTACGATATACAGATATCTTCAGTACCGGAAAACGGGTTACTCTGGGTCAACGGGGTTGAGGTTACTCCGGGTCTGTACCTGTCGCTTTCTGAACTTTCAGGACTGAGTTTTGTGCCTGATGCTTCCTGGCATGGCATAACCGGTTTTTCATGGCAGGCAAGCGATGGTATTGATTCATCAGATTACGCCTCTGTCGAGATTGTTGTTATTGACAAGACTCCTCCTGTTTTTCTGGACAGCGCACCATTTGACAATGCAACCGACGTCGCTGTTGACAGCTCTCTCGAACTCTATTTCGATGAGGATGTCATGGCCGGTTCTGGCTATTTGATTGTCAGCAATGACTTTGGTGACTATCGCTCCATTAATGTTCAGGATGGCAGTCAGGTCAGTTTCAGCGGGAGCATGCTTACCATCAACCCCCTGAACCTTCTGCGAACGGGTCGTCTCTATAGTGTGCAGATGAGCGCTGGCGTTGTTCTGGATATTGCAGGAAACTTTTTTGCCGGTATCAGTGATCCGACAGTGCTGAATTTCGAGACGGCTCCCAACACAGCACCGATTCTGACGGTTTTCAGTAACGAGATCGCGACGACCCTTGAAGATACCGAGGCTACCATAACGATCGAAGCGCTTAAGGCTCAGGGTGACGAAGCCGATGCCGAAGGTGCAATCGATGGTTTCGTGGTCAGCTCGGTCAGCTCCGGCAGCCTGAAGATCGGTACTGATGCGGCAAGCGCCACGCCATTCGATGCTCTGACGAACAACTCCATCGATGCGACGCACAAAGCTTTCTGGACAGGCGCAGAGAATACCAACGGAGTTCTCGATGCCTTCATGGTTGTTGCAAAAGATATTGATGGCGCACTGTCCGATACCCCCATACAGGCGGTCATCAACGTGACGGCGGTCAACGATCTCCCGGTGCTGACCACCTTCGATGCAGCAATTGTGACGACCAGCGAGGATACCACAACAACCATAACGTTCGATGCCCTTAAGGCTCAGGGTGATGAAGCTGATGTTGATGGCACGGTGGTGGCTTTTGTGGTGAAATCGCTGAGTGGCGGCACTCTGAAGATCGGCCTTGATGCGGCATCTGCCACCCCGTGGAATGCCACAACGAACAAAACCATTGATGCTGCACATACTGCATTCTGGACACCGGCGGCAGATGCCAACGGCGCCCTCAATGCGTTTACCGTGGTAGCAAAGGACGACAGCGGTGCTGAGTCGGTCGGAGCGGTTCAGGTAAGGGTTGAGATCACACCGGTTAACGATGCTCCGGAACTCGGCGTGGGCGCTGACGGTCTTGGTGCCGAGGGTGCTTGGTTCAACCATGTCGTCACGCTCGGAGACCCTGATCCGGATTCGCACCTGATGACGGTCAACTGGGGCGACGGAACCGGGAACACGCAGTTTGATTCCGGAATGGAGCATACGCTCACGCTCAGCCATTTCTATGCCGATAACGGTACCTTTACCGTTACCGTGACCGCAGACGATCAGCAGGGAGAGGCCAACAGTGTTGAAACACAGGATTTTCAGGTGGCCGTCAGCAACGTTGCCCCCACGGCTCAGGTTACCGGTAATGACCGGGTTAATGAAGGCGCAAGCTATCTGCTGCATGTGGGAGCGGTGGCTGATCCCGGTTCGGATTCCCGGACGGCCTACAGTATCGATTGGGGTGATGGCAGTTCGAGTGTGTTCACGCCGGTCGAATGGGCGGCGGCCGCAGGAGAGTTCAGCCATATCTACAATATACCGGGCGCGGTTGAGGTCAGCCATACCATCACCGTTCATACTACGGATGAAGACGGACCTTTTGTGTTGGGCAGCAGGTTCGTAACGGTCAATGTGCCGCCGTCAAACCTCTCAATTTCCAATGATACGATTGCCGAGAATACTCTGGGGGGAACGGTTGTAGGCACCTTGTCGACCTCCGATGCCGGTGCTCACACCTATACGCTTACCGACAATGCCGATGGACGCTTCGCCCTTTCAGGAAACCAGATACTGGTCGCTCCCGGCGCGATTCTCGATTATGAAAGCAATACCTCACATACCATCCGGGTTCGCTCAACCGACACCGAAGGACTGAGTTTCGATAAAGAGCTGTCGATCCACCTCCTTGATATGGGCCCCGATCTGCTGGTTACCGACACGGACTCCACCCAGTCGATCACTACCATCGACGCAGGCAGTTCGATGGAGATTTTCTGGACGGTCTCGACATCGGGTACGGAACAGACCAATGCAACATGGGTTGACCGTGTCTATTTCGACAACCCCGCCACTCCCGGACTTGACCGCTGGATAGGGGACTATTCGGTCTCGATGGCATTGCCTTTGGCCGATGCGTTAACCAGGATTCAGACGGTACAACTTCCGTGGGATATGTTTGGCGATTTCCGGATCGTTGTGCTCACCGATAACAACAACCAGGTGCGTGAAGGCACCGCAGGAGAGGGGAATAACACAACGTATGGCGATACACTTTATACCATTCTGAATGCCAACCTGCAGGTGGCCTCCATTACAGCTCCGTCATCAGCATTTACCGGCAGGGAGATCGAGGTCGAATGGATCGTCGGTAATGTTGGCAATACGGGTACGGACAACCGTTACTGGTATGATGCCCTGTACCTGTCGTCTGACGCGGTGCTCGACGGTACGGATGTCAGGCTTGCTACTGTCAGGAATGAGAGCTATCTCGAGGCTGGTGAACAGTATCACAATATCGCCAGAGTGACACTGCCGTCAGGCATCGAGGGAGAGTACCATATTCTGGTCAAGACCGATGTCAATAATAGCGTTCCCGAAGGAGGTTTCGAAAACGATAATGTGACCTCCAGTGCGGTTCTCGACATTCAGCCGATTCCTTTGAGCGAACTTTCCGATCTTGCTGTCGTTTCGGTTGCGGCACCGGTGCAAGCGTTGTCCGGCCAGAATATGTCGATTACGTACACGATCGATAATGCAGGACAGGCGGCAATTGCGGGTTCGTCCCCATACTGGGTGGAGCGTATCTACATGTCCTCCGACGAAGTTCTCGATGGCAGCGACCGCCTGCTGGGCACGATCTGGCGTGATCTTGGCGCAGCACAGATTCCTCAGCCGGAAAACGCCAGCCATTTCACCACTACCGAAAAGGTGGTGCTGCCTGTCGGAGTTTCCGGTGGCTACTATTTCTTTGTGACGGTGTCGCCTGTTGGTTCCGTTACCAACGTCTTTACCTCCAACGACTCGGCTTATGATGCCACTCCGGTGGATGTGCGTCTGACGCCTCCGCCGGACCTGCAGGTTTCCGGCATCGCTTCATCGGCAACGGCTGTCGCTGGACACGATCTGACGGTTTCGTACCGGGTGATCAATACCGGTGCCACCACGACCCCAAATTCCGGCTGGTACGATGCCCTGTATCTCTCAGCCAACACAACCCTTGATGCGGGTGATTCGCTGTTGAGTGAAGTGTGGCATTCCGGTCAGCTTGCACCGGCAGGCTCGGCGCAGTCGATACCGCTTGCCGATGCCATGGCGCTGTATGCCAGTGGTGCAGCAAACGGCTATTATATCAATACAGTCAACGTTCACCTGAATGATGCGTTGAGCGGTACCTGGTACCTGATTGCCAAGACCGATACCCGTGACATGGTTTTCGAACTTGACAATGTGGATAACACGGGTGATGCGGTGGCTCTGGGTATCGAGTCGCGCCCGGCCGATCTGGTGGTGTCGGAGGTGGCTGCTGCGTCGGTTGTGCAGGCTGGCCAGAGTCTGCGCGTCTCCTGGAGCGTTCTGAACCAGGGAGTGGGTGATACGGCAGCTTCACAGTGGTATGACCGGATTGTTCTTTCGAATGATACCGTCTTTGGTGATGGTGATGATGTGGTACTCGGAACCTATGCGCACTCCGGGATACTCGGTGTGAACAAGGAGTATTCGAACAGCGCCCAGGTCTCGATACCCTCCAACCTGTCGGGCAGCTACCAGTTGTTCGTGACGACTGACATCTACAGTCAGGTCTACGAAGCCGCAAAAGAGGACAATAATTCCAGACCGCTCGGGGTCGGGATCGACTGGAAACCCGGTGACCCCATTCCGGATGGCGGTATCGAAACAAAACCACAGCCGACAGCGGATTTGCAGGTGGTTTCGGTCACGGTTCCGGATCGGGTCAACTCGGGCGAAAAGCTGTCGGTAGCGTTTACCGTTACCAATGCCGGTCAGGGCAGCACCAACAGCAATTACTGGTGGGACAAGGTGATTCTGAGTGGGGACGCTCTTGTCGGCAATGGTGACGATGTCGTTCTCGGCACCGTCTATCATGCCAATACACTCTCATCAGGCGAGAGCTACAGTGCTTCGGCATCACTGACCATTCCGGTTGATTATACGGGCGAATACCATGTGTTTGTTCGCACCGATTCCAATGGTAACGTCACGGAGACAGGTGCAGAGAACAACAATAGCGCCGAGGCCTCGAACACGACCACCATCGATCTCAGTCCGGTTCCTGATCTGGTCATGAGCAGCGCGAGTGCCGCCGATGAGGGAGTCAGTGGCCGGGATCTTGCGGTTTCATGGACGGTGCGTAACGACGGAGCCGCTACCACAGGTAACTGGCGTCAGACCTTCTATCTCTCCCGTGACGGTGTTCTGGACAGGAGTAGCGATATCTATCTCGGGTATTCAGATAGCGTGAGTGGGCTTGGTGCTGGCTCCGAGGTCGCTCTGTCGGCATCGTTCCGCATACCGGTCGGTTTGAGTGGCAGGTATTACGTTTTCGGGGTGGTTGACAGCGGGAACTGGATTTACGAGCGAAGTGGCGAAAATAACAATACCGTCCTTGACTCTACCCCGGTTCAGATTACTGCACCGGCTCCGGTCGATCTGGTTGCGGGCACAATTTCCGTGCCTGTTAATGGCATTGCCGGAGGTCTTGCCACTATCCAGTACACGGTGACCAATGAGAGCGCAGTGTCGCTTTCCGGCCATTGGCGCGACAATATCTATCTCTCGACCGACGCAGTGTGGGATGTGGGCGATGCGCTGTTCGATCGAGTTGAGATCAGCGGCCCTCTTGCCGGAAGCGCCAGTTACACGCAGACCGCTACGGGTACGCTTCCCGGACTCATCGGTGGTGACTATTACGTGATCGTACGCAGCGATATACTCAACCAGGTGACCGAAAGCGACGAGACCAACAACCTGAGTGCCTCGGTTGATTCGACGCATCTCGATGTCGAGGTGCTGAGCCTCGGCATACCGGACAGTGACGTTCTCGTGAAGGGTGGCGCGCTCTATTACCGTGTTGACGCAGGGGCGGGTGATACCCTCTTGATCGATTTCGATCGTGACGCAGGGGCGGGACGGACAGAACTGTACGTCAGTTATGGCGACATGCCGAGCCGATCGGACTTCGATTACCGTTACAGCGTGGTTGATTCGCCTGACCAGCGGATTGTGATTTCCAATGCCAAGGCAGGCAGTTACTATGTGATGGCTTACAACACCCAGGGGTCGGCGGACAGCTACACTATTACCGCCGACAAGCTCGTCTTCTCCATCACGGAGGTTGGCACCGACACGGGCAGCAATCGGGGCAAGGTGACGATACGAATCGATGGAGCGGAGCTGACCACCCATACGGTGGCCATGCTGGTCGACGGCGATGGTGTCGAACATGCTGCCGAAAAGATCTACTGGAAAGACGGCACCGAACTCTGGGCTACCTTCGATCTGCAAGGGATGAACACCGGCGTCTGTGACATCAGGATTCAGGATGGGGTACGCACAGCGGAGCTGCATGATGGATTTACTGTCAACAGCCAGGAAGTCGGCCATGTGGAGTTCCGGATTGAAACCATAGCAGCAATGCGGCCCGGCCAGACGGCTACAGCACGGATCTATTACCAGAACACCGGAGAAACGGATGTGGCGGCCCCGTTGCTGAACATCTCCGGTAATGCTTTGCTCAAGCTCTCCGGAGCTGACGAGTTCGGCGACACGAGCCTGCAACTGCTCGGTATCAACAGCGAAGGACCGGCGGGTATTCTTGCACCTGGAGCCGAGGGCAGTTTCCAGATATTCTTCAAACCCGATTTCAGTGGCGGAGGTACGGTCAATCTGTCGGTTTCGACGATGAATCCCGATGCGGTGATCGACTGGAATACGATTCTCGAGGCAAGCAGGCCGGACAATGTCAGTAACGAGGCCTGGGAAACGGTCAGGGCGAATCTGATTACCGAACTCGGCACGACAGCCGGTGACTACGAGAACAACCTTTCCGGCATCGCCACGCTGCTTGACCAGCTTGAGGGTCGAACCAACGATCTTACAAGGCTTTTCGGGCTTGATTTCCAGAAGGCCTCGGATGACGGCAATCTGCTGCTTCCGGCGACACTCGGCGTGTTCGGATACAGCCACACCTTCGCCTGGGACATCACGGCAGTCAGCCAGTCTGACGGCAAGGTGCTGGTCGATCTTGCCGGCACAAAGCTGCTCTTCACCCATGAGGCTGATGGCAGTTACAAGCTCAGTGGTCAGGGAACGACAACCCTTTCAGAATCAGGCGGTGTGTTTGTGCTTCACCAGCAGAACGGAACGACCATCACTTTTAATCTCGATGGCCGTTTTTCGGAAATTGAAGACAATAACGGCCACACCCGGCAGGCAGTCTATATTGACGGCAAACTCGGCGAGGTGGTTACCGATACCGGCGGCCACTGGACTTACACCTACAACGAAGCAGGCCGACTCATCACTGAGGTCGATCACACCGGCCGCAACATCAGCTATGCCTATGATGCCGACAATCAGCATCTCCTGAGCATCACCTCTCCGGAAGGCACGAAGCAGTACAGCTATGTGACCGATGGCGCCGCCCGACATCTCATCAGCACGATTACGGGTACCGATGGCACGATTCATCACTACGAGTACGACGGAAACGGACGGCTCGAACGGGAATATCTCAACGATGGAGCCGAATCGGTGAGCTACCATTACAGCGGTGTCAACGAGGTGACAGTCACCGATGCCGCCGGTGTAACCGCCCATTTCTGGATCAACGAAGATGGCCAGATAGCGCAGATCGAGAACGCCAGAGGCAACGTTACCCAGTTGCGCTATGATGGCAACGGCAACGTGATCGAAACGGTCAGCCCTGATGGATCGAGCAGCAGCATGAGCTATGATGCCGACGGCAAGATCATCGGGACGCAGGATGCCCTTGGCCATTCTGTTGCATTCAGTTATGAGCCCTCATTCGGCAACCTCACCCAGGTTACCGACCAGCGAGGCAATGCGATCGGATACGGATATGACGATCGGGGCAACCTCAACAGTGTCACCTATGCCGATGGCAGCAGCGAGACTTACAGTTACCATTCGGACGGAACCCTCGATATTGCCGTCAGTAGGAGCGGGCAGAATATCGGCTACACCTATGACGCTTTGGGACGTCTGATCCAGAAAGCCTACGCAGACGGCACAACAGCCAGCTACACCTATGACCTCCACGGCAACCTGACCAGTGCCACCGATGCCGACAGCGCCATGAGCTTTGAGTACGATGCCGCCAATAATCTCCTCAAAGTCACCGACGTCGACGGACGCTGGATCGGTTATGCCTATGACCAGGCTGGTCGTCGTATTGAAATGAGCGACCAGACCGGGCGCGAGGTTCATTACTCTTATGACGATGAGGGTCATCTTTCCGGACTGAGGGAAGCCGATGGCACCCTGATTGTCTCGTATCAGTACGATGCCGCCGGACGACTCAGCCGGAGCGACAATGGCAATGGTACCTACACGACTTACGAGCACGACATTGCCGGCCAGTTGCTCCATCTGGTCAACTGCCAGCAGGACGGTACGGTCAACTCCCGTTTCGACTACACCTACGACGAGATGGGGCGCCGCACCAGCGAGACTACGCTGGATGGCTCATCGACCTATGGGTATGATGCCATCGGCCAGTTGTCCGAAGTGACCCTGTCGAGCGGACGCCATATTGTCTATCACTATGACGCAGCCGGCAATCGCACCTACGTCGAAGACAACGGTATCGGATCGAACTATCTGGTCAACAATCTCAACGAGTATGTCAGCGGCGGTGCTGTTTCCTGGGGATACGACGCCAACGGTAACATGACCTCCAGGAGCGAAGGTGGAGTGGTAACCACCTATGGATACGATGCCGAAAATCAACTGGTCAGCGTCGCCAGACCGGGCGACATCTGGAGTTACGAATACGACGCCCTCGGCAACCGTATTGCCAGTGAGCATAACGGCGAGCGCATCGAGTACCAGCTCGACCCGAAAGGAGTTGCCAGTGTGGCCGCCGAATATGACGCAGCGGGCAACCTTGCGGCAAGTTACACCTATGGCCTTGGTCTTGAGAATGAAACCCTGGCCGACGGCACGACCGCCTGGTACGACTTCAACGCCATCGGTTCGACTGCCGGACTGAGCGGATCGGCAGGCAG